>JALYVA010000004.1 GCA_030853485.1 Acidobacteriota bacterium
CACCTCGCCTCGTCCGTCACATCCGACGGATAAGGCTCCACTCCCTTGGCTGACATCCCTCCATGCTCGGCAAACTACAAGCAACAGCAAAGAACCTACACAGGTACAAAGTCCCTAACAGCTTCTAACGGCCCTCCCAAGTTTTCGAGTACGTCCGACTTGCTGCTGCCGCAGCCAGCCTGGGTGAGAAAGGTTGCGAGCTTGAACGGGGTACGGCCGTATTCGGAAAGAACCAGGATGCGTTGACCAGGATAAATATGACGATGCAACTGACTGATGGGTCGACTGACCAAGGAGCCCACGCTGATTTCGGCAGTAGGCCAGCCAAGCCGCGCGCATGCAAGTGAAAGCGAGGAGACCTGTGGAATGACCAGGAACTCGGGAGGGAAAGATCACGCGTTAGCGGCACTCCAACTCCGTAGAACAAAGGGTCGCCACTGGCGAGCACCGCGATTCGCCGGTGTCGTCGACGCTCCGTAAGGATTTGCTGCAGCGCCGGTGCCATTGGGGATGGCCAAGGAATGCGAGTTGCTCTGGAAGTCCAGCGGGAATGAACGCTAGATGTCGCTCGCCTCCGTACAGCAACTCCGCGTGTTCAATCGCGTGTTTTGCCTTGTTGTTCAGGCCATCCCAGCCATCCTCGCCGATGCCTACAATGCAAAGCCAGCGCTCCCTAGAGTTCATTGGGCGTAACTCCGCGGAGTGTAGATGAGCTTCCTGCCGTTCTCCATCGCCATGGTGCGCGTGGTGGAAGAACCGATAAGCACGATGGTTTGCATATCGGCCTGTGTGGGGTCGAAGTGCTGGAGGTCGGTGATGGTGAGCCGTTCGTCGGGTCTGCCAACGCTTCGCGCAAGCACCACGGGAGTATCGACGCGTCTGTATTTCGCTACGATTGTTTTTGCTTCGGCGAGTTGCCAGAGTCGTTCTGATGAGATTGGATTATAGAGTGCGATGGCGAAGTCGGCGCATACCGCGGCGTCTAGTCTCTTCACTACAATATCCCAGGGCTTTAGCCGATCTGACAACGAAATGACGCAAAAATCATGTGCAAGAGGAGCGCCCACGCGGGATGCTGCGGCCTGCATGGCAGACACTCCCGGCAAGATCCGGATATCGAGCGCGTGCCAGCTGGGCGGTCCCTGATCTACACACTCGAGGACAGCGCTTGCCATGGCAAAGATTCCGGGATCTCCGGACGAGACGACACAGACACGATGGCCTGCGTCTGCGAGAGCAAGTGCATGGCGCGCGCGATCAGCCTCCACCTTGTTGTCTGAGCCAAAGCGATGCTGCCCGAACTGTACCGGAACACGGTCGAGATAGGTGTGGTATCCCACGAGATACGTGGCTTCGGTAAGCGCCTGTTGGACTTCCGGAGTAAGCCATTCTGCAGCTCGAGGGCCCAAACCCACGACCGAGATGCAGCCTGCGACAGGCGCTTGCTCCCGGTGGGCACGGCCCGCATCGGGAACCAAGATGAGGGAGAAGTAAGGAACGTGGAGCGCGTCTACCTCGGCGAGGGGGATGATGTGTTCAGCGCCCATGGTGGCACGCTCGATGAAGAGCGCTCTGTCTGCGAGGCCGGTTCTTTCGAGAGCTCGAGCCACTTTCGCGAAATTCCGTCCGAGCTTCATGGTGACGAACGCGCCTTCGAGGCTGAGCCTGGCGACCAGACTCTCCTCGCTCATGGTTCCAGGTAAGACGGTGAACTCGGCATCCCGACGAACGAGTGGAGTTCCGAGCCGCGCGGCGGCATCCATCACGGAGAAACTCCCGGAACCACCTCGGTGGGGAAGCGGTGCACGAGACGGTCGTGGAGATACATATACGAGCCATAGAAGAAGGGTCGCCTTCGCACAGAATCGCAACGTCGCGACCGGCGGTGAGATGGCTTGAAATCTGATCGGCCATGGCATCGTAGAACTCCGAGATCGCCGCCTCGTAGCCTCCGGGATGCTTAGTTTCCTCAGTCGTGATCGGATACATCATAGGAGTTTCGATCCGGCCGTGAGTCAGTTCGGAGCAGATGATCGCGCGGGCGTTGCTGTGACCATGTTGTGCGCATGGATAGGCAACCACTTGACCTGCCTGAGCACACGCGGCGCCTTCACTGTGATTAACTCCGGATCACCTGGGCCTACGCCCAATCCAAACAGACGTGCGCTCATTCGTCGTCGCTCGCCAGGGCATTGACGGCCGCTGCGGCGATGGCGCTTCCACCACGTCGTCCGTGAACGGTGAGGAAGGGAACTTTGAATCGATTTGCTGCGAGCGCTGCTTGGACTCGGCTGCACCGACAAAACCTACGGGGATGCCGATGATGAGCGCTGGCTTTCCGGCGCCTCCTTCAAGCATATCCAGCAGATGGAAGAGGGCTGTAGGTGCATTTCCAATGACCACGACAGAATCCGCGAGCTTGTCTCGCCAGAGTTCTAAGACGGCTGCGCTGCGGGTGGTCTGCAGCGTGGCCGCAAGCTCTGCCGTTCGAGCATCCGTCAGGGTGCAGAGGACTCGGTTATTTTGTGGAAGGCGTCCGCGTGTGATGCCATTCGCTACCATCGTCGCGTCGCACAAAAGAGGAGCGCCTGCGAGCAGGGCGTCGATGCCGGCTGTGGCTGCGGCTTGCGATGCCTGAACATCCTGTGGCAGGTCCGTCATGCCACAGGCATGGGTCATGCGCACTACAACACGTGCAAGATCAGGCCCGAACGCAGAGAGGTCAGCTTCGCGCCCGATGATCGAAAAGGACTCCTTGTAGATAGTCGCGCCGCTCTTGATGTAATTCATAGGCTGACGACTCCGGAGAGTCTCTCGGTGTGGAACGCTACGACTGCGCCGATTGCGGAATCGGGGGAGCAGATGAGCTGGACGCTTTCACCGTTGATCTTCAGGTGGAAGCCGGAGTCGTTGGCGATCAGTTCTGCATAGGCACCGTGCCGCCTGGCACATTGCTTGTCGCATCCGGAGAGATTGATGGTCCATCCGGGCGGCACAATTTTGCCAGAGAGTCGTTCTGCGAGCGACGCCGCAACACCCCGAACATCAGCCAGCGTGGCATCGCAGCCGGTACTGCCCGCACAGGCAGCGATGCCGTGAAAACCATCTTGCCTGTCCGATGACAAACCTAGAGATTGGAGTAGTTCGAGGGTCTCCTTTGCTGCAGTTGCGGGCATCGCACCGAAAACGGTGCCGGGCCAGGGTGCGAGGCGAAGATCACCATCCCGCTGTTTCACGATGACAGCGATGGCACTTGCGCCCTGCGCGCTGCATAGGCATGCGCGGCTCTCGATGAAGAACCGTGCATCACGCTTCAGCATATCGAATCGGTGTTGCCTCTGGTGCTGGACTACCGAACACTCGATAGGCGACGCTCGACGCCACCTCCCAATCATTCTGCAGCGCCGCCGCAGCCGAGCGTTCCCGAATCGCAGCACGAAGCGGATCCACGGCCCTCTGCCAGGCGCACAGAAGAGCAGATCTTTGCTCCAGCGGACGCTAAAGCTCCCCTCCTCGAAGTTTTACTGACCGCTCCGGCGCACGCGCGCAGGAAAACAGCTCTACCCCGGGGCAGTAATCGGGAGCCGGCACTCCGATCTTCCGGTCGAGCTTGATCTTCGTGCCACGCTTAGCCACGCACTGCGTGAGACGGGCAGTCTAGAGCCGCGCCTCGCAAATCTTCATACGCGGGTGCGCAAGCCGCAGGCGGGAACACGCGTCCTCTTCGTGGTGGACTCTAGCGGATCGCACGCTGCACAGGGGAGGATACATCATGTCAAAGGTGCCATCTCGAGCCTGCTGACGCGCTCCTTCAAACGGGACGGCGAGGTGGCAATGATTTTCTCTCGCGGGGCTTCGGCGCAGGTCATACTGGAGCCGACCCAGGTTCTGGCCGACGCGGTCACGGCGCTGGAGTATGTCCCCACCGGAGGTCGAACGCCTCTGGCTGCCGCGCTCAATCAGGCGAAAAGCTATCTCACCCGGTCGACGCTTCTGGTTCTCCTTTCCGATGGCCGGGCGAACATTGCGATTGACGGTGGAGACCCGTGGCAGGAGGCTCTTGCTGTTGCTCGTGACATGGAGTGCAGCGCAGTTGTCGTCGATACAGAATCGGAGAACAGAGGCTGGGCCGATGTGCGGAGCTTGCAGCGACGCTTGGCGCGCGCTGTATCTCGCTTGAAGAACTCGCGGAAATGGAACATCTTTCGATCCATCGAGAGCGCGAAGGACAGGGAGTCAAACTTGCAACAGGCTCAAGGTAATTCGATTGTTCTGATCCTTGGTGGTGTACACAGCGGAAAAAGCCGTTACGCCCAACAACTGGCGGAGCAGTCTGCGCGGGTGAAGTTCGTTGCCACGGCCGAGCGCAGCGAGCATAATGAGATGCACCGCAACTTGAACGTTCATCGCGCGGAGCGTCCATCCGATTGGATGACAGTCGAAGAGCCACTCGCACCGGCCAGCGTCAGCCGGTCAAGCGAAGAGAAACATGATGCCATTCTGATCGACTGCGCTGCCCTGCTCGGCGCCAACTTGATGCGTTATTCGCGCAACGACATTCAGCTCCAGGCCGACATGGAAGAGCTCAGTACAACACTGCGTGACTCGTCTCCTAAGGTGATTCTGGTCTCGAACGAGGTGGGCAGCGGCGTCGTGGCGGCGTATGAAATGGGCCGCCGCTTCCGCGATGTTGTCGGTGAGACCAATCAGCTGGTGGCAGCCGTATCCGCCACGGTGATTCTTACGGTCGCAGGACTTCCGCTGCCTCTCGAGGGCGAGCATTCATGACAGGCTTTCTCATCGCCGGAAGCTCAAGCGGCGTCGGTGAGACCACGGTCAGTCTTGCGATCATGGCAGCGTTGCGTCGTCGAGGCCTAAAGGTCCAGCCATTTAAAGGTGCCGGACTTCCTTGACACGGGCCATCACACTCGCATCGCGGGCCGCGTGTCGCGCAACCTCGATAGCTGGATGCTCTCGGCCGACGCGAACCGCGATGTGCTTCGCCGTGCGTCGACAGATTCAGACGTGCTCGTTGTCGAAGGCATGATGGGACTCTTCGACGGCAAGGATGGTCAAACGGAAACGGGCAGCAGCGGAGAAATAGCAAAGCTGCTGAAGCTTCCGTCATCCTGGTTCTCGACGCGGGAAAAGTAGCTCGGAGCATTGCAGCCGTGGTGCTCGGCTTTGAGCTCTTCGATCCGGAACTTTGGCTGGCCGGAGTCATCCTGAATCGAGTTGGCAGCGAACGGCACTTCCGAATGCTTGAGACGGCGATCAAGTCATACTGTAAGACACCGGTCCTCGGATGGCTGCCGCGCTCGGCAAAGATCACCATCCCTGAGAGACATCTTGGTTTACAAACAGCGGAAGAAGGTGAGACCGGCGCTGATCTCGATAACCTTGTCGGTACCTTGTTAGAGCTAGCCCAGAAGCACATAGACCTTCCTCACCTACTAACCCTCGACTTTGGATCGGATCTGGGAGGTCAAGCTCCCCAGATGCATAACGAACGCAAGTACGATATGCGGATCGGCGTTGCGCACGATCAGGCGTTCTCATTCTACTACGAGGATAACCTAGACCTGCTGCGGCAAAACGGGGCCGCTCTCATTCCGTTCAGTCCAATGCATGATGCATCTCTTTGGCCAGGGCTCAACGCACTTTATCTGGGAGAAGGATACTCGGAACTTCATAGCGCCGCGATCAGCGATAACCAGAGCATGGACGCATCCATTCGCAAATTTGCGGCATCTGGGAGGCCGGTGTACGCAGAGTGTGGAGGGATGATCTTTCTGTCGCAGCAACTCAAGACGCATGACGGCGCCAGCTATGGCATGGCGGGAGTGCTGCCTCTCGAGGTCGAGGTGACTGGAAGGCCGGTTGGCTTCGGGTACGTCACAGTGGAACTCACTCGGGATTGCCTCATTGGACCTGCAGGCATAAGCATTCGCGGACACAGCTTTCATTATTCGCGCATCACCGAACAATCCGAGATTACGACCAGCTATCGCGTCGAATACTCGCTCTCGGGGCGAGTAGAAGACGAGGGCTATGCGGTTGGCAACGTACTTGCCAGCTATGTCCATTTGCACTTTCGCGCCCACCCCGCGATTGCTCAAAATTTTGTGGCCGCGGCACTCCTGAGCCGTGACTCATGCATGGTGCCTCAATGACGCTGCTTAGCAGGAACGCCGTAGTCTTCATCATTGATGAGATCGAGCCTCCCGATGAACTCTGGCGCGTTCGGGCACGGGCGCATCTGGATACACTGACCAAACCTCTCGGCAGCCTTGGTCATCTCGAACATCTCGCCGCTCAGTTGGCTGCTATCCCGCGCGCAGATTCTGTTTTGCCAATGAGCAAAGCTGTCTACGTCTTCGGCGCGGATCACGGCATCACTGCCGAGGGTGTCAGCGCATACCCAAGTGCCGTAACGAAGCAGATGGTGCTGAATTTCCTGGCGTGTGGTGCAGCCGTTAGTGTTCTCGCACGCTTACATGGCGTTGCGCTTCACGGGACTAATATGGGCGTCGACGGAAAGTTTGAGAATGCATCGGGGCTGTTGCACCGCAAGGTATGCAAGGGCATGCGCAATATGCTTCGCGAAGCTGCAATGACGGACGATGAGCTTTCGCAGGCGCTGCGAGCAGGCGCGGAGCTTGCGGCTGAAGCCTGAGAGGCAGGCCATACGATTCTGGTTGTTGGCGAGATGGGTATTGGCAAGACAACCGCAGCAAGTGCCATAACCTGTGCGCTAACGGGTTCAACCGCTTACGCGCAAGCGGGCGCGGGACTGGTCTTGACGATGCTGCCCATGAAAAGAAGAGGGCAGTGGTGGATGCAAATTCTAGAAAAACATTTCGCGGAACGCACATCGCTTGATCCGCTCGATATCCTTCGCTGTGTCGGGAGCCTTAGAGATTGCAGTGATGAACGGCATGATTCCTGCAGCAGTTCGCAGCCGGATCGCGCTTATGATCGACGGCTTTATATCCGTTTGCTGCCGCAGTCCTGGCCGACGCAATCGAGCCCAGAATCAAGGGCTACCTGATTGCGGGCCATCGCTCCCAAGAGCCCGGCCATCGCCTGCTGCTTGAGCACCTCGGGCTCAAGCCCCTCCTTTTCTCCCGTATTCCGCTCCCGAACCTGCCCTACGATCAAGGCTCGCTTGCGCGTGCCGTCAAGTCTTTTCCCGTTGTAGATCTGTTGATCGGGTGCGCTGCTGCGTTGCTCCATGTAGTGCGCACACTATACCTTTCCAGATCACTATCCGCGCTTCTCATCATCGACTTTCTGGTGACGATCACAGGATGTCTTCACGAAGATGGTCTCGCTGGTGCTGCCGGTGGCTTCGGCGGGGGCGCAGGCCGCCCTCCGCATTCTCAAAGAGAGTCCTATCGGCAGCTATGGATGCACAGCTCTTTCATTCAGTCTGCTTGCTCGTGTCTTCTTGCTTGCCACGGTCCCGTGCCGCTTGTGCCTCAGTACCTGATCGCGAGCAATGTGCTCTGCCGATGGACGACTCATCCCCTCAATTGCTATTTTGCGGCAGCACGCGACGAAGAGCGATGTTGCCGGAATCGGGCAGGGTGCTCATATCGCCCGGCTCACAACATGTGGCACGCTAATTTTCGGCTCACTCTGCGCTTTCGCCATTTTCATCCTGGTCCTGCGCACTCGCGCGCTTGCTGCCATCGGCGCGCCCGTCCTTGTAACCGTGATGACCGCGCTCCACTACCAACGCAAGCTTTCCGGTGTCACAGGCGACTGCTTTGGTGCGCCCAATCAACTTGCGGAGATTACCGAGTATTTCACCCGGCCGTGGATTGTATAAAACATTTCTTCATACGCCTTCTCGGAGCCGATAGCTATTTGCAGGAGGTGCTCGGATGACGAATTACCTCGCGGATGCGATCCGGACTGTAGAGCTCGCCACATGGGACTTCGACTGCTATGAATTTTGCCCGGAGTCTTCAAATTCCTCGAAGATTTGGGAAGCGCGTGAACGTGTCGTTCGCCGTGATCTTGATTTCATATCACCTGCGCTCTGCGGAGAACAGACTCAACTCCTTTATGACATACTCAATCTGCATAGGGGGCGACCCGATCTTCATGAGGAGATGCGCGGCCTCGAGTGGTCACTGGAGGTGGTTGATCTTCGGCGCCTTCTCGCATTTCAGCACAGACTCTCCTTCAGCCCATCTCTGCCGGCAAAAAACGATCCCCACGCAAGGAGATTGGAACGACCTTGCCGACATAGCCTTTGCGCCTCCAACTCCTGTCGTCTGCGACCTCGTCCACCATGAACTCAGCAGCACCATCACGCTCGCATCAACGAACCCCAATCTGCATTTCCGTGTGACCGGCAGCCCATCAGCGCCGGTCGTCGTTCACGCCGGGAGTCCCTTTTTCGAAGTCGCACATTACGCGGGGCGCTGGTTTCTTCGTGATGGCTATCATCGGGCCTACAACCTGTTACGTGCTGGCGTCTTCTATCTTCCGGCTGTGATTGTTCAAGCTCGAACCCTGAAGGAACTCGGGGCCGTTCTTCCGCGATTCTTCTCAGAGGTCATTCTTTTTTCAGACCATCCGCCGTGGGTCAGTGACTTTCTCGAGGAGGGATTGACGATTCAGTACGATCGGCCGCAGACCATCAGCACTCTCCGCATCATCATGGAAGAGAGCATTGCACCCCGAGCTTCTAACGAAAATTCAGGAGAACAGCTATGAGCATTTCAACTACACGCGGCGATGGTGGACAGACCGGTCTCGCCGGCGGTATCCGCGTGTCCAAGGCGGACCTCCGTGTCGAATCCTATGGAAGCGTCGACGAACTCAATACCTTCCTGGGACTGGCGCGTAGCAACTGTCAGAACCTTGACATCAAGGCCCGGACGGAAACCATTCAACGCACGCTCTTCCGTCTCGGCTCGGCACGCGCCACTCCTCCTGAGAGTAAGAAGCAGCCGCCGATGATCTCCTTATCCTGCTGGCCTATCTTGCAGACCAACTTGCGGGTGATCCCGAATGGTTCCCACACCCTGTGCGCCTCATGGGTCATGGCATCACAGGGGGGTGAAGCTGTGCTCCGCCACGTGGATCAGGGAAACCGCGTCCAGTTCCTCTCGGGCGCTGCGCTCACAGCGGCCGTCGTCGCCGGCTCCTATGCTGGTACCCGCAAGCTCCTCAGAGAAGCCCAGAATCGATCAGTTCTGCTAGGGGATGCGTCGGACATTCTCCTCGCATGGACTTGTCTTGCGGCTCGCAACCTCCAACAGGAAGCGACATTCGTTATCGCAGCGCTTGAATCCGGTGACCTGGCCTTATCCCGCACTCAGCTTGCGCGCATCGTCGGGCGGGACACGGACCACCTCCAATCCGCAGATATTTCCCGCGCCATCATCGAAACAGTAGCCGAAAGCGCGTCGGACGGAGTGACTGCTCCCCTCTTCTACATGGCACTCGGCGGCGTTCCCCTCGCGATGGCTTATAAAGCGGTCAACACCCTGGACTCCATGATCGGCCACGCTGAGGAACGATACTTCTACTTCGGCAAAGCAGCCGCTCGTCTGGACGACTTCGCCACCTATCTGCCGGCGCGCCTGACCGCATGTGCAATCTCGGTAGCTGCTGTTTTTCTCGAAGAGGCCGATGCACTCGCCGCTTGGAGGGCGTGGCATCGGGATGGAGCGAAGCACAAGAGTCCGAATGCAGGTCAGCCCGAAAGCGCAATGGCTGGCGCATTGCATGTCTGCTTAGGAGGACCGAACACGTATGCCGGAGAGCTGATTTCTGCGCCGGATATGGGCGCGGACTTCCCAAAGGCTTTGGTTTCCGGGGCTAGGCGGTCCGTTCGCCTCGTCTGGCTGGCTACGCTGGTAATCCTCGGTTTCAGCACCCTTGTCGCGGCTTCGGTTCAGACCTCGAAGCTCTCCCGGACCAATAAATGATGGCAAGCGGGAATTCTGAAAGTGAGGTTCCGCTGCACGGTGTCCAACTGCGCCAGATCTCAGAGCAATTCTCCGTTGAACTTTCGGAACTCATAGACTTCAGCGCAAACGTCACTCCAGACGGTGTTCCTCCTGGCGTACTTTCGACGCTGCGGTCGTGTCTAGAGGAGCTCTCTGTCTTTACCTCTTATCCCGACCTAGAATCTGCATCGCTCAAACAATCAATGGCGACATACTGCAGGCTGACTCCACAAAACATCGCCGTTGCGAATGGCTTTGTTCCCCTTTTCGAGTGTGCGCTCCGCACCTTCAAGATCAAACGATGCATGCTGCCTGTACCTGCTTTCGTCGAGTATCGGCGAAGTCTTGCACGTTGCGGGGTAGAGATAAGCTCACATCCTCTGACTCCCGGCTCTGCCTTTCGATATGAGTCTCACGCGTTAGTGAACGGCGACCACGACGCTATCGTGCTGGCAAATCCCCAAAACCCTTCGGGCACCCTTAACCACAAGGAAGTGCTGCTTGATCTGGTCAAGAGCTGTGCTGATCGGAACATCAAAGTCCTGCTCGATGAAGCTTTCATCGACTATGCCCCGACAGACTCTCTAACGCACGAGGTGGAGCAACTAAACAACCTTGTCGTATTCCGCTCCGTCACAAAGTTTCAAGGTATGCCAGGTCTCCGGGTGGCTTATGCGGCTGCGAACCACTCCTTGGCAAAATCGCTGAATCAGAACCTCCCACCATGGCCTGTCACGACGCTAGCCGCACTGGCAGCGGTGGCGGCGCTCAAAGATGAGACCTTCGCGGTGAGGACGCGAGAACGCAATGAGGCTAGACGAAATCAGCTCAGGCTGGGCTTGGAAAGGGCAGGTCTCCTCGTCTATCCCTCAGCAGGGAATTACCTACTCTTTCGGATAGCGCCCTGTACTTCACCTCAAAGGTTTTGGGAGCGCATGATCCTAGAACATCATTTCGTTCTTCGCAACTGCTCGAATTACGAGGGTCTTTCAGGCGGACATTTCCGATCCGCCGTTCGCACCGAGCCCGAGAACGAAGCACTCCTTAGGGCAATATCAAAGGTGCTGATTGATCGCTAGTTGGTATTTGACAGTGGACGCAAATAGCGTGAATTGGTGCAGCAGGTATAAACGGTAAAAATGGAAATATTCACAGGCCGGGCTGAACGAGTTCATGCTCCTGCATGTTGGCCTCGGGCATCGGTCGTGCGTCACAAATCCGGAGATCCCCTGGTATTCGGCCTGATCAACGTGGAGATAGAAGCACTGCGCGCCGCCGACGTTGCGTTTTGAGCTCGTTTCGGGCATTACAGCGGCCTTTGCCGTCGCAGCAGCACTCAAGACACCGCCCATGGACCGCAACTCCGCCTCAAAGCTAATTCTCGCAAGTGCACACCACGCGGCAGACAAGTTGCGTCCCGTCCTCAGGGAGGGCTCGTTCCCACCGGAATCGACTCTCGGCCGCGACTTTGCTACGCTCAGCGCCTCCCTTATCGCCTCCGGCATTCCGCCCGCTACTCCCGCCGCCGCTGTGTCAAAGGCATCAACGCCCGAACAGTACGTCGTTTTTACAACGGTTTCTGGACTTCCAACATCACAACACGGGCCCGCGCCATTGCTGCTTCTCATTGGACACGCCATTCGGATTGAACAGTGATCTCTCAACAGACGGTTTATTACAGGAGTCTTCAGCCTCGCGATGGCGTCCTAAGCCCCGCCTAGCCGGGATGGAGCTTCGCATAACTTTTGTTAGGCACACACCTATGCGTTCAGCTCCAGGGTGACCAAACCGATCCTGCTTTCCTTGGGATTCGGGCACGAGTCCAAGAGTACAAGGTTTGTTTCGACGCTCACAAGCAAGCTGTTCCCCGTGTGGAGGTCCGTTTGATGTTTCCTATCGATCAAGTGATGAGCTAGGTATGGTGCTGAGCGTTGAAGGTGTGGACTACGAGAGCACAGATAGCGGAGAGCAAGTGGTATGCCGGTGAAGCGGCACGAACCCGCCCTGAGGGCGAGCGTCACCTACATCTTCGGACAGTGTGAAGAACAATGACCTCGCCGGCACACCGAGCGAGTAGCACCCTGCCAACGGTGGTGACGTATTCACAAGTTGAGTCCTGCTTATTGCGTGTACCCGACCAGCACGATTGCATCGAGGCCTGTCACCTCAGCGGTCGTGCGGGTGAAGAGGGTCTGTATTGCTCTCAGCCCACCATCGAAGGGCGACCCACCAGCTTGTGCCTGAGCCGTGAGTGGGATCATCAGTAGGGCGAGCAGAAAAGCCTGAGCTTGACAGCTCAGAAGAGGCTTCTTCGTTCGCGCTGGGTACCTCACGAGATCTGTTCGCGAATTAAGTGTAGCTGACAGAGTCTTTCCGTTTGCGCGTGGCGCATTACCAACGTTTGCAACTCATTCAGCTGTTTCGAGGGCGTACAGAGGACTGTCACAGGTAAGGTCCTGACGAGAGTGTTGCGTGCGACGTACTGTTCTGTAGTTGAGCTAGTATGATGCTTTTGTTTCAAGGAGTTTAGGTGGGAAAAGTGGACAGCTTCGTAGAATCAGCCAGAGATAACGAAATTGTGGTGATCACTATTGACCGCCCTCTCATGGGTACGGTGTTCCTAGGTCAGCTGGACGGTGTTGGGGCGGCGATTGATGACGCGAATCGGGATGCGTCCATTGAGGCTGTCGTAATACTGGGCGGGGGCGCGAGCTTTGTCGCTGGCGAGGACATTGGCGAGTCCGGCACGGTGATCTCCGCGATTTCGCTCGACAAGAGCCTGGCGGCGTTGTTTCTTCATGTGGAAAATAGCCGCAAGCCGGTGGTGATGGCGGTTGATGGAGCCGCTTTAGGAGCTGGACTCGACCTTGCGTTGGCCGGCCACTATCGAGTGGCCTCATCAAATGCATGGTTTGGGCAGCCTGAGGTGAAACTTGGTCTCATCCCGGGTGCGGGGGGAACGCAACGTCTGCCGCGTCTGGCAGGGGTCGCGAAAGCGATAGAGATATGCGTGGAGGGAAAGCCCTTCTCCGCGCAGGAGGCGGCTTCGGTCGGACTGATCGACAGGATCATAGCCGGCGACCTACGCGCGGGCGCCGTGTTTTTCGCACGAGAGGTTGCTAAAAGACAACCGGTCAAGACGCGAGATCGGAATGAGAAGCTCGGATTGGTGAAGGAGCACGCTTCGATCTTTGCTGCTGCGCGCGCGACTGCCACGAAGAAGCAACGTGGATTGAAAGCTCCTCTTGCGGCAATCGACGCAATTGAGGCCTCAACCAGGTTGAATTTCGAAGAAGGCTGCTCGTTCGAGGCGCAACTGTTCCGAGAGTGTCTTGGCTCCGATCAGTCCAAAGCCCTTATTCATGTTTTGCTCGGTGAGCGAGACGTGGCAAAGATTCCGGACATCCCGCGGGAGACCCCCGTACTTTCGCTGAGGCGCGCTGCTGTTGTGGGCTCGGGCACCATGGGTGGTGGGATTGCAATGGTGTTCGCCAACGCCGGCATCCCGGTGCTGCTGAAGGATGTGGATCAAGCGGCGCTCGATGCGGGCATGAAGAAGATCTGCAAGAACTACGCCACCTCGGTAGAGCGCGGCCGCTTCACGGAGGCTTTTGTAAACGAGCGTCTGGAACTGATCAAACCAGTGCTCAGCTATGTCGAGTTCTCCGATGTGGACATTGTTGTCGAGGCGATCTTCGAAGGCATGACGTTGAAGAAGAAGATTTTTGCAGACCTCGATCGTGTGTGCCGGCCCGGAGCCATCCTGGCAACGAATACTTCTACGCTTAGTATCGATGAGATTGCGAGTGCGACTTCGCGACCGGAAGCCGTGATTGGAACGCATTTCTTTAGTCCGGCGAATGTCATGCGGTTGCTGGAAGTTGTGCGCGGAGAGAAGTCGAGCAAGGAAGTAATTGCAACGTGCATGCGCTTGTCAAGGGAACTTGGCAAAGTCGGCGTTCTAGTGGGCAACTGCCGCGGCTTTGTGGGCAACCGTATGTTCGGCCCATATCGAAGGGAGGCACAGTTCCTGGTGGAAGAAGGCGCGGATATTGAAGCTGTCGATAATGCTCTAGTCGAGTTCGGCAATGCAATGGGCCCGTTGGCGACCGGCGACCTGGCAGGCCTTGACGTTGGGTGGAGCATCCGCAAAGAGTATAGGCATCTGGAAAAGCCCGGAGTACGCCAGGCATTCGCAGAGGACCGCCTTTGCGAGCTTGAGCGATATGGCCAGAAGACGTCGAAGGGTTGGTACGGGTACGACGAAAATCGGCGCGCGACCGTCGATGGCGAGGTTCTCGCCCTGATGCGACAGTGGAGCGCAGAGGCAGGCATTTCGCAACGAGAGATCGCATCCGACGAGATAGTGAATCGCTGCGTGTATATGCTGGTCAACGAGGGAGCGCGCATTCTCGAAGGGGGGTACGTACTGCGCGCGGCGGACATCGACGTGATCTATGTCAACGGATACGGATTTCCTCCGTGGCGCGGGGGGCCGATGTGGTATGCCGACGCGGTGGGTCTGCCGAAGGTGTATGAGCAAATCTGTGAGTTCCAAAAGACGCATGGAGAACTCTGGGAACCCGCCCCGTTGCTGAAGCGTCTGGCGGAAACGGGGAAGACGTTCGCCGAGCTCGACAAAGATCGAAGCTCATAGACGTTGGCGATAGAAAGCGCTACAGGCATTTAGACCAGGATCGATGGGGTTTGCAGGAGCAGCAAGCATTATGACCGTTGCGAGCAAACAAGGGTGAGTGAATGAGAGAAGCCGTTATTGTAACCAGCTCACGCACGGCATTGGCCAAGTCGTTTCGTGGGTCGTTCAATCTCACGCGGCCCGATGATCTGGCGGCGCATTGCATCCGTGATGTGCTGCGAAAGACTCCGCAACTAGAACTTGCTGAAGTGGAAGACGTCATCCTGGGATGTGGGCAGCCTCATGGTCCGCAAGGGCATAATATTGCGAGGGTTTCCGCGCTGCTGGCAGGTCTGCCGACTTCCGTTGGCGGAGTGACGCTCAATCGGTTTTGTTCTTCTGGCCTTCAGGCCATCGCGCTGGCGGCGTATCAGATTGTGAGCGGAGGCAGCGATGCAATGATCGCCGGTGGTGTAGAAAGCATTACGATGACCACGCGCAATCACGCTCCCAACCCCCGCTTGGTGCAGGAGATGCCGGGCGTCTACATGGTAATGGGAGAGACGGCCGAAGTTGTTGCCAGACGATATAAGATCAGCCGACAGGTGCAGGACGAGTATGCTCTGCTGAGCCAGCAACGAACAGCTCGCGCGCAGCGGGAAGGCTTTTTCGACGGAGAGATAGCTCCGATGGCTGTTGTGCGTGCAACCTTCGACAAGAACTCGAACGATGCGATCGGAAAAGAAGAATTTTTCGCGGAGGCGGACGAGTGCAATCGCCCCGGCACCACGCTGGAAGCACTGCTGGCGCTGAAGCCGTACTTCGATCCGAACAGCGGGGAGGGAACGGTTACCGCGGGAAACTCTTCACAGCTCTCTGATGGCGCTTCTGCGACGCTTGTCATGTCGCGGCAGCGCGCGGACCAACTCGGCATTCCATACAAGCTGATCTTTCGCGGGTTCCAGGTTGCCGGATGTGATCCCGAGGAGATGGGCATTGGGCCTGTCTTCGCGGTTCCGAAGTTACTGCAGCGCGCTGGTGTTCGACTCAGCGACATAGATCTCTGGGAGCTTAATGAGGCTTTCGCCGTGCAGGTGGTGTACTGTCGCGAACGCCTCGGGATCGATCCGGAGAAGATGAACGTGAATGGAGGCTCAATCTCGATCGGCCACCCCTTCGGCATGACTGGTTCTCGAATGGTGGGAACAATCGCAAACGAAATGTCGCGGCGCAGGGTGCGCCTGGGCGTTGTCACTATGTGTGTGGGTGGCGGGCAGGGTGCGGCCGGGCTGTTTGAACGGGCGGACTGAAGGGAGACAGGCAGGGAGAGCGGACCTTCAGGGTGGGTCCGGACTTTGCGATTTGCTGATTAAAACTTGTCCCCACAGGCTCGGTGGCCTGCCGACCGGGCCGCCTGCGCGGCGCGCGGTCACTTCGTGACTTGTATACCCCTTCGTTTGGCGCTCCCGTCGGTCGCGATTGAAGTTTGCGCGCCTCTCCTCTTAGAAGGCCGAAATGCCGGTGATGCTCTGACCGATGACGAGCTTGTGGATGTCGTTGGTTCCTTCGTACGTGATGACCGATTCCAGGTTCATCATATGGCGCATGATCGGGTAGTCGTCAGTGATGCCGGCCGCACCTAGAATGTCTCTCGACAGACGGGCGCACTCCAGAGCCACCCAGACGTTATTTTGCTTGGCCATGGAGATGTGTTCGAAGCTCACGCTCCCGGCGTCTTTGAGCCGGCCCACCTGCAGGGCAAGAAGCTGGCCTTTGGTGATTTCGGTGACCATCCATGCCAGTTTGGCCTGGATGAGCTGGTGGCTGGCGATGGGTTGGTCGCGGAACTGGATGCGCTGTTTGGAATATTGGAGCGCTGTGTCGTAACACGCCATGGCGGCGCCGAGAGCTCCCCAGCCGATTCCGTATCTCGCCTGGTTGAGGCAGCTGAGCGGAGATTTGAGCCCGCCGGTGCCGGGCAGCAGATTGGACTCCGGGATGCGGACGTCGGTCAAGGACAGACCGGAGGTGACGGAAGCACGAAGAGACCACTTTCCGTGGACATCGTGGGCCTTGAAGCCGGGCCGGTCGGTTTCGACCAGAAAGCCACGAATGCGATCGTTTTCGCCTGTGACTTTGGCCCAGATGATGGCTACGTCGGCAATCGATCCGGAGGTGATCCACATCTTCTCGCCGTTGAGAATATATTCCTCACCTTCTTTGCGAGCGCGTGTGCGCATGTTTCCCGGGTTCGAACCAAAGTCTGGTTCGGTCAGGCCGAAACATCCAATCTTTGCTCCCGTTGCCATTTGGGGAAGCCATGTCTGTTTCTGGTCTGCGGTTCCGAAGGCATAAATGGGATACATGACCAGAGCGGATTGAACGCTGACAAAGCTGCGGAGCCCCGAGTCACCGCGTTCGAGCTCCTGCGTGACCAGGCCGTATTCCACGTTAGACATTCCGGCGCAGCCAAAGCCTTCTAGGTTGGCACCGAAGAGTCCAAGTTTGCCCATGGCAGGGACGAGCTCGCGGGGGAAGCGGCCGTCTCGATTGCACTGCTCGATGATCGGAATCACGTTGTCTTCGATGAAGTCGCGAACTGTATCGCGGGCCAGACGCTCGTCGCCCGTAAGCAGGGTGTCGAAGTGGATGAAGTCAACGCCGTGGAATTTGAATGCCATGATTGTGAACGCCCCTGGTTCGCTTGAGCCAATCTAAAGTGTTCGGCTGCGATAGACAAATGAGATGGATGCGGTGTGCGCGGAACGTGCCAGACGGCTCTGGCGATGAGAGGCGGAAGGCAAGTTTCAGCGCCGGCGAAAAACTTGGCCCTTATCGTATAGCTTTCAATCCGGGGTAGAGTTTGCGGAAGTTGCCGTAGGCCTGATTCATCGATTCGGCGTGCCGGGGCGGGGTGGTCTGCGCAACGCGGACCGTGGAGGCGCAGGCGTCTTCGACAGTAGGCCAGATGCCGATGCCTGTGCCTGCGAGTAGGGCCGCTCCGAACGCGCCGCCCTCTTCCGCTTCGAGGAGTTCGACTGGATGGCCGTAGACGTCGGCCTGAATCTGACGCCAAAGCAGGCCGCGGGCTCCTCCTCCACCCAGGCGGATGCCCTGAACAGGGATATTAAGCTCCGCAAATAAAGTGAATGTATCCCGCAGGCTGAAGGCTACTCCTTCAAGTACAGCGCGAAGAAAATGGGCACGTGTGTGTGATGCGGTGATGCCGACGAATGCGGCGCGTGCGCTCGGGTCAAGGTAGGGGGTACGTTCGCCGAAGAGGTAAGGAGCCCAGAGAAGGCCGTCGGAGGCTGGAGGCGCGATGGCTGCTTCTTTCAGCAGATCCTCGTAGCCGCTGAGAGGAGCGAAGGTATCGCGAAAGAAGCGCAGGCTGAGGCCGGCTCCGTTGGTGACTCCCATGACATGCCAGCGATTGGGGGCGGCGTGGCAAAAAGTATGGAGGCGGCCGAGGGAGTCTTTAATGGGGGTGTCGGTTGCGGCAAAGACGACGCCGCTGGTGCCAATGGTGGCGGAAACGGAGCCGGGTGTGAGTATGCCCATGCCGATAGCTCCTGCTCCCTGATCCCCGGCTCCCGCGACGACGGGTGTCCCGGAGGCGAGACCGGTGGCTGCGGCACCCTGGGGCGAGATGCGGGCGCAGATCTCGGGTCCTTCAAAGAGGCGGGGAAGCCAGGAGAGGGGGATGCCGGCGGCTTCGGCGACTTCATGGGACCAGCGGCGGTGAGTGACGTCGAGCAGCAGAGTGCCGCTTGCCTCCTGCATGTCGATGGCGTACTCGCCGGTGAGACGGAGGCGAACGTAGTCTTTGGGACAGAGGACGTGGGCGATGCGGGCGAAGATTTCGGGCTGGTGGTCGCGGACCCAGAGGAGTTTGGTAAGGGTGAAGTTGGGGAGTGCAGGGTTGCAGGTGAGTTCGATGAGCTGTCCGAAGCCGATCTTCTCTGTGAGCCAGTCGCATTGGTGCTGAGTACGCTGATCGCACCAGATGAGGGCGGGACGGAGGACCTGGCCATCTATATCGAGCATGACGCAGCCGTGCATCTGGCCGGTGAGGCCGATGGAATCGATGTCCGAGGGGTCGATTTCGGATTCGGCGATGACGCCGGTGATGGATTGGCGAGCGGCGCGCCACCAATCGTCGGGGTCCTGCTCGGCCCAGCCGATGTGTTCAGAGTGGATGGGGGCGTGGTCCGAGGAGAAGGAGGCGGTGACGGTTCCGGAGCGATCGATGAGAACGGCGCGAGTGCCGCCGGTGCCTACGTCAATTCCTAAGAGCATGTTCGGAGGATCCTTTGGGGAGACAGGTAGAAGCTATGGGATTTTGGGATGAGGCGTCAATGCGCCCGGGCGAACCCGGTACCGGCAGCAGATAGGCTTCGCCGCAGGGGGATTGAGATCAGAGCGATTTTGAATATTTTTCGGGAGAACGTGCATCACAAGCTAGACAGGACCGAGATGATAGGGGGGGCTGGCCGCATCTGTGGCAGAGTTTTGTTGTGCGAGGTGCCGCTTGGTTGTAGATCGGGCGCAAATCGTTTCGGGCAAAGTTTCTACGAACTATGATATGCAGGATACGATTAAATCCATGAGTGAAGAAAAGACACGGCAGCACGCCGGACCGAGATGGTGCGCGATGCTCTGCATAGGGTGCGTTGGCCTGATACTGGGGGCAGACCATCAGGGTCAGGCGCAGTCTCCGGGAGGACAGACGTCGTCGAGTTCAGGACAGACGCAGACGACAACGGGAACGGGTACCGCGGCGGGAAGCTCGGCGGTCGCGACGGCGCAGCAGAATCTGTATGGCGCTTCAGGCGCGAATGGGGCGCAGCCGACGCAAGATTCATTCAAGGGGAGCATCGTTTCGGGGAAGGCGACGGGGGAGCTGCTGGACCTATCGATCGACGATGCGATTCAGCGTGGCCTTCGGCAGAACCTGGGATTGATTCTGCAGAGCTCGACGGTAAAGAACGCGAATGGCCAAAGATTAGAGGAGTTGCAGGCGCTGTTGCCCACGGTGACGGCTTCCGGTTCGCTCGATGTGGAACAGGTAAACCTGGCGGCGTTTGGGCTGAAGTTTCCTGGCGTCAAGGAGATTGTCGGGCCGTTCCAGGTGGTGGATTTCCGTGCGTTTCTGACGCAGAACCTGGCGAATGTGTCGGCGCTGAAGAACTATCTTGCAGCGAAGCATAACTTCGAAGGCGCAAAACTGACGGCTGACGATGCGCGCGACCTCGTGGTTCTGACGGTCGGCAATGCGTATCTGTTGTGCGTGGCGGACAAGGCGCGGATCGATGCGGTAACGGCGGAGTTGGCGACGTCGAAGGTCTCGCTGGACCAGGCGGTTGCGGCGCACGATGCCGGTACAAGCCCGAAGCTCGACATGCTGCGGGCGCAGGTGGACTATCAGAACGAGCAGCAGAGCCTGATTTCGACCAGGAACAATTATGAGAAAGACAAGCTGGCGCTGGCGCGGACGATTGGTTTGCCGCTGGACCAGCAGTTCCGGTTGACCGATGTGGCTCCTTTCCAGGCGCTGGATCATGCTGATCCGCAGGCGGCGTTTGCGCAGGCGCTGAAGCAGCGCAAGGACCTGAAGGCGCATGCGGAGCAGGTTAAGGCCGCAAAGGATGAAAAGACCTCGGCGTGGGCATATCAGCTCCCTGTGGTGAGCGCTTCAGGCGATTATGGGGATATCGGGACGACGCCGGGGCATTCGCACGGGACGTTTACGGCGACCGGCAAGGTGAGCGTACCGGTGCTGCAGATTGCTGAGACGCGGGGCCAGGAGCAGGTGGCCGATGCGCAGTATGAGCAGGCGCGCGCGAGGCTGAGCGACCAGGTGCAGCAGGTGAATCAGGACGTTCGCAACAGCCTGCTGGATATTGAGGCTGCGGCGAAGCTAGTGGAGGCAACGCACTCGAACCTCGAGTTGGCGAATGAAGCGCTGAGCGAGGCGCAGCAAAGATTTCACGCTGGCGTTTCGGACAACCTGCCGGTCTCGCAGGCGCAGTCTCAGACCGAACAGGCGAACGATCAGTACATCAGCGCGCTGTATCAGCACAATGTAGCGAAGCTTGCGTTAGCGCGTGCGCTTGGTGTGGCTCAGACAAATTACAAAGATTATCTCGGAGGAAAGTAACCTTGGCAGACCAATCGGAGCATGAACAGGAAGGCCAGACCGCGCAGATCAGCGGCACGGTACAGATTAAGCAGGGCGGGGAAGATCGTCAGAAGAAGGACGACCAGCACAAGCATGAGGACGACGAGCAGGCGCCGGCGAAGAAGTCAGGGCGGAAGTACATCATCATCGCGGTAGTCATTCTGCTCGTGATTGGCGCAGCCATTTTCTACTGGCGTTCGACTTTTACCGAGAACACGGACGATGCGCAGGTGGATGGCGACCTGTATCAGGTGAGTTCGCGCGTGACTGGCCAGATAATCAAGGTGTACATCGACGATAACCAACAGGTGCAGGCCGGCCAGGCGATTGCGGAGATCGATCCGAAGGACTACCAGGTGGCGCTCGAGCAGGCACAGGCGACCCTTGCGAGCGCTCAGGCTGCGGCAACTCAGGCCAATGTCAACGTGCCCATTACGACCATGAGTACACGAACCAGCGTGAGCACGACGGGCGCGGATGTGCAGTCGGCGATGGCCGGAGTGGACGCGGCGCGGAAGCAGGGCCAGGCAGCCGAGGCCAGAGTGGCGCAGGCGAAGGCGAATGCGGTGAAGTCGCACCTCGACGTGGAGCGGTACACGCCGTTGGTGCAGAAGGACGTGATCTCAAAGCAGCAGTTCGATGCGGCGGTAGCGTCGGATGCGGGTAACTCGGCTGCTGTTCTGGAGGCGGAGGCTACGGTGATTGCGCAGCAGGCGGCGGTGAACCAGGCTATCCAGAAGCTGTCGCAGGCACGGTTTACGGCGGCCGAGTCAGTGAAGACGGCGCCAGACCAGGTAAGGGCGCAGCAGGCGAAGGCGACCTCGGCAATGGCCGACATCAAACAGGCGCAGGCACGGGTGGATCAGGCCATGCTGAACCTGAGCTACACGCATATTACGGCGCCGGTGACGGGGATCGTGAACAAGAAGAATGTGCAGGTGGGTGCCAACCTGAGCATCGGGCAAGACCTGCTGACGATAATTCCGCTTACGAATCTATGGGTGACGGCGAACTTCAAAGAGACGCAGCTGGCGAAGATGAGGCCAGGTCAGAACGTGACGCTGAAGGTAGATGCTCTGGGCGGGCGCAAGTTCCACGGCAAGGTGACGCAGATCGGCGGGGCGACAGGCTCGAAGCTGTCGCTGTTTCCGCCTGAGAATGCTACGGGGAACTATGTGAAGGTGGTGCAGCGAATTCCTGTCCGCATCGATTTCACGAACCTGCAGCAGGAGAACGGTGACTATGCGTTGCGGCCGGGGATGTCGGTTACGCCGGATATCGAGGTGAAGAACTAACCAGGAACGGCATCGCTGTGATTGGTCAGAGAGTAATTCCTTCTGGTAGTGCGCTTTTCTGTGCAGCCCGGTTGCCTATGCGGCCGGGCTGTGTATCTTTAACAGCAAAGCCGCATCAAACCGCGGCCCCGGCTCATCTGAAGATTAAGTACACTCCTATGCCGATCGCCCTTGTCTTTTTCGTTCATTACGCCTATCTGATCCTGTTCCTCTGGGTGCTGGTGGAGCAGATCGGGATCCCGATTCCGAGCGTTCCGGTGCTGCTGACTGCCGGGACGCTGACCGCGACCCATCGGCTGTCTCACATCCTTGTGCTGTTGGCGGTGCTCGCTGCCTGCCTGATTGCGGACACGATGTGGTTCTCGCTGGGGCGGCGGTATGGCAACAACGTGTTGAAGCTGCTTTGCCGATTGTCGTTTGAGGCCTCGACGTGCGTGAGCAAGACGGAAGGATACTTTACCAAGCGGGGCGCAGTGACGCTGTTGTTTGCGAAGTTTGTGCCTGGCCTGAGCACGGTAGCGGCTCCTATCGCCGGGCAGACGGGAATGTCGTATCCGAAGTTTCTGGTGTGGGACTTGGCGGGCTCACTGATCTGGGCCGAAGCTTATATTCTTGCGGGAAGATTCTTTGGCGATCTCGCGAAGAAGAGCGCGCCATTTTTCCAGTGGCTGGGACACTTTGCCTTTGCAATCTTCGTGATCATGGTGCTTGGCTTTCTGGCTTATCGCATGTTCAAGCAAAGGAAGTTTCTACAGCAGGTGCGTGATCTGCGGTTGGAACCCGCGGAGCTGAAGGAGATGCTGGACTTTGCCGAGACGTCCGGTTTGCCGGCTCCCTTCATCGTCGATCTGCGGCACCCGCTCGACTACCTTCCTGACCCGCGTGTGCTGCCAGGTGCGCTGCGTATCGGCCCGAATGAGCTGAAGCAGCATAGCGAGATCATTCCGCGCGACCGCGATGTAATTCTTTACTGCACGTGCCCAAGTGAGGAGACAAGCGCCAAGCTCGCGCTGCAGCTGCATAAGCTTGGAATTTACCGGGTGCGACCTTTGCGCGGAGGCTTTGACGGCTGGAAAGAAGCCGGTTATCCGCTGGTGGATTATGTCAGCGAGGTTCCAGGGTCGGACGTAGTCGAGAAGATATTGCCTTTGCGCCCGGGTTCGGCTGTGCCTCTGCTGTAGCGTCCTGGATGAATTGCAGACAGTGATGCATGCATGCAGCCCGCCCATCGGTCATGACTTAGAGCTTCATGCTCGTAGCTTGAAGATGATCGTAAAGGTGGTTTGGACGGCGGTGGGCTGCCCGTTGAGGCGATAGGGCCGATAGCGGGCTGCGCGTAGGGCTTCGATCGCCGCGTTCTGGAGCATGGACGGGCCGCTGAGGACGTGCAGGCTTTCGACCGTGCCGGTCTTCGAGATGATCGCCTCGACGACCACACTGCCCTCTGTCTGCGCGGCCTTCGCAATTGCTTGATAGATGGGACGGATGGGTGCGAGAAGCATGCCTGCGGAAACTCCGTAGGAGATGTTCACGATGCCTTTCGCGGGCGGGGCTGGAATAACCGAAACGCTCGGGCCGCGGGTAGCGTTGCTACTGCCGAGCGATGCTGGAAGCGCATCTGCGTCACCCAACCTGCCGATGGTCACCAGTGCGGGCGCTCATCATGCGGGCCACTTGGCCCAGAAAGCAGAGCCGGCATCTCCGGAAGGCGGGATTCGGGCAGCGCGGGGCCTATTGTCGACGAGGTCGCGACGCGGTCTGCGTGGACGATGGGTGCAGGCGGTTTTGGCGGGAGAGGAATCAAGACCGCTGGCGCTTCGACGTGAAAGGCCAGGGGCTGCGGGTGCAGCAGCGGAATAGCGATCAGCGCGGCAACGATGCAGGACTGCAGAGCAGCGGAGCTCAAGGCGATCCAACGTTTTGCGGCAGAGGGAGAAGCGCTGCGCGATTCGACGAGACTGGCTTCAAACATGATTGCAAACTTCGGTGGAAGCATGGAAGCACCTCTTCGGGAGTTCCCGAAATCTCAGGTGCGCATCCAGCGAGGAGTGCGGCCGTACTGAGTTAGACACCTTCCAGCGGAATATGTTCCCGCCGCCGGTGCAGACGGATGGCTGCTGGTTGGGCGATGATGGTGGCATGGCTGTCCATACCTCACAAAGTGTCGCAGGTCCTGCGCGCATTCTTTCCGTCGATGTGCTGCGCGGCTTGACCATCGCCTTCATGATCCTGGTCAACACTCCGGGCGATTCGACGCATACCTTTACCCCTCTCGAACACGCCGAGTGGAACGGTTGGACGCCTACTGACCTGGTGTTCCCGAACTTTTTGTTTCTGATTGGTATGTCGCTGATCTTCTCGCTGCAGTCGCGCATCGGCCGCGGCGACAACAGGCTCGCACTTGCTGCGCATATCATTCGCCGCGCTGCGATCTTGTTTGCGTTAGACATCTTCATTGCGGCGTTCCCACATTTTCATTTCGCGGGCCTGCGGATCTATGGTGTGCTGACGCGCATTGCCGTGTGCTATCTGATAGCCGCGCTGTTGTTGCTGGTGACGAGGAGAGTCGCGGTGCTGACGGCAATTGTGGTTGCACTGCTGGTGGGGTACTGGGCACTGCTGCGGTTCGTTCCAGTCCCGGGATACGGCGTGCCAACGCGGGATGTGGCGATGCTGGATATGACCGGGAACCTGACCTCGTGGATCGACCGCGAGGTGAGTGGATTTCTGATGCGCACGATCCACGTAGGGTCGCTGTACCGTGGTACCAGGGACCCCGAGGGGCTGCTGAGCACGATGACCGCGGTTGCAACGATGCTTTTAGGCTCGATTGCGGCAGTGTTGATGCGCTCGCTGAAGTACACGACAGCGGCAAAGCGGAATGCATTTGCGGCGGCAGGTGTCTTGTGCGTGATTGCGGGGGAAGTTTGGAACCGAAGCTTTCCGATTAACAAGAACATGTGGACAAGCTCCTACGTCCTGCTGGCTGGCGGTATTTCGCTGCTATCCCTTGCGCTGGTCTATTGGCTGGTTGACATGGAGAAGCTGCAGGACAGGAGCAGTGTGGTCCGGGCGGTGTTGTGGCCATGGCTGGTGTTCGGGTCGAATGCGATTGTGGTGTATGTGGTCTCGGAGCTTCTTGTGGATGTGCTGGTTTCGATCCGGTTCAGCAGCGCCGGAAAGATGACCAATGCGATGGCGTGGTTGTATACGCAAGGCTTTTCGCACGGACGCTCGACGGAGGTAACCTCGGTGGCGTTTGCGCTGGCGTTTGTTGCGGTGTGCTTTGTGCCAAATTGGATGCTGTGGCGCAAACGTATCTTCGTGAAGATTTGACGTTGCGGCAGCTGCGGGCTGGCGGATGTGGGCAACGTGGAGTTGGAACCGATACGATAGAGCTTTGCGGCCCAACGTGCGCAAGGAGAGCGGCAGGAGACGGAATTGGCTTACAACGATTTACGCGACTGGATCAAGAAGCTGGAAGGTGCCGGTGAGCTGAAGCGCATCTTGGTTGAGGTGGACCCGATCCTCGAGATGGCGGAGATTGCCGACCGCACCGCGAAACTTGGACGAGGTACGGCGAGGGCGGGTGGGCCGGCGTTGCTGTTTGAAAATGTGAAGGGCTATCCAGGAGCGCGCGTGCTGATGAACCAGTTTGGCAGCGAGCGGAGGATGAAGCTGGCGCTCGTGGCGGAGTCTCTGGACGAAATAGCGGATCGCATTCGGACATTGTTGAAGCCACAGACGCCGACGAGCTTTATGGACAAGCTGAAGATGCTTCCCATGCTGGCCGAGGTGGGAAGTTTTTTCCCGAAGGTGATTGCGGCGAAGGACGCTCCGTGCAAGCAGGTTGTCCAGCGCGGTGACGAGGTGAACCTACTGGAGCTTCCGGTCCTGCAGACGTGGCCGCAGGATGGTGGCAGGTTTATCACGCTGCCGTGTGTCGTTACCAGAGACCCGAAAACCGGTAAGCGCAACGTGGGGATGTACCGGATGCAGGTGTACGACCGCCAGACGACGGGAATGCACTGGCAGCGACAGAAGGTGGCGGCGGAGCACCTGCGCGAGCGCTTGCGTGAGGCTTCTGCAGATTCGGCTTCCCGGGTAGATCTGATGGCGTTGACTGCTGGGGGGACTGCGTCGGCTTCTTCATTGGAGACGCTGAATGCGACGACACTGACCAAGATTCGAGGCGATCGCATGGAGGTTGCGGTGGCGATTGGGACTGATCCCGCGACTACGTTCAGCGCGATTGTGCCTGCGCCGCCTGAGGTGGAGGAATATTTGATTGCGGGCTTTCTGCGGCAGAGGCCGCTCGAGTTGGTGAAGGCGGAGACGGTCGATCTCGAGGTTCCGGCGCATGCAGAATTCATCCTCGAAGGATACGTGCAACTGGGGGAGTTACGTACTGAAGGGCCGTTTGGAGATCATACCGGTTTCTACACGATGCAGGACGAGTACCCCGTATTTCATTTGACTTGCATTACGCATCGCAAGGACCCGATCTATGCGGCGACGATCGTAGGAAAGCCCCCCATGGAGGATGCTTGGATGGGCAAGGCGGTGGAAAGGATCTTCCTGCCGCTGATGCAGTTGACCCTGCCCGAAATTGTCGATGTGAATCTACCGGCGGAGGGCGTGTTTCATAACCTGATGATCGTTTCGATCAGGAAGAGCTATGCCGGACATGCGCGAAAGATCATGAACGGAATCTGGGCGATGGGGCAGGCGATGTTTACCAAATGCATCATCGTGGTGGACGAAGATTGCGACGTGCAAGACATAGCGGAGGTGACTTTGCGCACGGCGAACAACATCGATCCGGAGCGGGATATTCAGTTCACGCTGGGGCCGGTGGACTCGCTCGACCATGCTAGCCGGCTGCCGAACTTTGGGAGCAAGATGGGAATCGATGCAACGCGGAAGTGGGCTGCGGAAGGGTTTACGCGACCCTGGCCAGCGATGCTGGCGATGGATGCAGGCGTGAAGGGGAAGGTCGATGCGATGTGGAAGAAGCTGGGAATCGAGTAGGCGATCAGGCAAAGAGGCCCGCTGCTTGAGCGGGCCTCTCTGTACGTCTAAGAAATTACGCGACGCGTTCGATGTTTACGGATTCAAGGACGACCGGAGTTTTGGGGCGGTCCTGGCCGTCCTTGCTGACCTTTGAGATTTTCTCAACGATATCGTAGCCTTCGACGACTTCGCCGAAGATGGTGTGTTTGCCGGTGAGCCAGCTGGTGTCGGCTACCGTGATAAAGAACTGGCTGCCATTTGTGTTGGGGCCGGCGTTAGCCATGGCGAGTTTGCCGGGCTGCTGAAAGCCGTGCTTCGAACCCTTGGTTTCGTCTGCGAACTTGTAGCCGGGGCCTCCCATGCCGGTGCCTTCGGGGTCGCCGGCCTGGATCATGAACTGTGGGATGACGCGATGGAATACGGTACCGTCATAAAGCTTGGCGCCCTTCTTGCTACGGCTGTTCCACTCCTTGGTGCCTTCGGCGAGTCCGATGAAGTTGGCTACGGTTTCGGGTGCATCCTTTTCGAAAAGTTCGCAGACGATAGTTCCTTCCGAGGTCTTGAAGGTGGCGTAGGTTCCTGGCTTGCTTGGCATTTCGAATGTCTCCTTGCGTGGTGGTTGTTGGTGCCGTTTCGAGGGAGCGTCTCCGGGAATGTTAATGGAAACCTTTCGGAGAGCAGAGTTTAGTGGGCTGGCGCTGCCGCAGAGGCTGCCGGTGGGAGGACCGGTTCTGGGGGCAGGGGCTGGCCTTCGCGCACGATGGTGACGCGTTGGATGACGACCGGGGTGACGGGCTTGTCGCCGGAATCGCGGTCGACGCGGGCGATGGAGGCGACGAGCAGGACGGTGTGAGCATCGCATTGGCCGAAGATGGTGTGCTTGCCATTTAGCTGCGGGACTTCCTGCTCGGTGATAAAAAACTGACTTCCGTTGGTGCCGCCGCCGGAGGGTCCGGGACCGGCGTTGGCCATGGCAAGGCGGCCGGGCTCGTCGAAGGCGAGGGTGGGGTCGATCTCGTCCTGGAAAAAGTAGCCGGGATCCCCGGTGCCGTCGCCCATGCGGTCGCCGCCCTGAATCATGAACTGGGGAATGACCCGATGGAACGTGGTGCCGTTGTAGAAGGGTTTGTTGTGCTCCTTCTTCATGGTCTTCGGATCGGTCCAGTCCTTGGTTCCTTCGGCGAGCGAGATAAAGTTAGCAACCGTGGTGGGTGCCTGCTTGTCGTAGAGCTTGCAGGTAAGGCGTCCCATGGAGGTGTCGATGATAGCGGTGGGGCCGGTGGGGACGACGGGTGGAGCGGCCTGGCTGGCCGTGCTTGGAGCATCGGGAAGCTGGTCGGAGGATGTCTGTGCGGCAGGTGTGGACTGCGCGTGCGCGGACAGTCCGAAAGCGAAAAGAAGTGCTAGATGGTGAAGCGTCATGCTTGAGTGGCTCCAGGAAACAGGCTATCGCAGACGGAAGGCCGGGGGCAATCGGGTGTCTGCTTCTATTCGAAGAGGATGGTGCGGCCTGAGCTGCAGAGAATGCGGTGTTCGAGGTGCCAGCGGACCGCCCGGGAGAGGACGATGCGCTCCTGGTCGCGGCCCTTTTGCTTTAGATCTTCGAGCTGGTCGCGGTGGCTGATGCGGGCTGTGGATTGTTCGATGATGGGGCCGTCGTCAAGAACGTCGGTGACGTAGTGGCTGGTGGCTCCGATGAGGCGGACTCCGCGCTTGTAGGCGGCGAGGTAGGGGTTGGCTCCAATGAAGGCAGGGAGAAGCGAGTGGTGGACGTTGATGATGTGCTGGGGAAAGTGGGCAACGAAGTCCGGCGAGAGCACCTGCATGTAGCGCGCGAGTACAACGAGGTTGACGCTGGCTTGCTGGAGGGCGGTGATCTGCTGGCGTTCCGCGGCGACTTTATTGGCGGAGTTGATGGGTATGTGCAGGAACGGGATGCCGTAGTGGCGGGCGGTGGGCTCGGCGTCGGGGTGGTTGCTGATGATGAGCGGGATCTCGCAGGCTAGCTCGCCGATCTGATGGCGGTAGAGCAGGTCGACCAGGCAGTGCTGATAGTGCGAGACGAAGATCGCCATGCGCTCGCGGACGTGGGAGTAGGCGATCTTCCATTGCAGTTGGAATTTTTCCGTGAGAGCGGAGAACGCGCCGGGGAACTGCTCGCGGGTGAGGTCGAAGTCATCAAGGGTCCACTGCATGCGCATGAAGAAGAGGCCGTACTCGGTGTCCTGGTATTGGTCGCAGGACAGGATGTTGGCGCCGTGCTGGAAGACGAAGTCGGCGAGGGCGGCGACGATCCCTTTGCGGTCGGGGCAGTGGAGCAGAAGGGTGGCGGTCTGAGGCAAACAGAGTCTCCTTGGCGGAAAAGCGGCACTCGCGAGCGACGCCCACGTACGAGGCCCGGCCGGCAGGTTCGATCATTTCATGAACGGACGGTCGGTGTAGAGGGCTTTGCCTGAGGTTTCCTGAACAAGGATTTTGTGAGTGCTTAGGAGACGGTCGACTTCGTCGCGCTTTTCGAGCGGAACGAAAAGGATCTTGCGCGTGCCGTTGCCCCAGGTATTAACGAGATATTGCGGGGTGAGGAAGATGGGTGGAGCGTCGGGGAACGTGCCGCCAAAGATCATGGAACTGGAGCGACCGTCGACCAGCGACACTTGGCGGCCGAGGTAAAAGGGTATCGACGAACCATAAGCCTGGTCGCCATACAGCAGCACCTGGGTGTCGCCTGCGATGCTGCCGTTGGCTTCGAGCCGCTGGATGGTCGCCGCAAGATTTTCGGACGAGAGCATGGGCCCAAAGCGGGCGAAAGCGATGTGGGCGGCAAGCAGAAAGACGGCGGAGGTGAAGGCAATGGTCAGGGTCGAGGCGAGATGGCGACGCTGGTGGCGCAGAAACCACGCGACTGCGGGGCCAAGCAGGAAGGCGAGCATAGCAAGGATGGCCGGGGTGCGCAGGGCGGCGAACGATGGGCCGGTGAGATCAAAAAGGTGCGACATCGAAAGGGTGTAGTTGCCCACGCTGCGGTGGGCGAGCAGGTCTCCTATATCGGGCACGAAAGGGAGATGGCGTGAGGTCCAAAGACCGGACGCGAGGGTGAGAGCGATGGCAAGCCCGAGCACGGTGAATGCGGCATGGCCGAAGGTGATGGCGCGGCGATAGGCGCGGTCTTCGGAGTAGATGGACTCCGCGTGAGCGAAGGCGGCGGCGAGGAGAAGCAGGAGGGGAAGGTAGGCGGGAAAAGTGTAGTACTCCTGATTGGTGGATAGGGAGAAGAAGACCAGCACTAACGCTACGAAGAGGCTGAGAAGCAGAGTCGTTTGTTGGCGGAAGACAGGTGTGTGCAGGAGAGGGGTGCCTGCGTGCGCATTGGTCTGGCGGCGATGCAGTTCGTAGACAAGGAAGCCGAGCAGGGCGATGAGGACGGTGAAAAGGTACGGGATGTGAACGGTGTCGCGCAGAACAATGCCAATGACGACAACAGCGAAGGGCTGCCAGAAGAAGGTGCGGTCCGCAGGGAGGGGATTGGTGCGGGTGTAGCGGTTGAAGGCTACCCACGACTGACGGAGGAGCGCACCGCCGAAGAGCGACCAGGGGAAGAGCCAGACGAGGTGTAGCGTCCAGAACAGATAGCCGGGGAGCTTGTTGTAGTCACGGGGATAGCGTCGGCCGAGGAAGCGCAGGACGTGCTCGTTGACAAAATAGAACCAGAAGAAACCGTGGCCATTCATGCCGCCGGTGTTGCGCAGACCGGCCAGGATGTGCCAGGGAGCGGCAATGGCGAAGAAGAGAATTGCGCCGGTGAAGGGCTTGAGAGCGCGCCAGTTTCTGTATTGCCCGGTAAGGATGAGGTAAAGGGTGGAAGCACCGAGGAAAAAGACGAGGGCGACAAGTCCTTTGGTCAGGACGGCAAGGGCCAAGACGCTCCACATGGCGTACGCGTAACGAGTGCGGTTCGCGCGTGGCGCGGATGGGCGGATCTTAGAATCGAGATGTGGCGCACGCGGATTGGCGGCAGATTCGGATTCTTTCGGTTCATCAGGATTTGTGGCGGTTTCAAGTGAGCGGAGGAAGCAGTATAGGGCGATAGCAAGCAAGAGGGAGAGAAGGACTTCCGGAATGAAGTAGCGAGTGAAGAGGAAGACCCCTGCGGAGGTGAGGACCGACAGACCTGTGTAAAACGCGGTGCGTTCATTAAAGGCTCGTTCTGCCCAATGGAATCCAAGCAACGCGAGCAGCAGGACACCCATCGCCTGCGGAAGGTGGACCGCGAAGGTGTTGAAGCCGAAGAGGCGAAAGCTGGCCGCGACAAGCCAGTAGGGAAGCGGCGCTTTTTCGAGATATCGGATGCCATTGACGCGCAGAGTAACGAGATCGCCCGAGACTGCCATGTGGCGGGCCGCATTCGCGTGTGTGGCGTCTGCGTCGTCGAGCAGCGGAGGGCTGAAGAGTGCGGCGAAAAACAGAGCTACCCACAGACCGGTGAGGATCATCAAGGCGGAGGACCGGGCGGAAGTGCGGCCACGATCAGTAGCACCTGCCCCGGGATGAGCGGCTGCGAGCGCGTCCGTGCCAGCGGTTTCGGAAAGTGCGGAGACGTTCATGAGCGGGATGTCGTTTTCTCTCTAGTCACATGCTACATAAGAGATTGCCACGGCGCCGCAAAGGGTTCATATGGATTGCGATGTAAGCTGCTTGAGACGGGACTTTTTTGCGCCCGAGGTGATGACGGAACGATGCCTACGTTTGCCGCGGTGGATATTGGGTCGAACTCTTGCCGGTTGAAGATCGCCGCAGTGCAGATGCATCGTCTGAAGACGCTGCATGAAGACCGTGAGGTGACGCGGCTGGGAGAGAGTGTCTTCCAGACGGGGGTGATTTCGCCCGAGGCGATGGCGGGGACGATTCGTGCCCTGAAACGCTTTCACAAGGCGGTGCAACTGCATGTGGTGGACAAGGTGCGCCTGGTGGCGACCAGCGCAATGCGGGATGCGCGAAATGCGGCGGCGTTTACGGAATGGGTGAAGTCGGCGACAGGATGGGATGTGGAGGTGATCTCGGGTCTGGAAGAGGGCCGCCTGATTCACTTGGGCGTGGTGACGCACGAGGTCGGCGCGAGGGGACGATGCCTGCTGATCGACCTCGGTGGGGGAAGCTGCGAGGTCACACTCTCCGACAGTGGGCGGATCAAATTGATGGTTAGCATGCCGCTGGGCGCTGTGCGGCTGCAGGAGGAGTTTTTGCGCACTGACCCGCCGGCGAAGGAGGATGTGGCGCGGCTGAAGCAATTTATTGAACGCGAGCTGCGCCGTGCAGAGAAGAAGCTCGGCACGCCGCGTGTGGGGGTGGTGATTGCGACTTCCGGCACAGCGGCGGCGCTGGCTGAGGCAAGCGGGCACGTGCGCAAGGGAGCGGCCGGCAAAGCTGCAAAGAAGACGTTGGAAAAGAAGCGGCTGGACCGGCTGGGTGCGCTGACAGCGGACACCACGGATGTGCGCCGGCTCGCGGACCGACTGGCGAAGATGGACAACGCGGCGCGGGAGGCGGTGCCGGGGATCGGGCCGCGGCGTTCGGAAATTATTGTGGGCGGCGCGTTCGTGTATGCGAGCCTGCTGGAGCGGATGGGGCTGAAAGGATTTCGCTATTCGCCGCTAGGACTGCGCGATGGAATGCTGGCGCAGATGCTGGCGGAGGTGGACCTCCGGACGTCGGTGCACCAGAAGATTGAAAGCGAGCGATGGGCTGGGGTGCTCGAGGTGTGTGACCGCTACGGGATCGAGCAGAGGAAAGTGGAGCCGGTGCGGCAGCATGTGGTGGAGCTGTTCAACGCGCTGGCGCGGGTCCATGAGCTTCCGGAAGAGTACAGGCTGTGGCTTGAGGCCGCCGCCATTATGCAGGACGTCGGCAAGTTCATGAACCACCAGGGACATTACCGGCATACGCAGTACATCATTGCGAACTCTGAGATCTTTGGGTTTTCGCCGGAGCAGCGGCTGGTTGTGAGTGCGCTTGCCCGGTACATGGGCAAAAGCAGGCCTGATCCGCTGGACCGGTCAATGCGTGGAATACCCGTTGGTGAGCATGGGCACGTGACGCGTGCGGTCGTGCTGCTGCGGCTGGCGGTCGCGCTGAATCAGGACCGGGCGAGCGCGGTGCTGCAGGTGAAGACGCATGTGTATCCCAGGCGCGTGCTGCTGGAGCTTGTGCCGGGCCGTGGCGGGGCGGAGCTTGAGGCCTGGTCGCTCAAAAAAGAGGCTGACTACTTCGCCGAGGTCTTCCGCCGAGAGCTCTTTATCGAAGTCGCGTAGAGAGCGCGCACGGTACGTGGATCTAGCAATGCCTGGAGTGTGGCCGGGCCGCGGGTGAGAACGACACGGGCCATCGAGCCTTTGCGCAGGCGGATGCGGGCCTCGGGACTGTGCGCGGGAACCAGAAGCGTGCCGAGAAAGAGGGACAGGTTAGGATTATGGCCGACGACGAGGATGTTTTCGCGGCTTTTGTACTCGTGTAGAAGCTTCTGAAAGTCCTTCACCGTGGCCTCGGGTGCGAGCGCGCTGGAGTGGAGGATCTGTGCTTCGTAGCCCGTCTCCGTGCCGATCAGCGAGGCTGTCTGCAGGCAGCGCTTGAGGGGGCTTGAGACGACGAGATCGAACTGGATGTTGAGCGCGTTGAGGACGTGGGCAAGCTGAAGGCTGTGCTTTTTGCCTTCCTTATCCAGAGGACGCTTGATGTCGAGCAGGGGATTGGCGCGGCGCGTACCTGCGCTGGCGTGGCGAAGAATGTACAAATTCATAATTTCTTCACATTTTAGCGTACCCCGGGGGTGTAAGACGTTCTCAGAAAGGCCAGGACCGTTACCAAGCCGATCACGGTCAGCCGCACGTTATTGAGGCGGCCTAATTGAATCGTGGTGATAGATGCCAGGATCGGGCTCATCGAGCGGTGGTGAAGCAGGCTCAGGATTCGGGATTGGGTCATCGATGAGCGAGCTGGCCGGCGCGACGCTCGGCACGGAAACGGGCTGTTCGCCTGGGTATTCTATGCGGAAAGGGGGCGCGGTGGCAGTGACGACGTGACGGATGGGAATCTGCGGAGGCGAGTCGAGAGGATGTCGTAGGGCCAGGGAGGTTTCTGCGCCGCGCTGCCAGAAACGCGTAAGCAGCATTAGGAAAAGACCAAGCTGGGCGAGCAGGAACATGGGCCAGACGCGGGGTTGAGCCAGCATGTGCATCGCCGTGCGCGCCGTAAGCAAGACCGCCGCGACACCAAGAAGAGTTAGGAAAAGGAAGACGGGCCAAGCTTCGCCGAATTGGGAACGGAGAGTGCGCCAGGCTGGACGAAGGGCGTAGCGGACGCGACGATCCGGCTTGCCGTTGTCGCGAAGACGAAGGCCAAGCTGGACCGTGTAGACCTCAACGAGGTCGAAGTAAATGCGGAGCACAGACGCGACCAGGAAGAGAACGACAAGACCGGCGTTGCGCGCAAGGAAGGAGTGCAGGCCAACGGCATGGTTGTCGACGTGTTCGGCCCATTTGGTTTGGAGAAAGGAGAGTGGGCCCAGAATGAGACCTGAGATAAGAAGAGCGAGAACGGTAATCCGAACGAAACGCCAGAAGAAGAGAAGCCCTTGCTGGAAGAGGGTGCTGAGCCGTGCCGCAGAGGCGGTCTGGTAGCAGAACAACGTTCCGGGAACGAGGAGGAAATAGACCAGGAAAAATAGCGCAAGGGAACCGAAGCTGCCAGAGAGTGGATTGCCCGGCGCATCCCTGAAGCTGCCGCCAACATTGAACAGGATGCCGAGGTCGAAACCATTGATCAGACGTTGCGCGGCGAGCGAGTGATCCAGGATGGACGCCAGCTGAGTGTGCAGGGAGATGGAAAAAACAAGGGCCAGGCCGAGATTGAAGAGGTACGTCCAAAGCAGTGCGGGAAAGCGGTGGAGCGTGAGCGACAGGCCGTGGAGAAAGATGCTGCGGTGTTGTGACATTCTAGACAACCTCGGTCAGAGTTTCGGGTTAACCCACTTGCTGCGTTACGGCGGTTCGGGAAGACAATCTATGGCTGCCGCAACACGGGCAAGGCGAGTTCGACAGCGCGGACATCTGCAGATTCGCTGCGGGGAGGACGACAAGAAATGCACCACAGACGCATTGAAATCACACTATCCAGGTAACGAGTTGGGCCGCTAGCTGTTGGAGGCTTAGCCAGATATTAGAGAGTTTGCGTGTTGCGAGACCGTGCGCTTCGGTGGTGTAGCTGTTGTTGAAGAAATCTTTGTCCAGCGGGATGGTGTGGTCGGGATCGATCTCAGCAGAGATGATTCTGGCATTGCGGGTATAGGTGAACCTGGTCCATCGGTCGATGCCGTTCCAGTGCTCGCGCAGACGGGTGCCGTCGTCGAAAACGATTTCGGTGGTGACGGGGAGGACGAAGTCGCCTTTCCGGTGGAGGTAAACCTGCGACAGGTACTGCACCTGCTTTTTGTCAGTGGGCTCGGGGAGCCACCACTGAACAGGGTCGGACGAGATGCTGTCGACGGTGTAGTCAAGCACCTGCGTCCCGTAGACGGCCTGCGCGAAGTACGGTGTCAGCGTGGGAACACTGATTGGTGGCGTGGCAGCTGGAGGCACAGACGCGATTGCCGAAACAGGAGAAGATGCAGCAGGTGCGGCGCAGGTAGGACCCTCGCAGGAGGGGCTGGGCGCGGTAACTGCTGCGTTGGCAAGTGACGGGGGCATAGCCGGCATTGGGACAAGGGGCAGACGGCCTCGTGCGGTCGCGACCTGCTCGATGGTGCGGAGGAAATCTTCAGTGGTGGGGTGGGTGAAACGGTAGCGCATAAAATAGGTGCGCATGGCTTCGTCCATGGTGTCGGCACCGATGATGCCTTCGAGAGTAGCAAGGAGCGTAGCGGTTTTGCCGTAGGTGACGCCGCCGTAAGAGTTGGCGTCGCGGAATTTGTAGGCCCAGCGAGTGACCGGATCGAAATCGGAACTGCTGATGTATTCCAGGCGCTCCAGTTCGTAGTCGCCTGCGCTGGCGTAACTGCGATCGAAGACAGAGGTGTCCCGGCCGAGGATAGAGGATAAAACCTTGACTTCGGTGTAGGAGTTGATGCCTTCATCGAGCCACGCATCTTCGAACTCGTTGGTGGCGACCATGCCGTACCAGTACTGGTGACCGAACTCGTGCTCGGCGGTGAGCTCGGTAATGTGGCTTGGTTCGTACCAGGAGGTGTCGCCGGTGAAAAGGGTGGGGTACTCCATGCCGCCGATCTCAGAGCCGGGTTCGGGGTCGATGATAGTGATTATTTTGTACGGGTAGGGTCCGTAGCGCTTGTCGAACTGCGCTAGCGTCTTCTGGATGATATCGAGGTAACGGCGGCCGGCTTTGGGATGAGCGGCGAGAGCAAGAACGTGAATTTTGACCGGCCCGAGGGAGGACAGATAGGTTCCGTCGGTGACAGTGAAGCGGGGACTTGCGGCCCAGGCAAAGTCGCCCACATCTTCAGCGTAGAAGGTGAGCGTTTTGGTGCCGGTAGTAACGCCGTTGGTCAACTCGCCGGTGGGAACGCCGGTCGCGCCTACGGTATAGCGGGCCGGTACATTGAGCGAAACACGGAAAGTACCGAAGTCGGAGAAAAACTCCGTGGTGGAGTGGTACTGATGGCAATTCCAGGCGCCGTGCCAGAAGACACCGGGTTTGGGATACCACTGCCCGCCCATAATAAAGTCGCGCTTCCACCCATTGCGCGCAACCGAGAGCGGGAACTGGTCGTGGAAGGCAAGGTGGAAGGTGATGGACTCGTTGGGTGCGAGCGGATGCGGCAGGGTGATCTGGGCAACCGTGTGGTCGTTAGCGTTCCCGTCGTCCGGCGCGATGAAGTGCAAGGCGGAGGTGAGGTCGCCATAGCCATCCGCGTTGATGTGCGAGATGGTGATGCTTCCGCGCTTTTCCTCGGGGTATTCGTCGTCCTTCTCGTTGTCGCGGATGCCGCCGGTAAAGTGAGTTTCGCTCGTGAAGGACGACTCGGGACGGAAGGCATTGAGGTACAGGTGGAAGGGAACCGAGGAAAGTGTCTGGCCCGTGAGGTTCTTATAGGTGAGCGTCTCGGTGGCGTCCAACGATTTCTTATCCGTATCGAGCCGGGCGTCGATCTGATACGCGACCACGCGGGTGGAGAAGGGCTTGCCGTCGGGGGAGTTCGTGGCGATGCTCGGCTGGGCCTGTGACTGTGCGGCGATGGGGATGACCAGGAGCGCGACGGTGGCGAGGTGTGGGAGGCGCGGCATGGAGGGATTGTAGCGGGAGCCATACGGTGTGGCGGTTTTATTTCTTTTCGGGTGCGCGCCACAGTTCGGTGGTCAGGACGCCCGCCATAGAGTGGTGATGAGAGATGCGGGTAAAGCCGGCTTGTGAGAGGGCAAGGGCGTGGTCCGGAAGCTGGGTTGTGCGCAGGCCGGTGAGCATCCGGAAGGCAAAGTAGAGCGCGCGAAGCAAGACGCGGGCGGGGACGCGCATAAGGCCTGCAGGGATGCGGAACTCGGAGATGAGCCAGAGGGCTTTCGGCGCGAGCGCTGGCGTAACCCGCGCGATCAGGCACTCAAGCTCTTGTTGGGTCAGGCAGTCGAGAAAGAAGTGCGTGACCACGAGGTCGTAGTCTCCCGAAAGGCTGAAAGTGAGTGCGCTGCTGCGATGAGTTTGCAACCTCTCTGTGACGTCGGACGCGGCGGCTTCGCACCTTCGGCGGAGCAGTTCAAGCATGGCGGCGCTGGTGTCTACGGCGTCTGCGTGGAGGTGAGGGGCACCGGTGAGGAGCTGGGCGAGGAACCGCCCGTCGCCATCACCGAGAACCAGTGCACGTCTGGAGTCGAGTATCTGCGGGAGGAAATGGGTCCGGCAGCGCTCAAGTATCAAGCCGAGCGTGAGGTATTCAAGAAATCGATACGGGCGAGCCACGCGGTCGAAGTTTGGGGCCTTCATAGGTGCTGGTTTGAATGATAGCGGCTTGAGAGGAATGCATTTCTACGTTGCCCGGCGCGCAGATCTCAAGGCGATCAGCAGTCGGAATTGTGCCGTAGTCACCGCGCGCTGTACACAGCATCAGCGGTGCAGGGCAAGCAACAGCAGGGGCGTGAGGAGGGCGAGGTCAGCGGAGGCCCGGAGGGTGACTGGGCTGAGGCGGTGCTGGGCGCGATCGAGCAGAAGCAGACTCAACGCGCTGATAGAAGCTGCACAGGAGAGAGCCCAAAGAGGGGATCCGGCCGTGCAGGACAGTGCCGTAAATGCCACGCCTGTCAGAACGATGATGCAGGCCAAAGTGCGGAGATGGCGTGTGCTGAGGCGTGTCGTCCAGTGTGCCCAGATGTATGGCTGAGGATGCTCCCAGGCATAAATGCAGAGGCAGTTCAGGCTGCAGACAGCGGCAAACAGCAGGGCATGGGGTAGCAGAGACAGGCGCAGATCGGGGTGGCGGGCAACGGTTGGGACGAAGATTGCGGCTGGGAAAAAAATGCCGACCGCAAGCTCCTTGGGCAGGCGATGGGCCGAGCTGGGACGTCCGTGGATCATGAGAAGCCATCCCGACAACAGCGCCGCGAGGATCGCGTAAAGGCGCAGGGCTTCCGGGGCGAGGTGTGGGAGCAGCGTAGCCAGAAGCAAAGAGCAGGCGAGGATGCCGCTCAGGAATACCATCCTGTGCCGGTGATGGAAGAGGTGGCGCGCTTCGAGATCCCGCATGTCGAGCGAGTTCGAAGAGAGGGGGCGGGAGTCCAGGATCCGGTCGGCGGCGTAGAGCATCCATACGGCGACAAACATGCTGCTGGCTGATGCCGGAGGCAAGGGAACATGGGTGGTGCGCGCCACGAAGTACGTCCACAGGGCGGCCACAGTCGGCGCGTCGAGCGAGAGGAGATGCCAGAGGTGCAGCACACAGGCGGTGCGCTCCGCGATGGGAGTGCCAAGGGTTACCTGGGCGGAGGTGGCCATAAGAGTCAGTCGAGCTTCGCCCACAGGCCCGGGTCGATGTTGGCGAAGATCCCATCCCGGCGTTCGATCTCGGTGAGGCGGTTCTCCTGCTCAGGGGTGATCGCACCGGCGGAGTCGAAGCTCTGCCAGATAGCCCGGATTTCGTGGAACTGATCGTTGTGGGTGAGAAAACGAATTTCGGCGTAGTCCCGCGCGGCGCCCGTGGTGATCAGAAATTGCCAGTCGGAGGACTCGAGCAGGAGGAGTTCGCGGCAGAGCTGCTGGACAATGCGTTTGGCTGACGCTGAAGTGTTCCAGCGGCCGGCGGTGCAGACTTCGCGGGTGTAGAGCTCGGCGGGGTAGGTATGCGTGTAGGTCCAGCTGGTCTCGGGATTGAGCCAGACCTGGCTGGAACCGCCCGCACCCCAAGAGCCTTCCTGCATCGAGATGGATCCGGCGCGGGGGTAGAGGTCGAGATACTCGGAGGAGGTGATGAGCTCGATGTTGCTTCCGTTTGCCTGCTTCCCCGCACTCTGCTCATGGAGGGCACGGGCAACTGCTTCGAGCCATTGCGGCCCTTCGAACCACCAGTGTCCGAAGAGGTCTGCGTCGAAGGGGCAGCAGAGGATCGGCGGAATAGCTTGGTCAAACGTTGGCGTAAGGGTTTGACGAACGAGCTCGACGAAGTGGACGGCGTGCGATTGGATGCGCTCGGCGGCAAGGTTCGGGTAGTACGGCTGCTTGCCGTTCATATCGACTTTGGCATCGGTGACCCGCCAGTAGCGATGACCTCCTGGCCAGCGTTTCTTGTGAAAGTCGAGATAAAAACCATCGGCGGGATAGCCGCTCTCGCCAGACCAGACCTGGATCGCGGTACGAGGATCCCTTGGGAAGACGGTCATGGCGGCACTGGGCTCGTTGCCGGAAGTGTCAAGCTCTTCGACGTAGTACGTCTGGTAGAGGGACTGGTGCGGATCGAGGGGAACCTGCTCGGCGCGGCGTCCGGATTCGATCAGATGGCTGTCAACGTAGAAGAACTCGAGACCGCATTCGGCGAAAGCCTGCTGGACGCCGATGCGGTGGAAACCTGGTGCTCTGGTCGAGGCATTGGCGTTGCCGACCGGATACTCCCAATAGCCTGCCGGACGGTAGCCGCACTCAGGTGCCCAGATGCCTCGGGGCGCCTTGCCGAAGTACTGCGTGTGAGCCTCGACCGCGGTCCGCACCTGCGCGCGTACGCTCTCGTCTGAGCCAAGCAAGGGCAGAAAGGCATGCGTGGCGGCGGTGGTCAGGAGATCGACCATACCGATGTCGCTGAAGTGCCGGAAGGCCTGGATAAGATTGCGGTCGAAGCGGTTGAAATCGTCTGAAGCCTGGGTAAAAAAACGTTGCCAGAAGCGCGCGATCTCCCCGAAATGATGCTCTCCGCACTGGATGAAGAAAGCCTCGTCTTCACGAGCGGCAACAATTTTGCGCGTGAGGTAATTCGGAAATTCGCTGGTGAACGCAGGATGAGCGAGCTGCTCAAGCAGGATGGGAGAAAGATTGAGATTGCATCGAAAGTGGATATGGTCGCGTTGAAGATTGCCGAGTACACGAAGCAGCGGAAGATAGGTCTCTGCGGCGGCTTCGTGCAGCCACTCCAGACCGTGAGGCCAGGTGCCGTGATTGACCACGTAGGGCAGATGCGCATTCAACGTGAAGGTAAGAAAGCCCTTGGGGCGCTGCTCTGGAGTGGGCGTTTCCTTCGGCAAGACGATGACCTCAGAGGTTGCTCAGGGTAGGGCAGCTCCGTTTACGCGGAAAGTACCGGCTCGCTGCAGTTGAGGGTTTCATGTGGCGGAGGCCCCGGGGTGGAATTCGCCACACTTTAGGATGCAGTTTCCGTTACTGTTGCGGCAGATCTGGCTGGCGGGGGTTCAGGCCTGGGCTCGCGTTGTCTCTGTTGTATTGGCCGCCGTCCTGAGTGTCGCGGGTGGATACACGAAGCGGAATCGGGTTGGTGATATGGAAGCGGACGAGAGACTCGGAGGGGATCTGGACCTGCTCGCCGCGCGTGATGGTATTGGCGCCTGCGCCGACTCCGCCTCCCGCAGCGGCGCCGATGGCCGCTCCTTTGCCTCCGCCGAAGATGCCGCCGAGAATGGCTCCCACCGCAGCGCCGCCGCCTACTTTTTCTGCCGTGTTCTTGCCGCGTCCTTTCCCTTGCACGCTGTAAGGATCGGAGGTGAGGGCAATCCTCTCCCCTTGCCGGTTGATGCCGGTCAGCACCACCGTCAGCAGCGAATTGCCTTTGAAGTGTGCGGCTTCCTGTACGGCGTCCACGCGACCCGACACTGGTGTTCCCTGCCGGAGCGCGACCAGGCCATCGACAATGATGTCACTTGCAATGGTTCCGGTAAACGTCTCTCCGGGTTGTGTGGTCGCGCTGTCGAGTGTCTGCGTGATGCGGACGGGAAGGGTGGTGTTGGCAGCCAGTGTCAGGCTCCGGAACGCAGGTGGAGGCGGTGGAGGAGGTGGTGCCTGGACCCTTGGCGGCGGCGGCGGCGCGTAGGCCTGCTGGGTTGGTGGAGGCACTGGTCCGGCTTCCCGGACGACGGGTGCGGGCTTCAGCTTGGCAGCGGGCGTCTTCTTGGGAGCAGCGAAAGGCGGCGGCGTGCTGACGGCTGCTGCGGCGGGTGCGGGCGGCGGCTGCTGGACGATCAGGTTGTTCACGACGGTCTTAATGCCGGCAATCTGCGCGGCGTCTGATGAAGCCATCGCACGTGCGGCGTCAGACGAGACATTGCCGTCGAGGGTGGCGATCCCGTTCTGAACCGAGGAGTTGATCGCACTTGTGCCGATGGAGGTCTCGGCCGCGATCCGGCTCTGTACCGCGGCCGTGAGACTGGCGTCATCGACGGGAGCTGCCGGGGGAGCACTTTTGCATCCGGTGAAGGCGAGGCCCAGAGCGAGGATAGACGAGGAGAAGACGGAGCGGGCGTTGAGGATATCGGAGCGGACGTGCATGGAACCCCTTTCGTACGACTGCAAGGTTGCGCTTGGAACACTCTAAATCACGGGCGAGCTTCTGATCATGTATCCTGCCGCAGGCCGGGACATGGGGCGTGCTCCGCTGAACTTCACGGCAAGGTGCGTGGACTGAGGTTTTCGAGATTTAAGACGCGCGGCCGAGCGGAAGGTTAGGGTTTGCTGTCCGGCTGCCTCGGCCGCCAAGAGACTAGCCCGTACCCGGCTCGTGGTCTTCGCACGGAGATGATGTGTGCTGCACGCGCAACCTAATCATGCAGGAGGGCATCCACAGGAAGAGAGAAGTTTGTGCATGCAGACGACGTATGAATGTTCTGCAGAAGTTAATCCAAAAAAGAGATCAGATGGAAGCGGAGTGATTCCGCACTCTAAGCGCGAACAGGAGAATGAGTATGTCAGAGATCGACAACGATAATGGAGTTAGCGGATTGGGATGGTTTCTTGCAGGCCTGGGCGTCGGCGCGCTGGTAGGGGTGTTGTATGCTCCGAAAGCCGGCCGTGAGATGCGCGAGGATCTGGTGTCGGGTGCGCTCGATGCGCGGGACCGTGCAGCGGTCCTGGCCCAACAGGCACAGGAAAAAGCTGCAGGCTTGGCCGAACAGGGTAAGCAGCAGGTTGGCGAGTATGTCGATAAGGGCAAAGAGTTCTACGACCGCGGACGCACGCAGTGGTCCCAATACGTGGAGAAGGGCAAAGGCCTGGTGCAAGACCAGCAGGATAAGGTTTCTGCTGCAATCGACGCAGGCAAAGGCGCTTACACCAGCGCTACCCAAGAACCCAACGCACCTCGCTCGTAGGCTGATTCAGAGAAACGGGCCCGGTCGACCTTTTATGGTGGCCGGGCCTTCCACTGTTAGGTAAGCGTCGAAGGAAATCGAGAGAACACTATGCTGATGACACATTGGACACTTGGAGCCACCGCTATCTGGATGCAGCAGCAGGAGAGCAGTTCTTTCTTTTCGACAAAGTCCACCCTGCTGACGGTGTTCGTTGCGCTGGTTGCGCTCGCGATGTTGGGCCAGGCTGTGGCGCTGATCGTCATGGCTGTTGGCGTCTCAAAGGCGGCCAAACGTGGAATGGCGATCTTGGAAGAGGTCCGCGGCAAGGCAATGCCTTTGATCGACCAGGCCCATTCCGTGGTGCGGGACACTGCTCCCAAAGTCAAGGTAATAACAGAAAACCTTGTGGAGACCACCCATATGGTGCGCGGCAAGGCGCAGGAGTTCGACGCGACCGCGAGCGACATCAATGCCAAGACCAAGGCACAGGTAGCCAGAGTCAACGGTATTGTCACCTCTGTGCTCAATAGCACGGCAGAGGTCACAGAGACCGTTCAGCGTGGAATCAAGATTCCGCTGCGCGAGGTGTCAGGCGTCGTGAACGGATTGAAAGCGGGGCTGGATGTGCTGGTCGGACGCACAAAAGGCTTCAGCGTTCCGAGCAGTCGTATCAAGCGCGATGACGAGGCGAGCTGGTAGAAAACCCAGATCGCATGTAGCAGCAGCACAGGTATGGCGCACTAAAAAATCCAGCCGCCGCCAACCACTTCATCCTCTAGATAAAAGACCGCGGCCTGTCCAGGGGTTATGGCACGCTGCGGCTCATCGAAAGTCGCGTGAACGCGGTCGTTTCCGACGGGGCGCAGTGTTGCCATTGCGGGAGTGTGGCGGTGGCGGATCTTGATGCTCACACGAAGGGCCTCGGTAAGCGTTGGGACAGAAATCCAGTTGATGCGGTTGGCGTCCAGATCGCGGGTGAAGAGATCCTCATCCGGACCCACCGTAACCTGGTGGGAATCCGGATGAATGGCGAGCACATAAAGTGGATTGGCTGAAGTAAGACCGAGCCCCTTGCGCTGTCCGACCGTGAAGCTCTCAATTCCCCGGTGGTGTCCAACTACCTCGCCGGCTGAGTTGACGAGTTCGCCCGTGGTGTCAGGAAGCTCCTTCTCCTGCTCCGCAAAATAGGCCTTCAGAAAGGCGCTGTAGTCGCCGCCCGGGATAAAGCAGATCTCCTGTGAGTCGGATTTGGTAGCGACGGCCAGGCCGGCTTCGGCAGCCATGGAGCGCACGGCCGGTTTCTGCATATCGCCGAGTGGAAAGAGAGTTCGGCTAAGCTGCTCCTGCGTTAGACCGAACAAGAAGTATGTCTGGTCTTTGGAGTAATCGGCCGGCCGTGAGAGAATCCAACGCTGGCGCGCCGGGTCGAAATGGTTGCGCGCGTAGTGGCCCGTGGCGATGCGATCAGCGCCGATCTGTCGTGCCGTGGTGAGCAGCTGGTCGAACTTGAGGTGATTGTTGCATAGAGTGCAGGGAATCGGTGTCCGACCGGCCAGGTACTCGGCGACGAAAGGCTTGACAACATCAGTCTCGAAGCGAGCTTGTTGGTTGATGAGGTAGTAAGGGATACCGAGTTGCTCGGCGACGTGGCGCGCGTCGTACACATCGTCGATCGAGCAGCACCGGCCTTGTACAGCTTCGGGCATGCCTTCGTGACCTGCAAGGCGTCGCTGATTCCAGAGCTGGAGGGTCAGGCCTACTAGGGTGTGGCCCTGCGCGCGCAGCAGTGCGGCGACGGCAGAGGAGTCGACCCCTCCGGACATGGCGACGGCGATGGTTTCCTGCTTCGGGTGCATAGCTCTTTCTGTATTTTCGCAGAGTTGGAGCATACGCGGATTGAGCCAGGGTAATACGGCTAGGCTGGCCTAGTTCGACTGCGGCGGAGTGCTCGCCTTTGGGTGCGGTTTGCGCTTGTGCACGGTGGCTGCGGGTGTCGTGCAGGGCACCGCAACAGGCGCAGGTTGGGGTGCGGCGTGGAGCGAGGCCTGGAGCGTTCGGAGCTTGTTGTCCTGGCTAAGCGAGGAGGTCTGAATCTGATCGCCCAGAGTGCGGCGTGATGTGTCCAGGCTGCTGATCGCCTGGTCAAGAGCGGCGAACTGCGGCGTCGGCGCAACAAGGTGGGCTACGGCGGAAACGCGGAGCAAGACATCGTAGAGAGCTTCGATGTTGCGGTACGCGGGCAGCACCCGTGCCACAGAGCTGGGCGCGGTGTCGGCGTCTGCGAGCAGAGGCGGCAAGGTGGATTCAAGGTCCCGCCGGATCGAGGCGATGTTCGCTTCGGTGTCTCCACGGACGGCATTCGACGTCTTCCACTTTTCGAGACGTATGCCGTCAAGCGCCTGCTGGAGCGAGCTGATGGAGGGGTTGAGGAGCGCGGAGGCAGGTTGCGGAGAGTCCGTTGCAGCTTGAGACGGAGGGGTGGCCGGCTGCTGGGCGCGGGCAGCAAGGCAGAGTAGAAGCGCGAGGGAGAGGAAGTGTTTCATAGTCGGCGGTGTCCTTGGTCTATGCACTCTATCTTCTATCTTCTGTTTTTGGGGAGGGTAAGGCAAATCGAATCGGGCAGATTTCTGTCTGCAGAGGAAAGCCTCCTCTTTCGATCGGGGACATCTCCGATAAGGATGCAAGGGCAAGTAACGGCTGCACAAAGCCGAGGAGATCCCCTGGGCGGATCACAATCAGGAGAAGGACAAGGACGAACGCAGCAGGCAAAGCAGAGCGTTTGCGAGAGGGGCGCACCTCGCTAGATTAAGGCTGCGAATCGGAGACAACCGAGGCTAGCCCGTCTTCTACTTTCCGCCATGCGCCTCTCCCTGCGCACCTTTGCCTTCAATCACGGTCACGATGTGGTCAACTCCTGCCGGAGGCGCGACCTCCTCCTTCAGTCCGCTTGGCCAGTGGATCTCGATCTTGTCCACCGTGGTAGCCGGGCCGATACCGAAGTGCGGGCGAGGGTCAGAGGTGGAAGCAAAACTGCCGCCGCTAAAGATATCTTCGCGCTGCCGCATCCCGTCCGCCGTCACGTACACGGTCGCGCCGGTGGCATCGCGGGGACTCTTCGGGCCCCCTACCAGCTTGAATTCGATCCAGTGATTGTTCTCTTTGGTCACATTGCGCAGCAGCGCGGGCGCGGAGTCCATGTTGTTCACCACCACGTCCACTCGCCCATCGTTGAACAGGTCGCCGACCGCCATGCCGCGCGAAGGCATCACCTCGGCCAGGCCCGTCCCTTCAACGGCCGGTACGACCTCGAACTTCTTACCGGCGAGATTGTGAAACAGAAGGGGTCGCTGGGCCCAGGTCGTACCCCAGGTGGTGTGGTCCACCTGCTTGTAGACGTGGCCGTTAACATCCATCAGGTCCTTCCATCCGTCGTTGTCATAGTCCAGGAATGAGGTGCCCCAGCCGAGAAAGGGAATTGAGATCTCGGCGATGCTCGCGTCGTAGCTGATGTCGGTAAAATTCGCGTCGCCGTCATTGCGATAGAGAGGCTTATAGTCGTCGGAAAACGTGGTGTGGTAAAGGTCCAGCAGGCCGTTGTTGCGGTAGTCGCCAATGGCGATTCCCATCGAGGCGGTCTCGCGCCCGTCCTTGTTGAGCGCATAGCCTGAGACGTAGCTGTCGTCCTCGAAGGTGCCGTCGCCCTTGTTGATGTAGAGATAGTTTGGCGTCGAGTCGTTGGCCACCAGCAGGTCCGGCTTGCCGTCGTTGTTGATATCCACAAAAGCCGCCGACAGCCCGTAGTAGCCGGATTTGTCCGCCACCCCTGCCTTTACACTCACATCGGTGAAGGTGCCGTCGCCGTTGTTATGGAACAGGTGGTCCCCCTCCCCGGGTAAGCCGCGCGGTCCGCACATCACTCTTTCGCCACGAAATTCGCAGAAACTCAGCGCCTTGCCGCTGGCCTCCGGCTGCATAGCCAAATCGTAGTGAACATATCCGGCAACGAACAGGTCCAGCTTCCCGTCGCCGTCGTAGTCCCCCCAGGTCACGCCCGTAGACCAGTTGCCGAGCGTGACACCGGCCTTCTCCGCCATGTCGGTAAAGGTACCGTCATGGTTGTTGTGAAACAGGCGGTTCTTGCCGAAGTTCGAGACGTAGATATCCGGCCAGCCATCATTGTCGTAGTCACCCACGGCCACGCCGAAGCCCCATCGGTCATTCTGCACGCCGGCCTTAGCGGCTACATCGGTAAAGGTCCCATTGTGGTTATTGTGAAAAAGCGCAGCATGTGGAGGCGTCTCCTTGCCCGCGATCGCCGCATCGGTCGAGCCGTTCACAAGATAAATATCCATCCAGCCGTCATTGTCGAAGTCGATCAGGCCCACTCCCGACCCCACCGTGTCAAGGATGAATTTTTTTTCCGGCGAGCCCATCGTGTGCTTCCAGCTCGCGAGGCCAGCCTTAGCGGTAATGTCCTCGAAAATCACCGGGCCGGTCTTGACGAACCCGCCCGCAGTGATCGGCCTCTTCTCCGCGTCGAGCATCGCCGTGTGGGCGCCCGCCGTGCTCGACCCTCCCGTCGCCATGCTCTGCGCGCCTTCCTGCTGCTTTCTATCCTGAGACTCCAGCGGCAAGGACTGCGTCTGGGCCCAGCCCATCACACAGGAAATACACAAAGCCGCTGCACCAATCCGCCCAACACCCGTTCTCCGAACCATGAAATCTCCCGCCGTGCTCTGAAGTCATTCGCACCCCGGCACGCGCTGCGCAGCCGCTCTGGTTCTTCAGCAGACCAACATCATAGCGCCTGCGGCTCGCCGGCGTCCTTGTAGTTCTCCGGGTGCTTGCACGTATGGGCATAGGGACTGACTGTGGTGCGGAACGCCATGCACACGGGCCAGCGCACCAGCAAATGCCCCGCTGGAAATTGCAGCCCCAAATGCTATTGCGACGGCAAACTGCGATCAGGCCATCCGGCTAGCTTCGCATGGCCATCTGTTCGGTCACAATCTGGGTGAGGTCCTGCTTATGGAGGCCGTGTTCGCGGGCGTTGAACTCGTCCACTTTGCTGGACCAGTTCATGCTGCAGAACTTGGGACCGCACATGCTGCAGAAGGCGGCTTCCTTGTAGTAATCGTCGGGCAAGGTCTCGTCGTGCATGCCTCGGGCCGTCTCGGGGTCGAGCGACAGGGCGAACTGCTTGTCCCAGTCGAAGGTGTAGCGTGCGTGGGAGATGGCGTCGTCGCGGTCCCGGGCACCGGGGCGATGACGTGCGACGTCTGCGGCGTGGGCGGCGATCTTGTACGCAATGATGCCGTCCTTCACGTCCTTCTCGTTAGGCAAGCCGAGATGCTCTTTGGGGGTAACGTAGCACAGCATGGCCGCGCCGTGCCAGCCGATCATGGCGGCGCCGATGGCCGAGGTAATGTGGTCGTAGCCGGGAGCGATGTCGGTAACCAGGGGGCCGAGCACGTAGAAAGGCGCGCCATCGCAGAGCTCGACTTCTTTGTCCACCTGCAGCTTGATCTGGTCCATGGGAATGTGGCCTGGGCCTTCGATCATGACCTGCACATCGGACTTCCACGCGCGGCGAGTAAGCTCGCCAAGCGTCTTCAGTTCGGCGAACTGGGCTGCGTCGCTGGCATCCGCAAGACAGCCGGGGCGCAACCCGTCGCCAAGCGAGTAGCTGACATCGTACTTAGCCATGATCTTCGTGATGCGATCGAAGTTCTCGTAGAGGAAGTTCTGCTTGTGATTGGAGGTCATCCACTGGGCCAGGATCGCGCCGCCTCGGCTCACGATTCCGGTGATGCGCTTTGCGACCAGAGGAACGTATTCGATCAGGACACCGGCGTGGATCGTGAAGTAGTCGACGCCCTGCTGGGCCTGCTCTTCGATAACCTCGAGATAAAGTTCGATGTTCAGGTCTTCAACCCGCTTGACGCGCGAGAGCGCTTCATAGAGCGGCACCGTGCCGATCGGTACAGGGGAGTGGCGCAGGATCTGCTCGCGAATCATGGGAATGTCGCCGCCGGTCGACAGGTCCATGACTGTGTCCGCGCCGAAGTGGACCGCGGTATGCAGCTTGCGCAGCTCTTCGTCCACGTTCGATACCAGTGCGGAGTTGCCGATGTTGGCGTTGATCTTGCAAAGCGATTCCACCCCAATGGCCATGGGCTCAAGCTCGGGGTGGTTGATGTTGGCAGGAATGATCATTGTGCCCTTGGCGATTTCGCTGCGCACCAGTTCAGCGGAGATTTTTTCGCGCTGAGCCACGAAGGCCATCTCTTCGGTAATCATTCCTTTCCGGGCGAAGTGCATCTGGCTCATGTTGGAATCGCCGGGGCGTTCGGCTTCGGCTTTGCGCTTGACGATCCAGTCGGCGCGTCCGGTAGGCACGGGATAGTCGTTGCCGTTGGTCCCGGAGCTGTGTCCGTTGCCGTTCGATGGGGAAGCTGCGCCGCTGCCGTGTTCGCTCATGGTGTTCTCCTGCCTGTGTGGCCCTTATATCGAGTAAGTATACGATGCGAAGGCCGCGTCGCGAGCGGGGCAGGCGGGCTTGCAATATGCGCCGGCTGGCGGCCAACCCAAGCGTTCGCAACGCATCCTACCAGTTAGAACAAGCACGACTTAGAACAAGCACGACCGTGAGCACCCCGGCTGGAACGTTCGCCGCTCTCACCCACCATTCATGCATGCCCTACGGGCGTAGAATGCCGGCGAGTTCTCATAGAGATCCCGCCTAGGAGAAAACCACTATGAAACTCTTTTCGGAAAACATCGAAGACCTCCGTTCTCTATACATCGTCAACCTCAAGAAGGCGCTCGACATGGAGCAGAAGATCACCAAGGCGCTGCCGACCATGATCGAGCAGTCCACCGACCAGCAGCTTGCGACAGCGTTCCGCAACCATCTGGAAGAAACCGCGGGCCATGTGACCAAGGTGGAAGCGCTGTTAAGCGAGGCAGCTGGCGAGGCTGACACCGAGACCTGTAAGGTAGCCGCCGCCCTGATTGCCGAGGCGGAAGACAGCATTAAGGATGCCGGGGATTCGAGCGTTCGCGACATCACCCTGATCGCATGTGGACAGCAGGTGGAGCACCACGAAATCGCCGTCTATGGGACCCTGCGCAGCTGGGCCGAGCTTCTTGGACAGGACGAGGCTGCGGACACGCTCGAAAGCATTCTCGAGGAGGAAAAGAAGGCGGACGAGCTGCTGACGACCATCTCTGACTCCGTGAATACAAGCGCCGAAGCCAGGAGCACCTCCACCGCTAATGCCTAAGTAATCCGGTGTCGCACCGAAACGAGCAAAACTACTAACGGAGGCCTTCTAAGACGAGGGTCTCCGTCTTTTCGTTTGCCGTAACTTGAATGATGCTCTTGCGGATGAAAGCTCGCATGGCGGCGGCCACTTCGCGGCGAGTATCCCCTTCTATCAGGGCTCCGTCGATCGCTTCCGAGGCTCTCCGCCTGATTACTGCGGAGGATTCCTGCTCGCGTTTCAGAAAACGCGCATTTAGGATAAAGCTGTGATTACGACAGCATCGGAAAGACAGAAAGTGCGCGGGTACGCGGGAGCACGAAAGGTGCCGGCGCGTGTAGTGGTAAAGCTCGGCACCAATGTGATCATGCGCCAGGACGGTCGTGTGGCGCTCGGGCTTTTGTGTGGGCTGGTGGAATCGGTAGCGGCGCTGCGCGAGCGTGGGATCGAGGTACTGCTGGTAAGCTCGGGCGCAATTGGGCTGGGCATGGAGAGGCTCGGGATGACAGAGCGTCCCGTCGAGGTACCTCTGATTCAGGCGTGCGCGGCAACCGGGCAGTCGCGGCTGATGAGTCTTTATGACGATGCGTTCGAGACGATGGGCTGCCGGATTGCGCAAGTGCTCCTCACCGAAGATGACTTTCGCGATCCGGTACGGTACGAGAATCTGCGGGCCACTCTGCGGGCGTTGCTCGCGCTGGGCGTGATCCCGATCGTGAATGAAAACGATACGGTCTCGACGTTGGAGCTGGACAGGCCTGCCGGTGCTGCGGATGCGGCTTCAACGGAGGAAAGGCTGTTTGGCGATAACGACAAGCTTTCGGCGCTGCTCATGCGGCATATCGAGGCTGACCTGCTGGTGCTGCTTTCGGATATCGATGGGCTATACGATCGGCATCCTTCGGATACAGGGGCGCAGCTGATCGCAGAGGTGGCTGAGATCACGCCGGACATTCGCAACTATGCGCATGGGGGCAACGGGCGAGGGCGCGGGGGAATGGCTTCTAAGCTTGAGGCGGCGCGCATTGTGATGGAGGCCGGACGTACGGCGGTCATCGCGAATGGACAGACGCCTCGGCTGCTGGAAAAGATCTGCGCGGGTGAAGCTATTGGAACGGTGTTTCTGCCGCGGCCGAGTGCGTCGGTCGATTGAGATAGGCGCGCTTCCTAAGTGATCCGAGCGCTCACGCGGCATGCAGCAGTTTTGCTTCCAGCGACGAGAGCAGGAAAGATAAAGGCAAGAAAACATCATGGTGACTGCAAAAACAAGCGGTAGCGAAAGTGCCGTTCGAAAGGCGGCAGAGGCGGCCAAGCGGGCTTCTCGTGTTTTGGCTGCGATGCCGGAGGAGATACGGAATGCGGCTCTCGAAGCCATGGCGCGGGCCGTGGAGGGTGCGACCGAGACTTTGCTTGCAGCGAATGCTTTGGATCTCGCCGTTGCTGTGGAGCTCAAGAGCGCGGGTGAACTGAACGACGCTACCCTTGCGCGCTTGCGGCTCACGCCGGCAAAGCTTCGCGAGATGGTGGAGCAGGTGCGCGCCGTAGCTATGCTGCCGGAGCCGCTGGGCCGCGTAATTGCCGCCACCGAGCTGGACGAGAAGCTGGAGCTGGAACGGCTCACGGTGCCGCTGGGCGTGCTTGCGGTCATCTTCGAGGCGCGCCCCGACGCAGTCACGCAGATTTCGGCACTGGCGTTGAAGACTGGCAACGCGGTGCTGCTGAAACCGGGCAAAGAGGTGGAGCATACGGCGGCGGCGCTGGTGGCGATTATTCAGGATGCGTTTGTGAGCCCGGGCGTACCCCGGGAAGCGGTGGCGTTGATTCTTGGACGCGAGCAGGTTGCGGAGCTGCTAGGGTACGCGGATCTGGTCGACATGGTGATTCCTCGCGGCTCGAAAGCGCTGGTGGAATATGTGCAGCGCTCAACCCGGATCCCGGTGCTGGGCCATGCCGAGGGCGTTTGCCATATCTTTCTTGATGCTTCAGCCGATGCAGAGATGGCGCTGCATATCGTCGACGACGCCAAGCGAGATTATCCTTCGGCCTGCAATGCTGTCGAGACGGTGCTGGTGCACGAGAGCCTGGAGGAGACGCTGTTGCCTGCCCTTGCGAAAAAACTAGCGGCCAATGGGGTGCGTCTGGTGGGAGATGATGCCATGCGGAGCTCGCTCGCGCTGCACGGTGTGGAGGTGGGTGAAGTTGCAGACTGGCATACGGAATACGGTGACTTGACGCTGGCGTTGAAGTTTGTGCCGGGACTCGAGGCAGCCATTGCGCATATTCATGCATACGGCAGCGCGCACACGGAGTCGATTGTGACCGAAGATGCGGCGAATGCGGAACGATTCCTGCGCGAGGTCGATGCTGCGGGGGTATTTCACAATGCAAGCACACGGTTTGCGGATGGTTTTCGGTACGGGTTCGGAGCGGAGGTGGGAATCAGCACAAGCAAGTTCCATGCGCGCGGCCCGGTGGGGCTGGAGGGGCTGACGACGTACAAGTATGTGCTGCGGGGGGCGGGACAAGGGGCGGGAGACTATCGCGCGGGTCTGGGGAGATCGTTCACGCATCGCAAGCATTCGCCATAGGCCGGCACAGGCGAGTGCTGGGCACCATCTCCGCCAAGCGCCCGCGGCTGTTCAAAGTCTTCGGAGAAAAGTACACTGAGAGACGGACATACTATGACGAACTCAGCTCAGAAGAGCCCGGTCAAGATCATTGCTGCGATCGTGGTCATCCTCGCGACCGTTGGATACCTCGCGTTGACGGGAGCGCGCGACAACAAGAGCTATTACGTAACGATCGCGGAGCTTCAGGGCATGGGCAACAAGGCGTATGTGCGGCACCTTCGGGTTGCCGGCAACGTGGCTCCGGGAAGTATTCATCGCGTGGGGACCTATGTTGACTTCACTTTGCTCGAGCAGAACAAGAAGCTGAACGTGAGCTACAAGGGCGTGGAGCCGCCACCCGATACGTTCAAGGACGATTCGCAGGCGCTGGCCGTTGGGACCTATGGCACCGACGGGGTGTTTCACGCGACCCAGCTGCAGGCCAAGTGCGCCTCCAAGTATGCTCCGGCAGCCACGCCGGGCGCGCCGGCAACGACGGCTGCAGCTCTGCCCACCCCTCGCTAGAACACCCACCCGGAGCGGCTGCGGAAATTCGCGCCGGAAAACAGCATGACGCAGAGGGAAGGGACAACTCGAACGAGCTTACCGCCGTCAGTTGTCGCACCGGCCCCTGCTGAGAATTCGGCCACGGTTGCCGCCGCCGCCTGCATCGCCCTTGATTCAGTCTCAAAGATATATGGCAGCTTTGCGGCGCTGAGAAACGTGACGTCAAGCTTTGCCGCTGGTTCGTGCGCGGTGATCCTGGGCGAGAACGGTGCCGGCAAGTCGACGCTGCTACGCGTGATCGCAGGGTTGATTACGCCAACGCGCGGAAAGGTCACTGTATTTGCCGGTGCACCGCAGGAGCAGCGCCGCCGCATGGCGTACATGAGTCACTCGCCGATGCTGTACGACGAGCTGACAGCGATGGAAAACCTGAACTACTTCGCCTCGCTCTATCGCGAAGGAGGCTGCGCGTGCGTCGGCAACCCGGAGATGGCGCTGCGTGCCGTAGGTCTCGACCCAAAGCTCAACCGGCCAGTGGGGCAGTACTCGCAGGGAATGCGGCAACGCACTTCGCTTGCTCGCGTGCTGCAAACGGATCCGGAACTTCTCCTGCTGGACGAGCCGTTTTCAAATCTCGACGCGGACTCGGCCGCGCACATGGTCGAACTTCTGGCAGACTTTCGCACGTGGCCGGTGGCAGGCGGGGGCAGCCGCACGATCCTGTTTACCACCCACCAGCACAGGCTGGCGGAGCCCATCGCGGACCTTACGCTGACCATGCGCAACGGGCAGATCGTGGCGCGCGAGGCAACGGCCAGTGGGGCTGAGGTCAAAGGGTGAAGAGCGCACCTCCCCACATAAAGAGCAAGACAAATGCAGCGCGGCTACTCGATTCGCTTGCGATCGGCTATGAGCTGCGCGCCCACGAGGTCGATCCGGACGACCTCACAGCGATCTCGGTCGCGCGCAAAATCGGGCTGCCGCCGGAGCAGGTGTTCAAGACCCTGCTGGCGCATACCAACGCGGGAGAATACCTGTTCGCCGTGATCCCAGGCGATGCGGAGCTGGATTTGAAAAAGCTCGCACACTCTGCGGGAGCGAAGAAAGCCGAGCTTGCGTCACTGAAGGACGTAGAACCGCTCACCGGTTATATCCGCGGAGGCGTGACGGTCATGGGCGCAAAGAAAGCCTTCCCCGCATACACCGACGAGACAATCGAGATGTTCGACCGGATCTCGATCTCAGCCGGTGTGCGAGGGCTGCAGATTTTGCTCGCGCCTGCGGATTATCTGCGGGCCACCAGGTCCATCGTCATGGACCTGACGCGAGGCCCGGCGTGAGGTATTTCCACCACCTGCTCGATCATCTGCGCAAGGACCTGCGTCTGGAGTGGCGCTCGCGAGACGCGATCAACGGGATGCTGTTCTTTTCGTTACTGGTGGTGGTGGTGTTTGGGCTGGCATTCGATCCCACCGGGTACCCCACAATTACACGGCAGATCTCGGCGGCGATTCTTTGGGTGGCGCTTTTGTTTGCCTCCATCACGGCGTTGAACCAGTCATGGTCACGCGAACAGCGCAACCAGGTACTCGAAGCGCAGCGGATGGCTCCTTCACCCGCTTCGGCGCTGTTTCTGGGTAAGGCGATTGCGAACATGCTCTTCGTGCTTGTGGTGGAACTGGTGATGGCGCCCATCTTTGTGGTGTTCTTCAACCTGCATCCACTGGGCAACGTGTGGCTTCTGGCGTTGGTAATGCCTTTGGGCACATGGGCCCTGGTGGTGAATGGGACGTTCTTTGCGGCGCTTGGACTGCGGGCGCGCAACCGGGAGCTGATGTTGCCGCTGCTTCTGCTTCCTGTGTCGCTGCCCGCGCTGCTGGCCATGGTGCAGGCAACAACGGGCATTCTGACAGGTGATCTCGACCCGATCCAGATTGGCACGTGGATCAAGCAACTCGCCGGGTACGACATCATCTTTACGACCGTATGCCTTCTTCTGTTCGAAACCGTGCTCAACGCGGAGTAGGCGCATTCCGCGTAAAATACCTGTTATGCAGCAGCGCACCCCAACTCTACGCAGCGTGGCCTGGCTGTGGTTCGGCATCAGTATCGCTGTGCTCGTAGAGGGATTCCGGCAGGCGATCTTCCTGGTTCCCGCCGATGCAGCGCAGGGCAACGTGGGGCGAATCTTCTACTACCACGTACCGAACGCTATGTTGAGCCTGGTGTTTCCGTACATCAACCTTCTTGCTTCGCTGGCCTACCTCTATTGGAAGCGTCGCGACCCGCTGAAGGCGCTCGCAGCCGATGCACTGGCGCTGAGCGCGGCGGAGGTAACTGTTGTCTTCGCCAGTATTGCGCTCCTGACCGGAATGCTGTGGGGACGCGTGACCTGGGGCATCTGGTGGACGTGGGATTACCGGCTCACGTCGCAGTTGCTGTTGTGGCTGCTGTATGTGGCCTACCTGATGGTGCGGCGGCTCTCCTCTACCGGCCAGACGCCTTCGATCGCAGCGGTGCTGTCCGTGTTTGCGGCGATCGATGTGCCGATTAACTTCATGTCGATCCGATGGTGGCGTACGCAGCATCCTGCTCCCGTGTTTGGCGGCGGCCCAGGGACGGGGATGGATCCTTCCATGCTGCCGGCGTTCTTCTGGAATGTCGCCGGATGGGCCATGTGGGGAGTCTGTATCCTGATCTTTCGTTTCATGCTGGAGCGGCGCCGGCAGCTTGCCGAGCAGGATGCGGCGCTGCAGGCGATTGAAGCTTCGCTGGAGATCCCACAATGATGACCTGGCACTCTTTGTTCAACTTCAGCACGATGGCGCATCGGCATCTGATCTTCAGCTATATGACGGTTCTCGGCATTCAAGGTGGATACTTCGCCTGGGTCGCTTGGAACTGGCGGAAGCTGAAGCACGAGCGTCCGTAAGCGCTGCATAGGCGTGTGCGCAGGCTCGGTCGCACTCTGCACGTGCAAGGCAGGCCGCCTTCCCGAACACAGCCGTAACCGAGAACAGCGGCGAGAGAAAAACAAGCGGTGCTCTGCCTCTTGCCGCTCAACTACCCTCCCGATAGACTCCAGAATAGTGCCTACACGCCTCCTGCGCTTTACCCCGCAATCCATTTTCGTGTTCTGCCTCTTCGCGGCCCCGCTTGGCCTGTCGGGGTGCCATAAGAGCAGCTTTCCGGATGTGCCCGCCGGTTATCGCGAGTATGCGTATGTCAGCAACGGCGCGTCGAACACGGTGTCGGTTCTGGACCTCGTGTATCTGCGTCCAGATCGTACGCTGCAGGTCGGTTTGAATCCTTCGGCGCTGGCCGTCAATCCTGTACGAAATGAGGTCTATGTCGCGAACGCACAGTCTGGAACCGTATCGGTGATCGATGCGGATGCGAACCGGGTGGCGGCAACGATCTGGGTGCGGCGTCTCCCTCGTTTTATCGCTGTCGATGCATCGGGAAGGCGAGGGTATGTCGTCAATGCGGGCTCGAACTCGGTGAGCGTGCTCGACCTTGTCTCGAGGCGGGAGATTGGGCTGGCAGGAACTGGAGAAGAGCCTGCCGTGGCCCGTCTCGCCACGGACGGACGTACGCTGGTCGTGAGCAATCGAGGAAGCGCAAGCGTGTCGGTCTACGACGTGCAGGCGGACGGTGCAAAAGGAGCGCCACTACGGCTGCGCTCAACCTTTGCCGGATGCCCCGGGGCAGGAGACCTCGCCGTACTGCCGGACTCTTCAAAGACATTCGTGGCATGTACCGGTGGACACCAGGTCATGGTGGTCAGCCTCTCCGCTGCGCCCGGGTCGTGGGCAGCAAAACAGAATCCCTCACTGATGGCAGACCGTCTGCTGACCTACCTCGATGTCGGAACGAGGCCGGAACACCTGGCGATGAAGCCAGATGGTGGCGAGATCTTCGTCTCCAACGCGGGGTCGGACAGTGTCTCCGAGATCTCCACTTGGACCAACGAGGTGGGTGGGACCTACAAGATCGGCAGCGACCCCGTGCACGGCGTGGTAAGCCGGGACAATGGCACCTTGTGGGTCTCGAATCAGGGCGCAGATTCAGTCGCCATCTACAGCATCGACGATGGCAAGCTGGAAGGCAGTGTGCATACAGGCTCCGGGCCCGGGCCGTTGACATTTTCGGCCGATGAACATCTCTTGCTTGCCGCCGATGCGCACTCCGGGGACGTTGCCGTGATCCGGACTCAGGGGAAGGACGGGCCGTCTCTGTTCACCTTGCTGCCCGCTGGTGCGCGTCCAAATGCGATCGTGACGAAGGTAATCGCGACCAAGAAATAGGGTTTGACGACTGATTCGTCCCAGAAGATCCCTGCCAAAATGACATCTGCCAGGATGACATCGAGGAAAGCAGAAGCAAGTGCCGTCAGGCTTGCCGGGCGAGTACCAGAGTGATGTCGTCAGGCTGTTCTTCGGCTCCAATCCAGGCGTCTAGAGCGAGCATCACCTGGGTGGAGATCACATGCAGCGGGTGATCCCGGTACTGTGAGACCACCTCCATCATCCGCTCTTCACCAAATTCGCCGAAGTCATTCTCCGGCTCCGTCACACCATCCGAGTAGGCGACGAGGATGTCTCCCGACTCCATGTGGAAGCGGTCCTCATCGTAGTGCATGCCATCCATCAAACCCACCACCGTACCGCCCTTGTCGAGCCGGCGCACGCTGCCGTTCCGGCTGAGCACAAGCGGCGGGAGCTGGCCGGCGTTTGAATAGGTAAGCATCGCTGTGCGTGCATCGTAATGGGCCAGAAAGAGCGTCGCGTACTTCTCCGGCTGCGTGCTGCGGTAGAGATGCCGGTTGAGCAGCGCAAGAATGCGGCCGGGAGATTGGAACAGTTCATCGCAATCGCCCCGGTCTTCTCGGCTCGCGGTAAGGCCGGCCACGGTGGACTCGCTGTAGATGAGTTCTTCGCTGGCAAACCGGTAGGCGCGGACGGCCGAGTGCAGTGTGGCCATCAGAAGTGCGGCGGAGATACCCTTGCCGCTGATATCTCCAATGGCTATGCCGACGCCGGTCTCCCGCCGCGTAGCCACCCCGTCGTGCGCTTCTTCATGGAACACAAGGAAGTCGTAATAGTCTCCGCTGACCGAGCGCGCCGGGCGGCAGACACCGTGAAGCTCGAGATGTTCAAGACCATGGGAGGTGAGCGGAAACAGGTTCGCCTGTACCTCCTGCGCAATGGAGATTTCGTTCTGTAAACGCTCCTTTTCCTTCTGTTCAACCAGAAGACGCTGCAGCGATCCCGTCATTGTATTGAAGGAACGGCTGAGTTCCGCAAGCTGATCGTCGCGTTTGACTCCGATGCGATGATCGAAGTCGCCATGGTCGATGTGCTGTGTCGCGGTGTAGAGGTCGGTCACCGATTGTGTGATGGTGCGGCTCAAGCGAATGGCCATCCAAAGGGCAAGCAGCTCGATCAATGCGAACAGGGCGCAGAGCAGGATCAGCGCAATGCGCAACACCGAGGTCACGATGCCGCCCAGCGAACCTCCGAAGAGCTGGCCGTAGAGCAGCGATGGGCGCGAGTTCACGGCCACCAGCGCATCTCCTCGCTCGCCTGTAGTCCAGTCGGTCGTGGTCTCTGTCGAGGTAAAGATAACCCCGACATCCGCAAGGTTGACGGGCGGAGGCTGCGTGCCTCCGGTAATCCAGGCAGAACCGGACTCTCCCACCGCGTCCGAACCTTTGGCGGCGCTCTCGCCGGCAGGCGTGTTCTTTACGCCCGGTTGAATGCCCGGCTGGGTTCTCGCCTCCCTCCGCGCCGTGCCCGTCGGAGCGCCCGTCGGCTGGATACGAGCAATGCCAAGCCCCGAAGCGACGAAGTTCATCAGCTGCTGCGTCACCGGCATACTGGTGAGCAGGGTCAGCATCCGGCCGTTATTCAGGCGCTGCTGACTGATCGCAACCAGGTACAGGTCCCCGCCGTCAGAAACCAGGTTGTGAAACCCTCCCGATTTCAGTTCCGTCGCCCATGCGGGAAGGCCGAGCGGAATCTTGCCGTGCGTGTCTTTGCCCAGGGCGATCGAGACGCCATCCAGGTAAGCCACCGTATCCCGGCGCAGATGCAAACGCGGGGAGTCAAGCGGATCGCCGCGTTCGGAGTCTTCGGTTGTGCCAGGCGCAAGCTGCGAGTCCAGGGCATGGGCAACAATATCGGCGTGGTGAACGGCCTCTCCGCGCATTAGGGTAAGCTCGGCCTGCAGGCGCGTATCCACCAGGTGAATCGCAAACTGGCCGGCGGCAATGTATCCGGAGATCAACACCAGGGTGACAAAGAGAATGACAGGCGCCAGACCAATCAGCAGGTAAGTAAGGACCAGCTTATTGCGCAGGCTCCAAAGCATATGCTGCCGCACCAGCTTGAGCATCAGGGGAAGCGCGACCGACACCAGCGCGAGACCGACGAAGAGTTGAAGCACAAAAAGAAAGCTGCCAAAGCCCCCGTGAATCCAGTAGCGCACGAACAGGAGGCAGAACCAGACCGCCAGCCAGAAAGCGGCACCCGCGAGCCCGCTGGGCAATCTGCGGTGCAGCGGCGTTGCCTGTGCTTCCTGGGTCGTCATGCAGATCCTTTATATCTTCTTACGGCATCTGCTGCAGGGCCGGCCCATACTCGTCCGCAACAATCAACGTGACCAATGGAAGTCCACCCCGAGGCAAGACCCGTGACACAAAATTACGGTGGCGTGGCAGCCAGCGGCTCGGCGAAAACCCGGGCTTTTCCCCTTATTCCGCCTCGGCCTGGGCCTCGCGCGCAAGACGCAGCGTGTAGCGTGTTGCCGAAAAGTGCGCTCCCGCCAGAAGCAGCAGGCCCGACAGAAATGCCCACATCATCAGGCCTACCGAGATGTAGAACGGCCCGTAGACCGATTGAAAATCCAGCCAGGGTAGCGCGCGGATGTAGAGAGCCTTCGCGAGCTGCCACAGCAGGCCGATGACGATTGCGGTTGGCAGCACGGCGCAGGCGGGCACCTTGCGGTAAGGCAGCACCCAGTAGATAAGAAAAAAGAGCAGAATGCTGGCCAGAGCAGCGCAGATCTTGAGAAACCCATAAGAGATCAGGTGAAAGGCGGCGTTCTGGGTGTGGTTCAAAAACAGCCAGGACAAAATCGTCTGCTGGCTTGCCGTCGAGGCCACCGAGGCCATCGCCAGAACACCCACCGCAAACGCAAGACCAAGCGACACGGCTTGGTTATGGAGGTAGCTGCGGTTCTCGCGCACACCCCACACATTGTTGAGCGCCACCTCCAGCGGAAGAAACACGCCCGTCGATGTGATCAGCAGCATCACCAGCGAGAACAGCTGGGTCCCCTTGTGTGGGTGAGCAAGCAGCTGCATATTCCGCATCACAAAGTCCTGGCCAACCGGAAGGAGGTTCTTCATCATGTCGCCGACCACCTCCTCCATGGACCGCGAGTGAAAGACCCTGCGGCTCAACGTCAGAAGCAGCACAATGAAAGGGAACAGCGAGAGGATCGTATTCGCAGCGACCGAAAAAGCGTAAGTATGCACCTCGGTGCGAGCCATGTAGCACGCCAGCGCATACAGGCGGGAGCCCAGGGTATCTTTGCAGACGACGGGGGGGACGTCTTCGAGCGCGAGCGCCGGGAGACCGGAACCGCTGTCTGCCACACCCGGTACGCTGAGGCTCGGCTTGTCAGGCTCGATTGGCGTGTCGGTCTGGGTCGGCTTGTCTGGCTGGCTCGGTCTGTCGGGCTGGATCGGCTTGTCGGGAATGAGCGGGGACATAGGCTGACGTGCGGACACTCCGATGCTAGCAGAGGGCCGATTTCCTTCTCGTGGCGATAGAGGCTGAATTTCCTGGAGGCCGAGGCGTTTGCTCGCTGAACACGACGCAACGTACCCCCACTCCCGCCGAAATTTGCGCAAAGTCTTCGAAGCAGGCAGTTTAGGTCTGGACTTGAAGCGCATCGAGGCGTTGGGTAGCCGAGCCCCGCCGCTGGCCAGGCTTTACTGACTGCTCCATGGGAAACAATTAAGTAAATTGCATGGCATAGGAGTTGGGTGCCCCATATCTCGATTTTGTGATGTGGGCATCGAGCGTCAGCGAGACCGCTTTCCTTCGCACCGCGCCTACACCAACACGCAATCAGCTATAAGTCTGTCAAGCTTTTAGACCGCTTGCTGCGTTCTTCCAGCATCGCGCTGTGGCTGACGCGGGGTTTGCAGCTGTGTGACCGCCCACCGCGCAGCTTCGGCGAGCACGGGGTCCTCCTCCGGCCGGGCAGCCCAGGCTTCAAGGGTAGACAGAAACTGTGCTTGGCCGCTGTTGCCCATCGCGATCGCGACATTGCGAAGCAGACGCTTACGCCGTGTGCGTTCCAGCGGTGAATTCTTGAAGTAGCGCTTGAAGTCTTTGGCGTCAAGTGATGCCAGCCATGCCAGCGAAGGGTTGATCAGCCCGGCGCGCGGCCGCATACCCGAATCCGTCGTAACCGGTTCCCGCTCGCTCCGAGACTTCGAGTTCCAAGGGCACACCTCCTGGCAGATGTCGCACCCGAAGACCTGTCGTCCGAGCAGAGGGCGGAGCGCTTCGGGGATGAGGCCTTTCTTTTCGATCGTCAGGTAGGATATGCACCGCGAAGCGTCCATGTGTCGCGGCGCGATCAGCGCGTCCGTCGGGCAGGCGTCGATACAGCGTGTGCAGGAGCCGCAACGGTCGGCGGCCGGACTCAAGGTAAAGCCCGAAGCTATCGGAATCGACGTCACAATAATGGCCAGCAGCAGCCATGAGCCGAGCTGCTCATTCAGCACGCACGTATTCTTGCCGACCCAGCCGATGCCTGCAGTCGCAGCCGCAGCTCGCTCCAGAATCGGCCCGGTATCGACGTAGCAGCGCGTCTGGCATGGGAGTTGAAGCTGAAGAGCGGCTTCAAGCACGTGAAGTCGCCCGAGCAACTCGTGATGGTAATCAGTCGGGACGAGTTTGTCCGCTGCTGGTACCCAGTCGGAAGCAAAACCTCCGTGGGAGGCGTTGGTGGCGCTTTGCTCCCCAGACCCTGCCGCCGCACCAGATCCTCTGCCGAGCTGCGTGCTTTCTGTGCGTAGCCTGGTGTCTTCACCACGAGGCCGCCGGTTGCTTTTGTGCCCGCGTCCGCCTTCAGCGCCCGGCTCGCTTCCGGGTTCGGCCTTCGGCTCGCTTCCGCTCCAGGCATAGCGCGCGATCCACCCCCTGTCGGGCGCCGCTGGCTCGATCGAAAGCGGCGCCGGAACGTCGTAGTTCATGGCACAGACAATGACCGAACGCGCCCAGGGAATCGCTTTCCGCACGTCGGAGCGCAAAAGTGCACCCTGGTCGTCGCGGCGCTTGAGGTACTCCATCTCGCCCGCATGTCCAGCCTCGATCCACGCTCGGAAGCGTGCCTCGGTGAGCCGGTCTGCCGAGCTAGGTGACGGATCCACCGGCGCAATGCCCGCTAGATCGAAGCCCGAGACCCTGGCCTGCCGCTGCAGCCATTGTTCCAGTTCCTCGGTCCACGGTGCGGTGGATGACCCGGTGTCTTGCGTAGAGGACACGATGGTGCTCCTGAAAACAGGCGTCTTCTCAGCCCTATTCAGAGTAAACGCACTGTCTGCTCGGTACTAGACTGCCCGCCCCCACAAACAAAACCGCACCCTCGGGCAGGGGGCGCGGTCTTATCCGGTACGAACAATTTTGTAAGGGGCCAAATCCTGAAAGCTTCAGCGGATGATACGAATCAGAACGACGTGCTACGTGGCCGACAGAAAGGGGAGAGCTAGAACGTATCTCGCTCCTCTTTTTCCGAGCGCATCGCAAGCAGTGCAGGCGTAATAATCATCGCAAGAAAAACTACGGCAAGAACCAGATCGTGGATCATGGGGAGGCTCCTTTGGGGCGGCTTTGGCCGTCTGAAAATCATCATCGGTCCACCCTGTGGCGCCGTGTATCCCACTTTGAGCCGCATCTCTACAACGAAAGTGGGATTCTCGCGCTCTGCCCGTGCGCCTTGGTACTTGCTTTTCTGGTTACCTGGCGGGCTGACTTTGTTCCAAGGCACAAAAGCGGCCTCGTCGCACCTCCCGCGTGGCTTTTGCCGATGTCATTCCGCAACGCAGTTCTGCCTACGCCTTTGGCGCTGGTAAACCCTACTTCGCCGCCGCCGCCGCGCCCTCCAGCACCGTCGCCGAGCGGTTGAGCGCCGCCGCAAGGTCCGCAAGCTGTGCCTGGCCCCGCGGACCATCGGACGCATCCAGCGCCTCGTTCACCCCCGGAATCACCACCGCTGCATAGCCCGTAAACTCCCCCGGGGCATAGATGGTGTGCTTGTACCAGGACCTTCTCGGCAGACCCGCCGGGTTCAGCAGTGCCTCTTCCGCACCCCGAAGCGAACGGTTCAGCCCAGCCGCATCCGCAGTCCCCGCGGCCTGCACGGCACGCACCGCCATCCCCGCCGCCGCAAAGCGCTTCGCCGCCGCCAGCGCAGGGCTGAAGTCCAGGCTGAGCTTCTCAGCGCCAGCATGCTTCTGCGCTGCTTCCACGTAGCCCACGATCTCTTTTCCATACAGCTCATAGTCGTAGGGCAGCACCTCCGCATCGGCCATGTGCAGAATCTCAAGCCCAAACACCCGGGCCTGCTGCTGCTCGTACGCAAAGGTCGGATCGGCGAACTTAACAAACCAGTTGTAGTCGTCAAACGTCGAGTGGTACACCCCGTACGGCCCGTCGGAGCCAATATCGGTCGACGGCACCCCAAGGTGCTGCAGAAACGGCGTGTAGTCGGAGCCCGACCCAAGCGTCCCAATGCGCACCTCGCTCTCCGCGCCCGCGTGCTTCGACTCACGATGGGTTTCCATGTGCTCGGAAATCCGCGCCGCTGTCTTCTGATCCATCTTCCACTGCTCGTAGACGGTTCCGCCTTTGGGGCTCGGCACCTGGCGCGTCGCCTCGCGCAGAAACTGCATCAGCGAAGGCACGGCGGCCGCAGTAAAAGTGGGACCGGAGACCGCCACATCCGTATTCAGATAAGCCGCCGCATGGGCCAGCACTCCCGCGTTCTGCTCCGCCCACTCGGTCGATCCGATCAGGCCTTCCTCCTCCGCGTCCCAGCTTCCTATCACAATCGTGCGCTTCGGCTTCCACCCCCCCTTCAGCAAAACGCCCAGCCCATGCACCGTCTCGAGCATCGCCGCCGTGCCGCTGCTCGGATCCACCGCGCCATACACCCACGCGTCGCGATGGTTGCCCGCCACGACCCAGTCCTCGCCGCCGCCGTCACTTCCCGGTATTTTGCCGATCACGTCCCAGATCGTTCGCAGCGCAATATCCTGCTCGAGATGCATATGGACCGTCACCTCCGAGCTCTTGGACGCGTCCCCGCCCGCTCCCAGGTGATAGGTGAAGGGAAGCGCACCCTGCCACTCGCGCGGCGACTCCTCCCCGCCCAGCGCCTTCAAAATCGGAGCGGCGTCCTTATACGACAGCGGATTGGTCGGAATCGAAGGCTGGTCCGCTTGAAGCTTATCGGCCGCGAGGCGTCGCGACGGAGGAAGGTCGAGCGTCGAAGCAATTCCCGGCGTCGTCGGATCGCCAGGATAGATCGGAAGAAACTGCACCGAGCCACGTTGCACCGCGGAGTCCGGCCGCCATGGCCCTTTCGGATACACATCGCCTCGGAAATACCCATCATCTGCCGGGTCCGAGTAGATCAGCACGCCCTTGGCCCCGCACTGCTGCGCAATGTAGGTCTTGATGCCGCGAAAGTTCTGCCCATACCGAACCAGCACGATCTTGCCCTTCACGCTTACACCCAGCTTCGCCAGGAGCTGAAAGTCGGCCACCGTCCCAAAGTTCGCATAGATGACCGGTGCCGTCACATCGCCCGAAGGAGACGAACCATTGAACGCCGGCAGAATCCGCGCATCATCCTGAAAGCTGTCTCCGCCAGACTTCACCGGGTCCACATGCTCCGGCGTCGGCCCCGACATAAACTTCCTGCCGCTCGCATCGAACGCCTCCACCACGATCTTCACAGGCTTGGTCAACAGCACCTTGTATGGCACAATCTCGGTCTGCAAGCCCGCTGCCTTGAACTTGTCGGAAACATACACTGCCGTCGCATAGTCCTCAGGCGAACTCGCCCAATGCGGCGCCGACGTCAGCACCTTCAGGTGTTCGCCCGCGAGCTTCGCATCGGGCACGGCAAGAAAGCGCTGGTCGACTTTTGCCTGCTGTGAAAAATCTCGAAAACCAAATACCTGCAGCGGAGCCTGCGCCACAGCGGCCAGCTCCGCAACCGCAGCCAGACAGATCAGAGTACGAAGAGGAATCAAGCGAAGGCCTCGGGGAAGGGAACTGAACTACATTGGGTCAGCCTACTGTACGTTCGCTAAGCAGTTACAGGCTGCGTGCAGAACTTGCATCGAGTCGCACCCACAGGAATGTCGCTTAGGCAGTAAGGGCAGGGCTTGGTCGCGGCCGGCGGAAGCACAGGGGTGAACTTCTTCAACAGATACTGCGTCGGCAAGACGAGAAAGAAATAAACCACGGCGGCCAGCAGCAGAAAATTGATCACCGCGGTGAGAAAATCTCCGTACCGGACCTCGCCGCCGTGTACATGCCCCACCAGGTAACCGAAATTCGGTTTGCCGAAGATCGCGCCAATCAGAGGATTGATAATTTTCTCGGTAAGCGAGGTCACAATAGCCGTAAATGCGGCTCCGATAATCACGGCTACGGCCAGGTCGATCACATTGCCACGCAAAACGAAATCCCGGAATCCCTTGAACATCAGTGCGTCTCCTTCACATTTGAAATGTTGAACCCGTGCCTGGAACAGCATGGACCTTCCGTGCCGCGAGTATAACCCGAGTCCACATACCCGATGCCGTTTGTTGAATGGAAATCCGGGGCGTCCGTCCGTCCTTGTCTCTCCCTCCGCTTTCGCTCCCTCAGTTTGAGGTTGTGATCCAGCGTGCATACGGGTAGAGCAGGAAGAAAAGGATCATGCACAAAGCCATCAGGTCCATGTACACGCACAGCAGAACGCCGCCATGATAGAAGCTCCACCTGCGCTGCATGCACCGCACCGTATCCACCGTGCCGGCCACCGCTCCCACGGCGGGAACGAGCAGAAAGACGTTCGCACGATTATGGGGAAAGTCCGAAAGCAGAAGTGCCGCCGCCAGGCTGACGAGCACCAGCAAACTCCCCCGAAGCAGAGAACGCGTTCGCGGGTTGAGCAGGGAAGACTTCACAAGCAACCGATTCCTGACGAACACTAACCCAACGTCAGCATCCGCTCTCTCTCCCCTTAAAATAGTCGCATCGCCGGTCGATGGCCAATCCCGGCGAAATCATCTCGCCAGCCGACGGGTCCAGCACAGGCCCATAACCTTCTCAGCAGAGGTCCCCGCTTTCACGCAGTCCAGCGAATGAACCTCCGCGCAGACCGGCCTTCGTTCGTGTCGGCAAAGCGCGGGATCACATTTCTTTTCAGCTACACAGACGCCAGTTCAAACGAAGCCTGCTTGCCCATCTCGCGGATCGCCTCGCCATACGGAGCCCTCAACACCCCGCGCTCCGTGATGATTGCCGTGATGTACTTCGCGGGAGTGACGTCGAAGGCGGGGTTCTCTATGCCCACACCATGCGGCGTCATCTGTTTTCCGTTCGAATGCGTCACCTCGGTCGCGGCGCGCTGTTCGATCGGAATCAGGTCCCCATGTGCCGTAGCCAGATCGAGCGTCGACCACGGAGCCGCAACATAGAACGGAATCCCATGCTCCTTCGCCAGGATCGAGACCCCATACGTCCCGATCTTGTTCGCCGTGTCTCCGTTCGCCGCGATCCTGTCCGCTCCTACGATCACCGCCTGGATCCGCCCCTGTCGCATCAGGGCAGCAGCCATGTTGTCGCACAGCACCGTGGTCGGAATGTTGTCCTTCATCAGTTCCCAGGCCGTCAGCCGCGCCCCTTGCAGAAACGGTCTTGTCTCATCGGCAAACACGTCTATCTTGTGCCCACGCTCAATCGCCGCACGAATCACCCCAAGCGCGGACCCATAGCCGCACGTGGCCAGCGCGCCGGCATTGCAGTGCGTCAACACCGTGCCTTGCTTCGGCAGCAGCGCCGCTCCATGCGCTCCCATCTGCCGGCAGGCGGCAATGTCCTCGTCATACATTCGCCGCGCCCTTGCCACTGCCGCAGCCTTGATCTCCACAATCGAAGCTCCCTTCGCAGCAAGCTCGCGGTACAGGCTGCGAATCTCCTCAATCCCCCAGAACAGGTTCACCGCCGTCGGCCTGGTTTCGGCCAGCGTCCGGCAGATCACTTCCACCTCGTCATCGAGTGCCGCAATCGTCGTTGCCCCGCTGCGGTCGATCCCAATCGCCACGCCCATCGCCGCCGACACGCCGATCGCCGGTGCTCCTCGCACAATCATGTTTCGAATCACCGTCGCCACCTGCTTATAGTCGGTGGCAAGCACGTAGGTCTCTTCCAGCGGAAGCTTGGTCTGGTCGAGAAAGTTGACGCCTTCAGAGGTCCATTCGAGGGTAGGAATCATCCCTTCAGTTTAGTCGAATTCTCTTTAGACAGCTTCCCGCCGCTGTGCAATCCGGTGTTTGGGAGCATAGAAACGCTCGCAGCAACAACTGCAGCGCATCGGCCGCAGACCAATCAGGTTGTACCACCAGTCACGCCCTCGGCGGTGCGAGCGATGCAGCGTCTCCGAGTAGCACAGAGGACAGGTCTTGCCGTTTGAGAAGTTGGGAAACATGTCGCCTTCATCGGCGGCGATGGCAGATACATGAGCCACTCCCTGTATAGATCCGCTTCCCGAATCGGCATCCACTTGCCCGGCAGTAATATGAGACAGTGAGTTCTTCAGTCTTTGAAGGAGTGCGTTTCTCCGCATATTCCAACGGTCATGCACCTCCGCATGTTCACGCCAGATATGGCAGCGGTGGCATTGTCGTCGAGATTTTTGAGGACCAAATCGTAGCTCTGTCGACAAGAAGACGAGCCATCATTCCTTCAACCATGAAAAAAGTGGTATTGAGAAGATATTGAACATTTCTGGGCGCCACGTGGACGAGCTGTGGCAGTTGTGGAGGAGCAGAGATGCTACATCGCGTTCGGACAACCAACGAGGAAATTGACGCCGCTCTTGAGCGTGCTGTTAGCCAGCCTGGCGCTCCTGCTGTCAGGTCCGTGCGATATCACAGGCCAACCGAGATGATCATTCTTAGTATGAGCAGCGGGACACGGGTCGCCATACCGCGTGAGGAGATCCAAGAATTGAAAACCGCTCCTCAAAACAAGATTGCCCAGATCGAGATTGAAAACTTCGGCACCGCGTTGCATTGGCCGCAGCTTGATCTGGACCTATCCGTAGAAGGTCTCGTGCGAGGAGTTACCGGAACGAAGCGATGGATGCGCGAACTGAGCTGGCAGCGATCGCAGGCCAAGGCGGAGAATCTCGCTTCCGTCCTGTCGAAAGTTTCCTAAGAAGAACTCAGCCGCACATGCGCCTCGCGCACATCCCTGGCCGTAAACACCGGCACAAACGGCACACCCGGGATCGCCGCCTCGATCGTCTCCTTGCCGCCCTGCTCCCGGTCCACCAGGCAAAACACCCCCGCGACGTCCATTCCCGCCTCGCGCGCCGCTTCGATCGCCAGGATCGTGCTTCCACCGGTCGTGCATACATCGTCCACAATCACCACCTGCGCCCCGGCCTGTACGAAGCCTTCAATCCGTCTCCCCGTGCCATGCGTCTTCTCCGCCTTGCGCACCAGGAATCCCTGGATCAGCGACGGTATCGCCCCCGGCTCGTCCTCTACCTCAAGCTCCAGCGCCGACGAGAGCTCCGCAATCTCCTTGAAGTCTGCCAACGCCCACGCACTCGCGCTCGCCGTGTTCGAGACCAGAGGATCGGCCCCCAGCGTCAGACCGCCCACCGCCTCGGCCTGCGGAACATGCTCGCGGATCAACTCATACAGCACCAGCCCCGCGAGCCGCCCACCCTCCGCATGCAAGGTCGTCAACCGGCAGTCGATATAGTAGTCCGACTTCTTCCCGCTGGCCAGCGTAAAGTCGCCAAGTTTGAACGAGTGAACAGCAAGGAGTTCGAGCAGGGAAGTGCGGTTGTCGATAGGCATGGTCGACCATGATTGTAGTTCGTCCGCCCGTTCGCAATCGAACGCAACAGCCCGCGTTCATCCCGGCCTGCCTTTCTGGTCGTCACGTCGTCAACCCCGCAGCGGATCTGCCTTTCGTCTGACTTTCCCAAAACCCGCAGCCTTCCATCCCGCCACGGCGTCCAAACCGTAGCGGTGATTTACAATCAACCCTGAGCACAGCGCCAATACCACCACCATCGCAGGAGCAGTTTTGCCTTTAGCAAGAATCGAAGCAGCCATCCAAGCAGAAAAAAACATCCAGTCGCGGCCACGCCTGCACTCTGCCGCACATTCTGTATCGCAGAGCAAAAACCGCGGACCCAGGCTTGCCCTCGCAGCCGCCGCGCTTGCATTGGGCCTCTCCAGCTTCGCGATCCTCGGCTGCGGCAACAACTACCGCCCGGTTGTCAGCGCGATCAATCCTGTCGGTCCCGCCGGTCAGCCGACCAAGTACGCCGTCGCCATCTCGCAAACCGGCACCCAGGCCCACCCCACGCCCGGCTTGGTCACCTTTGTCGACTTCGCCGGAGACACCGTCCTGATCACCGCCAACGTGGGCGTCAATCCCTACTACCTCATCCTCAACGCCGGCGGCAACACCGGCTACACCCTCAACAGCGATCACACTCTCACGTCCTTTGACGTCGACACCTCGCTTTTGACCAGCAACATCAACCAGACCACGCTCCTTCCCAATGCCAACCCGGTCAGCATCTTCCCCGAAGGCGCAAACACCTATGTCGCCGACCCGGGCCAAAACGCGGTCTCCCAGTTCACCGGCAGCCTCGCGCTCAGCCTCCGGCAGCAGCTGCAGATTCCCTCCGGCTACAGCCCCATCTACACCGTTGGCATCCCCAACACGCCGCGCTCCTACGCCATCGCCCAGAACAACAGCGGCGGCCCCGGCGAGGTCTTCACCATCGAGACCGCAAGCAACACCTTCGATTCCACCCCCATCCCGGTCGGCGTTCAACCCGTCTACGGCATCATGACCGCCGACGCCAAGCGCGCCTTCATCATGAACCAGGGCGACAATACCGTCAGCGTCATCAACGTCCAGACCAACCAGCCCGACACCCCCAGCGCCGTCATCCACGACCCCGGCGCCGTCGCTCCCGTATGGGCAGACTTCGCACCCGTACGCAACGAGATGGTCGTCGCCAATGCCGGCAATGGCACCTCCCAAGGCTCGGTCAGCATCATCAGCATTCCGCTCTGCTCGGCCACCGCCCAGCCCGGCAATCCCAATTGCAATCCCGCCAACCCCGTCGACGCCACAGGATTCGGCACCGTCCTCGCGAACGTACTCGTCGGCGTCCACCCTGTGATGGTCGGCGTCCTGCAGGACACGCGCGACAGCCGCGCCTACGTCGTCAACACCGGCGACATGAGCCTGCCCTGCTCCCCCGACGGAAGCGCCATCCCCGGCCAGACCACCGGCTGCACCGTGTCCGTCATCGATCTCAACACCAACACCGTCATCGCCACCATCCCTCTTCCGCTCCCCTCGGTCACCGCCGGCGCGCCCAACAAAAACGGCCACGGCACCTACCTCGCGGTCACCAGCGGCACGCCCACCGGCAAGGTCTACATCACCTCGCCCGAATCCACCTCGATGGCCGTCCTCCGCACCGACACCGACGCCGTCGACACCAGCGTCCCGCTCCAGGGCCTCGGCGTCTCGGTCCGCATCACCCAGCCTTAAGCAGCAGCCATCGCCTGAAGCTACAAAATGCAACATCGCCGCAAAGGGCGGTTGCTGCTGCCAACAGTTCACCAACCCCGAACCCGGGTCCTAGCAGCCTTCCTGCGTACAGCGCCCACCCTTGCTCCACAACTTCCAAGGGGTTCGAGGAGTGCCTCAACAGCCAAGCCCTCTGGCGCTGAGTCTCAGTGAGCCGCGGCCGCTTCCTGTTTGCTCAAAGCCTTCTCGAAAGTCTCCTGAGCTTCAGCGACGTACTCCCTGTAACCCACAGGGTCGATAAACACCCGGGGACCATCCTGCGGATAGCGCTTCAACTTGGTGAGCATGTCGAAGTACCCACCATGGGCTCCGAGGAAAACGTCGCAGGGCAAACCACGCAACACTGAAAACGTATGCTCGAAATCCTGAGCGATGCCGGGGTAGCTTACGGCATGGCCGGGTGTCGCAACGAAGTGGTACTCCGACCAGAAACCCGTCCCGCCGACAATCACGATATCCCGCACTGTGGCTGCCGGCTCTCCTGGAAGATGAGCCCGCATCGTCCACGTAGTGCATCCGCGCGTATGCCCGGCCGTTTTGTGTGCGGTCAATGTCACTTCTCCCAGGCTTACCGTGTCTCCATCGTGGAGAACGCGATCTACATGCGCGGAAGCAAAGAGAGGGATGTTCGGCGAAGGCGACAGGAAGTCTGCACGTGCGCCGCTTTCCACCACGTTCACGTCGCCATCCATCACCATGTCTTCGGCATGGGTCTCGCGAATCACCTCCGCCGCGCCGCCCATGTGATCGAAATGCGCCTGGCCGTTGAGCAGGATCTTGGTATCGTTCCAACGAAACCCAAGCGCCTCCACACTCCTCCGCAGCTGCGGAGGAGAAGAAGCCAGATTCGCATTGATGAGAATATTTCCTTTCGCCGTGACCACAAGATAGCTCCCAAGGTCCTGGCTTCCCACGTAGTAGAGGTTGTCAGCTATTCGAAATGGAGCAATCGGCGTAGTCCACGCGGGGTTTGCTTCAGCAAGGATGAGTTTGGGGCTGGGCAATAAAAGGAATAGGAGGCAGAGGAGCATAGCGCGCATCCTGTTTTTGTACCAGACCAGGAAGACAGTATGTTGCCCGGACGCCGAAGGAGCAGGCTTGCCCTGCAAATTTCTAACGTTTGATCGAGTCGCAAATCCAAACCAGTCCCATGCCACAAGCAAAAGAGCCACCCTTCTCACCGAGAACTCACGGGGAATGATGGCCTTTCATTTTTCAAGTACAGCCGCGGACCTAAGTCCCCACCAAGATAATTGGCAGCGTCGGTGTCGTCGCTCCGCCCTCATCCTCCACCGTCACGCCAAACGCCTTTGCCTCGACTCCCTTGGGCAGCGGAGGCATGATCACGCTCGCATTCCCGCGCTCATCCGGACGGAACGTCCCTGCCGGAATCGGACTCTGTCCCGTCGCTGCCGGAATCAGCCAAAGCTCATACGTCTTGGTCGCATCCAAAGGCTGCAGATTGTTCGCAACAAAGATCAGCGTGCCTTTGTTCGCCACATACGTCGCACGCCCTTGCGGAACCGCCGGAGGCTGTCCCTTCTCGGTCAGCGTCACCCGCATCGCGGTGCGATCGGTCATCGTATCCAGCACCTGCCGCGCCGCCGCCGCATCCGCGCTCAGATGGTCTACCTCGGTCGCCTGCGTCACGACGGTCCCGCGCAATGCCTCGCGCTCGCGATACAGATCTCCCGAAGTCACCGCAAGGCCGGCCGCAACGGCCCAGCCAACCCACGGCAGCACCTTTGCCGCAACACTCTTCTTCGGCCGCATCTCCTCGACATTCGAGCCCGGAACATACGCGTCTTTCCCAAGCCCCATCTCAAGCCCCGTCCCACTGTCATACGCCTGCTGCACCGCACCGCGGAACCCCGCGCCACTGGAATCCCCCGCGCCCGCCCGCACCTCTCCCTCCGGCCGCCGCTCCACCGGTACCACCTTCTTCTCTCGCGCCACCTGCTTGGTCAAACGCTCCCGTGCCTGTGCCGACGGCGTGTGCATCTCCACCGTGTGCGCATACATCCCAAGATCGGCCTGGATCTCCGCCAACTCTCGCCGCGCCTCCGACGACCGATCGAGGAACGCCGAAACCTCCGCCGCCTCCACAGGGGACAGCAGCTGCATCGCATACAAGGCCAGGTCATCTGTTGTAATCCGCCGCTCGTCGCTCATGCCGTCATCCCCTTTCTCAGCGAAGTCAACGCGCTGCGTATTCTCGTCTTCACCGTACCCAGCGGATCGCCCGTCATCTCCGCGATCTCCGAGTGGGTCAGGCCATCGAAAAATGCCATCTCCAATGTCTTGCGCTGCTCCACAGGAAGCATGTGGATCGCCGTGCGCGCCTTCGCCATCAGGCTGTTGCGTTCCGCCTCGTCGGCCAGGTTGTAGTTCGAGGCCAGGGCCATGTCATCGACGGACTCCGTCGGCCGCTTCCGCCGCAGCGTATCAATGGAGCGGTTGCGTGACACCACCGCGAGCCATCCGCCTAAGCTTCCTCGTGTCGCAACAAAACCATCGGGATGACGCCAGATCTGCATAAAAATTTCCTGTAATACGTCTTCCGCAGCCGCCGGATCTCTAAGGACCCTTAGCGCTACGGAATACACAACCTTCGAATAGCGGTCAAACAGCGCCGCCATCGCGTACTCGTCCCCCCTCTGCACAAGCGAAAGCAAGGCAGCGTCATCCTGACCAGAAGGAAGAGGTGAATTGATGAGTCCTGTGTCTCTATACATAAAACGCACCTAAGCTGATTACAGATTGCGAAAGACTTAACTTTGTGTCGTGCTGAAAGCAACCTTTTCCAATACCGCCAACGCAACCCGCCGATTCCGTATCAGTGTAACTCTATCCCAAAGCACAAGATGCACAATCAGAATCCCGCCGTTCACCCCTCGCTGCAGGTACAGCAACGCAACCGGCGCGGTGCACACATGTCAAGATAGATGCATCCTCCAGCGCGGATCAACCCGGCCGAACCCAACTGATGACTAAACCACAAAAACCCGATCCCGCATGGCCCATCCGTCCCGCGATCGAGCCACACAGCCCCAGTCCCGACAAAGCCCCTTCCGACACGGCCCGCCCCAGCAAACTTCGCCTCGACAAACTCCTGGTCGACCTTCACCACGCCGCCTCCCGCGAGCGCGCCCACGCCCTCATACTCGCCGGCCGCGTCCTCGTCGACGAGCAGCGCATCGATAAACCCGGCACCCCGGTTCTCTCCACCTCCTCGATCCGCCTCCTGGGCTCCGACCTTAAATACGTAAGCCGCGGCGGCCTTAAGCTCGAGCACGCCCTCACCCACTGGTCCATTCCGATCACCGGCCTCGCCTGCATCGACATCGGCGCGTCCACAGGAGGCTTCACCGACTGCATGCTGCAAAGCGGCGCACACTCTGTTCTGGCTGTCGATACCGGCTACGGTCAGATCGCACAGAAGCTCCGCGACGACCCCCGCATCAGCCTGCGCGAACGCACCAATGCCCGCCTTCTCACCCCAGGCGAACTCCTTCCCCCAACCGACTCAGGGCAGCCCGTGATACCCCGGTTCTTCAGCATGGACGTCTCCTTCATCTCCGCCACCCTCGTCCTGCCCTCCGTCTTGGGCGCACTCAGCACACCCGCGCAACCTTGGCAGGGAACTGCCGTCATTCTCATCAAGCCGCAGTTTGAAGCCGGCCGCGCTCACATCGGCAAAGGCGGCATCGTGCGCGACCGCGAAGCCCGCAAGCAAGCGATCGAACGCGTGCGCACCTGCGTCCTTGAGCAGCACGGCAACGGGATCGAAGTCATCGATTCCCCGATCACCGGCATGGAAGGCAACCATGAATACCTCCTCCACGCCCACTTTGCCTGATGCTTTAATGTAGTCAACCCCGAAGCGGGACCTGCTGAGGATGCCGCAGGAGCGCTACTCTGTTCGGCAACAATCTACAAGCCGACCGACGGGAGGGCCCACCCGAAGGGGCTACACCCGCCACGAAGTGGCCGCTCCACGCGCAGTGGGCCCGTCCGGCAGGACCAGCCCTAGTGTTTCCCGAGCAACCCACCCAGCACATTCCCCAGCGGATTACTCTGCTGTTGTTGTTGCTGCTGCCCCGAATGCCCCTTGGTCCGCTGATTCAGCAGATTCTCCGCCGCGCTTGCACCTACCGCGGTCGCGAGCCCCGCCAAGTTGGGACTAAACGTAGGATTGCTCGTCGTCCCCCCAATCGCCACCGGAATCCCGCTCTTCAGCACACCGCCCGCAATCCCGCCAACCCCGGCAAGCGCTCCAGCAGCACCTCCAGCGCCGCCCGGAATGAACCCGGACAGCGCGCCGACCAGACCGCCGGCCCCGCCTCCAGCAGGAGCCTGCGAAGCCCCACCCCCCGCATTCACCGTCAGCCCCGTCAGCTTCAAAATCATGTTGTAGTCCAACGCCCCACCCGCACTTACACTGCCCGCACCCGTCGCCGTCCCCACCCCCGCTACGTCCAGCGCCATCTTGTCCGTCCGTATCGCCCCACCCTGCTCCAGCACATTCATGCTCAGCGACCGGATCGTCGTTCCCGGCCCTGTCGCCGACGCAATCCGCCCCCCGGTAAACTTCGACAGCGCCTGCAGCTTCGATCCCAGGTCAAAGCCCGCAAGCTGCGTATTGTCCACGCGCACCGGCCCGCTGATCACAGGGTTCGCCGTAGACCCCGAGATCGTCAGCGCCGTCGTCACCGTCCCGCCGCGCAGCTGAGAGCCCTGCGGCAGCCGCACTCCCAGCGCCGGCAGAAACGCCTCCAGCTCGTCGATCGAAAGCGCATTGCCCACCGCCTTCATCTTGATTGCCGTCGTCGGTCCGCTCGTCTGGTACGTGCCCGAAAGATTCACCACCGCGCGCCCCACCGTCAACACCGCCTGCTGCAGCACCCCTGTTTTCGCCTCTTCATTCTGCGCCACCGCGAACTGCACCTCTACGGGCTTCGCCGAAGGCACACCGTTCCTCGCCAGCTTGATCCCCGTCACCTGCACCGTTCCGTTGGCATTGAGCGTCTGCCCATCTGACTGCACCTTTGCATCCAGGTTCGCCATCCCGCCAATCTCCGCATCCGCCGGCAGCACGCCCGCCGAACCAAGCTCAAAGTGCGTCAGCTTCACCTGTGCCTCCACCGGCGTACTCGCATTGTTCACCTGGTTGAACGGCCCCGCACTTCCATTCGCACTCAGGCTCCCTCCGTTCGGAAGCTGCGCACTCACCCGAAACGGCGACGAGCTCTTCGGCGTCAGGTTCGTCACCTGCGCCTGCACCTGGTTGTACACCGCCGCACTCCCCGCCTTCCCCGCCGTTGCCAGCGTAACCGTCCCATTCTTCACCTGCGCATCATTGACCGAAAGGTTCTCAAGCATCGTCGTACCTTCCGCATTCGCCGCAGGCTTCGGCTGCTTCGCTGCATTGCTGCGAACCACCGTCACCCTCGGCGTATCGACGATCAGCTGCGTCACATGCATCTCCGTCCCGCTCCACGCCGCATCCAGAACCACACTCTCGACCGTACCCGTCACCCCAGCCGAAGCATCCACAAATCCCGCCGCCAGCGGGTCCAGATGCTTCACCTCCAGATGCCCCGAAAACGGAGTCGCCGCCGCATCCTGCTGGTTCAACGGCCCCGCGCTCCCCTTCACATTCACCGTCCCCCCCGCAGGCAAAGCCGCCGAAGCCGTAAAAGGAAACGCCTTGATAAAACTGAAATCCTTCACCGACAGATTCACCTGCTCATACACTCGATTCGCCACGGCCCCCGCCCCCGCCGCCCCAGGCCCCGAGCCCACCGTGATCCGCCCATTCTCTACATCCACCGCACCCACCGTCAGGTCCGGAAACGTCTGCTTGGTCTCTTCACTCTGCGTCGCCGGGCGCCCCGTCCCTATGCTCGAATAGTTCCACTTCCCATCCGCCCCCCGCAGCAGCTGAATCTTCGGCGACTGCATCGAAAACCCGCGAATCACCACCTGCTTATGCAGCAGCAGAGGAAGCATCTCCACCTTGATCTTCACGCTATCGGCCTGGATGAACGGCTCGCTGCTGAACCGCGGATCGTCCGCCACCACCGCATTCTGCGCCACCAGCCCACCCGACCACACCGACAGGTCCAGCTTCCCGATCGTCACCTTCCGCCCCAGCGACTGCGTCAGCGTCGTCTCAATCCGCGCGCGAAAACTGTCCGTGTTCAGAAACATCGGCACCAGCACCACAGCCAGCACAACCAACACCACAACCGCAGCCACGATCCCCAGAATCACCCGTGCCGGTCTTTCCATTTCTCAACCCCCTCGCGCACAGAGCGCTCCCCATGGGATGCCATCGCATGTCCCCGCAGTTATCTTCCCCGCTCCGCGCTTTCCCCCACCCCTCCAAATTGTCCTTCTCTACAGATCGGTGCCATCCCAGACGCCGTTCTTTTGCCCTTGCCCTTCTGTCTGTCATCACCGCAGGGGATCTGCTGTCGTCCTTGTTGTTTGCTTCTCCAGCCTACAAAAATGGGGTGCCCCATCCATCGCGTCTTTGCGATGGGTGGGAAGGTACACCGTCGCTTCCCCCCTTTAGCTTGTCATCTCCAGGGAATCTCCCGCCGCCTTTGCCCCATCCGAAAATCCACCACCACCCATTACACTAGAAACCAAATGCTCCAGGCCGCCATCATCTCCAAGCCCCAGAAGCCCGAACTCGCCCAGATCCTGCGCGACCTCGTCGCCTGGCTCGAAGCCCGCCACTACCACTACCTCCTCGACCCCGACAGCGCCGCCTACCTCGACGTACCCAATCCCATCCCCCGCACCGACCTCCCCGCGCACAAGCCAAATCTGGTCATCGTCCTCGGCGGCGACGGCACCCTCCTCGCCGCCGCCCGCGCCTTCGCCCGCACCACCACCCCCATCCTCAGCGTCAACCTCGGGTCTTTGGGATTCCTCACCGAAATCCCCCTCTCCGACCTCTTCCCCACCCTCGAGTCCTGGTGCGACAACTGCGCCGACATCGAAGTCCGCAGCATGCTGCACGCCGAAATCATCCGCGACGGCCGCACCCTCCAGCAGTGGGACGCGCTCAACGACGTCGTCGTCGCCAAAGGCACCATCGCCCGCATGGGAGACTTCACCGTCGAGATCGAAAACCAGCTCGTCGCCACCTTCCGCGCCGACGGCATCATCGTCTCCACCCCCACCGGCTCCACCGCCTACAACCTCGCCGCCGACGGCCCCATCGTCATGCCGGGCGTCGACTGCATCCTCGTCACCCCCATTTGTCCCCACCTGCTCACCATCCGCCCCATCGTCGCCCCCGGCGACGCCACCGTCAGCGTCCACGTCGTCGGCGTCCCCAACGAGATCTACCTCACCGTAGACGGCCAGGAAGCTGTCGAACTCAAACTCGACGACTACGTCCTCTGCCACCGCTCCGAAGCCAGCGTCCGCCTCCTCCGCAATCGTCCTAACGGCCTCTTCAACGTCCTCCGCTCCAAACTCAAATGGGGCGAACGCTAACGCCCGCCGCAGCAATGGCTGTATTCAGTCGGTCTCCACATCAGCGCCGAACCGCCCACCTTCTCACGCTGCTGTAAGCGCTTTATGTTCGCACTGACCTGATCCCGCCATCCTCAAACCGCTTCATCTTCCTACTGGCTATAAACAGCCAATCTTTCGCACAAAAGTGTCATCCTGGGCGCATTCGAAGTACCTGCATTTCGTCCAACTCGGGTGACCCGTATCTCAATTTTGAGATGTTGGCATCTCGCGCTGCGAGACCGTATCCCCCCACCCCCCAAAACTCGCAGCGAACGCTGAGACCTCACCCAGCGAGTCACTCCCGTGGCGCCGCAACGTTCACCGCTGCGATCGAATGATTTCTCGTACCTTTCCGCCGTCATGTGTCGACGCCGTTGATGATCAGGCAGGTAAGGTCGACGCCTTTGAGTGAATCGAAGCGCATGCTGCTGTTCGAGCTATACCGAATGCAGCGTGCGAGGCAGAAAATGGAATTGGAGCAGCACAGCATCGAACTCTGTGCGTTGCATGTGTTGTTCGAGGCCAAAGAAGGGGTGCTGGTGTTCGGCAGCCGTTGGACCTGCTGGCTCACTCAGAGATTATTCCGGGCGCAAAGAACTTATTAGCACCGCTTCACTCAAATGCGTCAGCCGCAAGATCTGCGATAAAAACCTTTCCTCCAACGAGCGAGACTAACGCTTCTCTCAGTCATCCGAACAGCGGGAATTCCGTCACGGTAAACCGACCAGGGTACAGATTACAAGCAGTGCGGGAACTACTCAGGGTATCTCGGATCCGCAAACGAGATTGGAGAGCAGGCCGCGCTGTTTCCAAAAGATAAGGAGCCGGTGGTGTATTGCACGTGTGTAAGTGAGAGACGAGACGGATGACCCCGCGGCGTACGCTGGAACTGGAGTTCACGCGTCCTTTTCTGAAAGGCAGACTGGCGGCATGGACGGCAAAGGGTACCCGGTTGAACGGTAGGTGACCCCGTTTCGGTTGGATACGGCTGGTAGCGGCGAATGTGTTCACGAAATCACGGGTGAAGATCGCGAGGAGTAAACGTGACATCATCAGCGAGAGCTGACATGTGCTAGAGGATGACAGCATCCGTATTTTGTGTGTGCCGATAGACTAAGCCATCAGTTTGTCAGGTGTGATGGGATAGTTGCGGATGCGCTTGCCGGTGGCGTTGTAAATGGCGTTGGCCACCGCGGCGGCGGTCCCGGTGATGCCGATCTCACCAACCCCCCGCGCGCCCAGTGGATTGAATTTCGTATCGGGAATGTTGAGGACGGTGACATCGATGCTGCCGACGTCACGGTTGACGGGCACATGGTATTCAGCGAGGTTTTCGTTGACTGTGCGGCCCTGCACGGGGTCGATGTGAGTTTGTTCGTGGAGAGCGAATGAGATCCCCAGACGATCCCGCCCTGAAGCTGATTGATGCCGGTTTTGTTGTTGATCAGCGAGCCAATGTCATAGGTAACGACGATGCGGCGCACCTTGGCCATGTGAGTGTAGCGGTTCACTGCGACCTCGGCTAAGATGGCTCCACAGGAGCTGGAGGTGAAGGCGTTTTATCTTCGCTGGATTCCGCGGAGCGGTGGCTTCGACGGGTTGATTGGTTGCGTCCGATCAGGGCCGCGAAAGTGTCGGAACGTGAAGGTTTGGATTTGTGAAAGAGCCTGCCGTCTTTGGACTCGAGGTCGGTCACTCCGAGGCCGTGGAGGGAAGATTTCGAGTCGGCTACGGCCAGTTCGCAGAGCTTGAGCCTGGCCTGCAGTGCGGCCGCGTTGACAGCCGGGCCGATGGAGGCGGCGGACTGCGAGCCTCCGGAGACGGGAGTTTTTGGCAGGTTGGAGTCGCCGATTTTAACTTCGACAAGGGTCGGGTTGAGGCCGAGGGCGTCTGCCGCGTACTGCGCGATGATAGTGTAGGGCCCGTCCCGAGGTCCAGGAGCCTGTGCCGGCGAAGGCCTTCCGCCCAGGGAGGATGCGGACTATCGCGGTCGCTCCAGAGCGGTTGGCTGGGTTAGGTGGCTGTGGCCATGCCATAGCCGATAAGGTGGTCGCCTTCCGCTGCCTTGCCGGGCTGGGCGTTGCGTCTGGACCAGCCGAAGCGCTCTGACGCTTGCTGGTAGCACTCGCGGAGGCGCTTCGCGGTGTATGGTTGGTCGTGGCTCGGATCAGTTTTGGCGTATTGATCAGGCGGATCTGAACGGGATCCATGTGGAGCTTTTCGGCGAACTCGTCCATGACGATCTCTAGGACGGCGGTGCCTGGGGGCTTCGCCGGGGGCGCGCATGAAGGTAGTGGCGCCGAGGTTCATGTCGACCAGCCTCTCGGTAACGGAGTTGGCCTGGCTCAGATAAAGGGACCGAGTGGGGAGGCGGCGTGCTCGGTGAAATCCTCCATGACGGACGTGTTGCATGAGGACATCGTGCCGCATGGCAAGCAGTTTGCCGTCGGAGGCTGCGGCGAGCTTGATCTTATGACCGTAGTAGGGCGGGCGCCCACTGGGCCGAACATCTGGTCACCATCGAGTGTGAGCTTCACCGTCGGTTGCGGTGTGTTGCCAAGGAGGTGGTTAAACTCGGCAATGGGAATGGAACGCTTGCCTTTGGCCCCTGAACGCGTTTTGGCTCAAAGCGCTCAGGGCAACGTTCATGTCCGAGGGGTTGGTCGCGATGCAGGGTTTCCCCGTCAGTAGGACCATGATTTGTCTGGCCGAGAAAGGCATGGATGCGGTTAAAACCCAGTATGCCTTCAGACTAACGTCGGTCACCTCCGTGTTACCTGAAGTGACATGCGTGTGCTCTGCGTTGGTAAGGATTGGGAACCGAGAGTTTGGCGAATAAGGGGAGGCCAGCCCAAGGTACAAGCTCGGAAAGCGCCGCGCCGCGCACGAAGCGGCTGTTGGATGAAAAGTGTTGCTTTCCCCGCCTAAAGGGAATATCATCAACGTTGCGGTAACTCTACAATGTGCGCATTTGTGGTGAAAACTAATGTTGGTCTGAAGAGGTACCGAAAGCGATATGGCAAAGCGTCGTGGCAATCCAAACTGGGGCAAGCCCGAGCCGATTGGGCCGGTTGTGCCCACAGTAACATCGTTCGAGCAGGTTGTTAAAGAATTCAAGCTTACACCTGACCAGTACATTCGATCGACCAGGCTGCGTGAGTGGGCCCGGCGAAACAAAAATTCGAAGTACATCCCCGAGGCCCTGCTGGAAGCTTGGGGATTTGAGATTGAGTCAACGCTGTAAAATGTTCGATCTCCGTGGACGACAGACGCGCCGCCTCTGAAGGCGGCGTTTTTCTTTTGCGACGAATGTAGATTTGAATGAGTCGAAACAGATGCAGTCTGAGGGCACAATATGTTTGCTGACGTTGCTGAAGCAGTGGCGGAGATCAAAGCCGGACGTATGGTGGTGGTGGTCGATGATGAGGACCGCGAGAACGAAGGTGATCTAACCCTTGCAGCTGAGTTTGTGACGCCCGAGGCGATAAACTTCATGGCAAAACACGGCCGTGGATTGATTTGTCTGACGCTTACCGAAGATCGTGCCGACTACCTGCGGTTGGGGCCAATGACGCAGGAGAATACTTCGCGGTTTGGAACGGCATTTACCGAAAGCATCGAGGCGCGTGAAGGAGTGACGACCGGGATTTCGGCTGCGGATCGGGCGCATACGATTAGTGTTGCAATCGATCCCCGCTCGACTGCGCATGACCTGGCACGCCCCGGGCACGTGTTTCCTCTCCGTGCGCGAAAAGGTGGCGTGCTGGTGCGGGCAGGGCAAACGGAGGCGTCGGTTGACTTGGCTCGAATGGCAGGGCTGGTCACGGCTGGCGTGATCTGCGAGATCATGAACGACGATGGCACCATGGCGCGCGTTCCGGACCTGCTAAAGTTCTGCGAGCAGCACGGACTGAAAATGGTGACCGTTGCGGATCTGATCCGGTACCGCCTACAGAACGAGCGGTACATCCACCGCGTGGCAGAGTCGCTGATGCCCACCGCGCATGGTGACTTCCGCATGATCGCGTATGAGAGTGAAGTGGAAGGCGGCGAGTCGCATGTGGCGCTGGTGTTCGGGGACGTGAGCGGAGATGAGCCGGTTACCGTACGGGTGCATACGCACTGCCTGGCAGGGGACGTGTTTTCGACGAATTTATGCGATTGCCGAGCAGTTGTGGACAGTTCGCTGCGCATGATAGCTGAGGCGGGGCGAGGTGCGCTGGTCTACCTGCACAATGGAAGCAGGGGCTTTGGTGTGGACCGTAGCGTGACACCGGCGCGCGTAACTTTTCACCGGGAGCAGCGATCAAGAGAGGGAAGTGAGGAGCGGGCGCACCGCACCCTGCGGCAGGTCGGCCTGGGGGGGCAGATTCTGTCAGATCTCGGGATACATAAGATTCGGCTGCTGACCAATACTCCCACGCACGTGCCTGCATTGCAGGGTTTCGGAATCGAGATTGTGGAGCAGGTGTCGCTGACGACTGGTGCACCCTGCCGCTGAGCTGCTGGACCTGCTGCGTCCGATAACGAGCGGCGACGCTCTGAGTGGGAGTTCGCTCTCCGCCATGATTGCTTTGCGTTCGAGGCGCAGAAGCGATAGGCTCGGCCTACCGAATTTTCACGGTTGGAGGAACGGATGCAATCTGGGAGAGCATTTTTGGCACTGTGGGTGGTGTGCTCATTTTCGGTGGCGTTCTCCAGCACCACGACGCAGGACAGGCGTAATCCTCAGACCCGTCCGGCACCTGGAGGTCAGCAGGGCGGGAGACCGCAAGTTGGCGGTGGCTCAGGAGGGGGGAGGCCCACTCCCGGACGCGGAGGCAATCGCCCCAACCCCAGCACGCCAAATCCGGAAAGACCAAATCCGGGGAGACCCAATCCGGGCAATGGAGACAACCGGCCAGGGAGGCCAAATCCCGGAGGCGGAAATAACCGTCCGCAGCCGGGTAGACCGGGAAATGGCTCGAGACCGCCGAACCGTCCAGGTCCCGGACGTCCGCCGCAGTGGGGACGGCCGCCGGCAAACCGTCCGTCGTATCACTTCCGACCGCATGACCGCTCGTACCTGCACAGGTATTACATGCATGCGCTGTTGGGAATAAACCGCGCCAACCGGCCGCACTTTGTGATCGGCGGATTTTTCCCGTATGGCTCTATCCCGTACATCACACCCTTGCCACCACATGTCTGCGGGTACCTGCCGACACCCCCACCGGGATATCAGATGGGTTATTACGATGGATACGTGGTAATTTATGACCCGTTAACTTACTTCATCGCGAATGTGGTTGATTTACTGCACTAGACCAGGCAGACGTGTCCTGGTTGCATAGCGCTTGAGACGATGGGATATGAAGACGGTTCTGTCGATTGCGGGATTCGATCCATCCTCCGGTGCGGGTGTCACCGCGGACTTGATGGTGTTTGCGGCGCACGGGCTGTTTGGAACCAGCTGTATCACTGGCCTTACGGTGCAGTCGACTCTTGGGGTGTGCGGTGTCGAGACTGTGCCGCCGGCCTTGATATTAGAAACTCTCGAGTGCCTGGAGAGCGACCTGCCTCCTGTAGGGATAAAACTCGGAATGCTTGCGAGCGTCGCGACCGTGCAGATCGTCGCAGATTATCTCGCCTCTTTGCGAGGCCGTGACCGCAATCTGGTGGTGGTGCTCGACCCGGTGCTGCGGTCGAGTTCGGGAAGCACGTTGGTGGAGAGAGCAGGCGTCGAGATGATGCGGGAGAGGCTACTTTCGCTTGTCGACTGGGTGACCCCAAATCTGGATGAGCTAGCGATGTTGACCGGGAGAAGCTCGGCAGATCGGCAGGATTTACCAGCTCTCGCTCGGGAGCTGCAGGGTTCGGCGCACCAGCTAAATTTGGTTGTGACGGGAGGGCATCTGGACACGCCTGACGACTTTATGCTGACCGCCGGGGGCAACGACCAGTGGTTTAGGGGAGAAAGGATTGAAAGCCGATCGACCCATGGAACTGGGTGCGCATTTTCGAGCGCCTTATTGAGCCGCCTGGTGCAAGGCGACGATGCGGCTGCGGCGGTGCTGGGTGCGAAAGCATACGTGGCGGAGGCGATTCGAAGAGCTGAGCCGATTGGCCACGGAACTGGGCCGATGTGTCTTCTTTGGCCAATTCAGCGTTAGCGTGTGATGGTTACCCCCCATATCGGGATACTGAGAGCAGAAGTCCGTTGTTACGCCCAGCTTTGAGCCTTGAGAGTGGCTGAAGTTGACAGCATGCCTGCCGATAGAAGGTTAGACGGAGGATTTAATTTCCATGTCTACGGCAGCTTTTCCAGGAGCACTGGGCCCTGTACTAGTTAGGGAGATTCCGCGCGAGGTGCCCGGCTTCGCCGGAGGTTGGACCGACAACGTTCCCCAGGGCCGTGTCGACCTGACGATCCACCGGATCAGCAAAACCCACCACGGTCGGACCCTGGTGACGCTGGGCCATGCGGCCGAGCATCTTGCCAATTCACAACGCTTTGACATCCATGGTCGGGAAGATGCGTCCGTAGTCGAAGCTGTCCATATACTGATGGGCCTCAGCCGGAGCGTGTTCGATGACCTTGCCGGCCGTCACTCGCGCCGTCGGCGAATCGAGCAATGGCTGATTGAGCGAGTCGCGGGCGTATTCGAATCAGCGTGCAAGAGCAGAGGTCACATACGATTTGAAGATAGGGCTGAGTCCGAGGGCTGCATCACCTGCTAGTCTCAAAAAGTATGGGATTGACATTGATGTTGAATGGGCAGACACGCACGTTTGAAGAACTATCTGAATCTCCCAGCCTGGAGGAACTGATCGCCTCGCTGGGATTTAGGAATGACCGCGTCGCGGTCGAACATAATGGTGAGATCGCCGCGCGGTCGATGTGGAGTGAGACAGCGCTGCAGGATGGCGATCGGCTGGAACTCGTCCACTTCGTTGGCGGCGGCAATCTGCGGTGAAATAGTCGTCCGGACACTTTTGTGAGCTGCATCAGACAAATAGCGTTGTCCTAAGTGATCACTGTTACTCGGTGTGGGATACAGCTTTGCCGCGAGCCCGCTCGTACAATCGGTATAACCTCGTTATGGATCGCATGGCTTCTAGCGACCTCAGTCCACGCTGGGGCAAATCATGCGCCGCACTCCGAGCCCGGCAACGCAGACGTTGAAGTTGTCCGATGTTCTGGAAACGGCGGAGTCGGTTTCGCCCGATGCTTTTCTGGAGGGCTTGTTCTTCGGTTCAGGGCCGAATGCACTGCTGACGGTGTACATGGCGCACGGACACCTTGGCGATTACGCGCGGACCGACTTCGTTTACTTCGACCAGCAGAGAGGCAAACTGCTTTACACGTGGCGCCGGGGGCGAAATGCGACCCTGGGCGACTGGGTACTGTGGCTGTTTGTTCCGCTTCATTTCGGTACATCGTGGGGTCTGGCTGGCAAGCTGGTGTGGTTTGCGCTTGGATTGGTGCTCCCAATACTGGTTGTGACTGGCGTACTGATGTATTGGAATCGCTGGTTTGCGACCGCGGGTTTAAGTTGCGGAGATCAACGGGTGGGTTTGGGCGGCATCACGAGGAAGTCCCAGGTGACATGGTGCGTGACGCCCCCTGTGCTGGTCCAGGTCTTGCTCCCCGATACGGTTCTGTCGTGGTAGCGAGCTTCGCAGGCCAGGCAGGTATTTCCGCCATGGTCCGGGTCAACCTTATTGGAGAACGGCGGCGGGCAGTCAGCTTCGCTTGGAGTGTCAGCGATGCGCACCACATAGCTGTTGGTAAAGTCGGCATCGCCGGGTTTGGGACATTGAGGGCTCCAGCTTTTGGACCTGTAGGCCACCGGTACATCGAAGCCGCTCAAATCGATCTCATAGTGGTACTGCGTATCGGTCCAGACGTAAGTGTTTAGCGTGACTGTCACTGGCCCTGAGCCCTTCCCGTCCTCGGTGCTCCTCGATTTCTGATCGTGACAGTTTGTGATGTCCGTACCGTCGTACGCCGTGTTTTTGTGGGTCTCGCCCGTTGCCGTTCCGCGAAGGGTGATCAAGTCCTTATCCCAGCCGTTTTTGGTTTCGCCACTGACCTCGTAACGTGCCCAGCTCTTTCCAGTCACGATGTGCGTACCTGAGGAGGAACCGGTCCGTTCCTCAAATTTGTCATCCACTGTCGCGTCGTAGATTATGACACCGGACCAGCGACTTTTCCGCGAGCCGTCCGGCGTGCCTGGTTGGATTTCGGGATCAGGGCTGACTCCCTGCCTGGTGCGGGCGGCGGCCCGTTGTCCGGCAGCCGTGCGCAACATGAGAGATCCGGCGATGAGCAATGGGGGAAGGACAAGCGCGGCAACGATGCCATTTCTCTTCGTGAGCAGCATAAGTACCTCGGGAGGATCAGCTGTGAAAACTGGAGTGTGGTGAGCAGCAAGTCAGTGCTACTGCACCCTTACATAGGTCAGGTCTTTCGGTGTGTCGTTGATCTCATGCGAGGTGGCGGTAAGCGTATTGCCGTCGGCAGAGACTCGGTACTCGGTAGGAGGAGTTGCGGTGACCATCATTCTTTGCACGAGTGTGAAGCTGTTCGCTCCTGTACGGGTCGCGGACATCGACATATAGGAGCCGGTGGGTCCGGCTGGATGACATTCTTTGCCGTCGAAAGAGAGGTCGACAATGCTGTGGAGTTCGGGGGTCTCCATGTGCAAGCCGTTAGGCCCTGCGGGTAGCCAGTGCATGACGAGGCCCTCGGTCTTGTCGGTGTATTTCCAACTGCCGACCAAACCGCTCCCTGGGGTGTCGCGCACGAAGTTCGTGTGAGTGGACATCTTTCGCCCGAGTCCGGGCATCCAGAGGACCTCATTGTAGAGCAGTGTGTTGCCGTCTTTTTACAGCTTCCAGGTGCGGCTTCCGGGCGGAACGCCGGGCATGATTACAGTGCATTCGAGCGTTCGGTCGCCGAGCTTTTTGCAGAGACCCGATTGATGTAGAGGGGTCGAGTACCTTGTTCCATTCGGTGTAGAGGTGTAACGGGCACCTCCTGGACTGTCGCAGGTGATCCCGCGGTTTACAGCCGACGCACACGTCATGAAGCTGTATTGCTCCATGCTTTTTGCGGAGGCAGTGTTGAGCTTCCAGTTGCCCACGAAAGGATTCTGGGCGAGGGCGGATGAAAGGCAGAGAGCCAAGGCAAGGATGGGTAGGTGTGAGCAGTGAAGATGCATGACGCAGTTACCCTCCTGAGGGCTTATGTACGTGCGGATTTCAGTTTTCACAGAACTCGGCCGTAGACCTCGGTAGCTGGGGGTGTGCCGTTGGGACGGGTGACGACAGCGGTGAGGGTCTGGCCATCGTCTGAGAGTTGGTAGCTGGTGCGACCGAGCACGCGACCGTTCATCCTGCTGGTGAGATCGAAGCTGCGGGGGCCGGTGCGGGTCGCGGAGGCGGTGATGCTGGGAGGAACCATGGGGCCCACAAGGTGGCACTCACGGCCGTCCAGCGAAAGTTCGACAGAGGCGTGCATGTCCGGCATTTCCATATGGATGGCGTTGGGGCCGGAAGGAGTCCAGCGCATGATGGCTTCTTCCTGGGTGACGATGTCGGCGTTCTTCCAGGTGCCTATGAGCCCCTTGCCTCCGGAGATGCGGACGTAGTGAGTGACATTGTGGCGCACGTGGTAATTCATCATCTGGTGCGTGAAGTAGTCATAGAGCAAGCTGTTGTTATCGTCGGAGACGGTGTAGGTCTCGATGACTGGAGGCATGAAGGAAGCGGTGGTGGTGCATTGAAACACATGGTCGTTGATCTTTTGCCAAGCGACGGTTGTGTGACTTGCACCTGGGACGCCCTTGCCGTCCAGGGTGAATGTAGCGGGGGGCAGACCCATTCGGATCTGACGAATCGATCCGTTGGCCGCGGGTTCAAAAGTCTCTACTTCGCCAAGAACCTGGCCGGGAGCGGTCTTGATCTTCCAAGACCCCACGAAGGGATTCGGGGCGAGGGAGGCTGAAGCCGAGAGCATTGCGGCGGCAAGGCAGAGGCAGGGAAGAACGCGCATTGAGAACTCCGTTGAGAAGCCATCGAGACGAACGGCGGCTGAGAGTGACTGGCTTCACTGTCCCGATTTTCGCGGGGTACGTCAACGAGGTGCGGCAAAGGGAAATCAAAGTTTTTTCTAAGGAAGCAAACGTCCTGCTTTGCTATACTTGGCGCATTGTAACGATCAACCGTGCCCTGGGTGTTCGCTCTGTAGTACTGCTGCTTTCTCCCTGGTGACGATGCTTGCTTGAGCCGCCTGCGATCGCTCAGAAAGGACGCATGTGAGTGAAAGTCGAGAGATCGGGAGCACATGGCGCTTCGGGCCCTTTTCGCTGAACACCGTAGCCGGCGAACTGCGCCGCGAAAACGCGCGTGTTCGCCTGCAGCCGCAGCCCTTGCGCCTTCTTATTCTGTTGACGGGACGTCCCGGAGAACTCATCTCACGGGAAGAGATCAGGCGAGCCATCTGGGGGGACGAGGTCCATCTGGAGTTTGAACCAGCGCTGAATTTCGCTATCGGCCAGGTCCGAGCTGCCCTTCGGGATTCAGCTTCAAGCCCGGTGTATATCGAGACGGTGCCAAAGGTGGGCTACCGCTTTATCGCTGAAATCCAGAAGCTAGAGGTTGGTGTCTCCGGAGCCGGCATGTTGCCTGGAGCGCCGGGAGTGGGGGCGGATTCAAAGGATGTGCTTAGCTCCCCGGCGGGGGTGTCGGCAGGGCATGGAGAAACCGGGAGCGTACCGGCGGCAGGGGAGCTTGCTGCGGTTGTCGCGGTCGGAGGTGCGTTGGATCGAGTCTCTGCAGCTTCCCGGAAGAGCTGGGCCATCGCCGTCGCCGCCTTCTTTGGAGTTCTTCTGCTACTCGGCGTCGTTCGGTGGATCCGCCTGGCGAGCCTGCCGCAGAACAGCACGTCGATCGTGGTTCTACCTTTCGTCAACCTGACGGGTGATCCGGCCAAGGAGTATCTCGCTGACGGACTGACGGAGGAGATGATTGCAAGACTGGCGATGAGCTCACAAGGACACCTGAGGGTGATTGCGCGGACCTCTTCGATGTTTTACAAATCGAAAGCTGTCACCGTGAAAAGAGTGGGCTACGAGGTCGGCGCTGCTTACGTTTTAGAAAGCAGCATACGCAGCGAAGGGACAGGTTTGCAGGTGACGATGCAGCTGGTCAGAGCCGTAGATGAGAGTCACGTCTGGACCGATGTGCTTTCGACAAGCCGAGATCAGATCTTCGTCACGGCGGGCGGTGCGGTGTCCGAGATGCTGAAAGCACTGCCGCTGGCGGAGTCAGGCTGGCGAACGAAAGAGATCTATGTTTCTCCTTCGGCAACTGCGCGGGATCAATATCTTCGGGGGCAGCAGTTTCTCTGGTTGCGCACACGCGACAGCCTCTATGAAGCGCTCGACAGCTTCCAATCTGCGGTGTCCGCTGACCCCTCGTATGCTCAGGCCTATGCACAGTTAGCCACCACGTATAACCTGCTTGGCCAGTACGGGTGGATGAAACAGAAGGAGGCGGCCGCGTTGGGCGAGAAAGCTGCAAACAGCTCCCTTGCGTTGGACGCGACCTCGGCCGATGCACACGCGGCGCGGGGCTTCTCGCGTTGGTTCTACCAATGGGATTGGATTGCAGGGGAACAGGACTTCAACGATGCACTTCGCAGCGATCCTTTCAACGCCAACGCTCTGCATTGGTACGCGCTGGCACTTTTGACCGAGGGGCGCTTCAAGGAGGCCCGAGACGTGATGGACCGGGCATTGAGAGTCGATCCCAAGTCGCAGATCCTTCAAACCAATCGAGGGTGGGTGGAGTACTTTGCAGGAAAACCGGAGGAGGCCGTGCGCCGGATGGAGGAGGTGTTGCGGTACGATCCCGGATTTCTCAGCGCACACAACAAGCTCTGGTCCGTCTACTCCTTTCAAAAGCGCGATCTAGATGCATTCAGACAGCTTCGTTTTATCCTGCCCTACAGCGTTGATCCGGACGTGGAACAAGCCATCCTGGTTGCGTATCAGACTGGAGGCTACAGTGCAGCAATGCGCGAGTGGCTGCGATCGCCCGTAGAGGCAGGACGCGGAAGTGCGGTTGATCTTGCGCGCATTGCTTTGTTTGCCGACGAACGGGAGCGGGCGGTCACTATCCTGATGGACGGATACCGTGCACACGATGGCTGGATGGTGTTTGCGCTGACTGACCCTGTTTTTGAGGAGCTCCGCAGCGACCCGAGGATCAAAAGCATTGCACAGGAACTCAGGACTAAGCAGCATGGAACGCTCTAAACAGCGAGTGCTGGTGTGCGGTGCGTTGGACCGTCCGTCGTCTGTCTTTGCGGGAATGTGGTGAATGGAGCGATGAAGCAGAAGCGGTGGTGGGTGAACGGTGATGCTAGTCCGAGCTGTTTCCTTCGTTGACGCATCCAGGGCCCAAAATGCAGTCTGTCGGTTCGGCGCGGATTGAGCCATTCGGACGAAAAGGGATTTGATGAACGTAAGTGAGGTAAGAATCGAAGTACTTGCGGGTTTGACCGCTGCACTGTCTCTCGTGCCAGAGGTTGTAGGTTTTGCGTTGGTGGCTCATGTAAATCCCCTGACGGGACTCTATGCGGCGTTTATTATTTTGTCTCGTTGCCGCCATCTGGGGTAGACGCCCGGGCATGATCTCCGGGGCTGCTGGCTCGATGGCCGTCCTATCTGCAGGATTGGTCGTTCAGCATGGAGTCGAATATCTTTTCGCTACGATCGTTCTGACCGGCATTCTGCAGATGCTGTTTGCCTGGTTCCGTCTGGGCAAATTGATACGCATGGTGCCGCACCCGGTGATGCTGGGCTTTGTGAACGGACTGGCGATCATCATCGCTTCCGCTCAGTTACAGCACTTCCATGTACGCACGGCCAGCGGAGGAGAGGTCTGGATGGCTCCCACCGGACTGCTCACCATGCTTGGGCTGGTTACTGTGACTGTGCTTGTCACCGTACTGTTGCCGAAGCTGACGAAGGCTTTCCCGTCAGCGCTTGCCGGTATTCTCGCCGCGACCGGGACGGCTTTGGTGCTCGGAATCAAGACACGTACGGTAGGAAATCTTGCGTCTATCCGTGGCCCGTTGCCGCGCTTTCATGTGCCTCAGATCCCCTCTAACCTGGAGACCCTGCACATCATCTTGCCGTACGCCGTGGTTCTGGCTGTGATCGGACTGATGGAAACACTTCTTACGCTGAATCTGATAGACGAAATCACTGGTACATGTGGGCGACCGAACCGGGAATCCATGGCACAGGGCGCGGGTAACTTCATAGGAGCGCTCTTCGGGGGGGATGGGGGATGCACAATGATCGGACAAAGCATGCTCAACCTGAACGCAGGAGGCTCTTCTGCGTTGGGTAATGATAGGTCGGCTTCTCGTCAGCAAGGCAGGCGGTGCGAGATGTAAGTCGGGTGTTGCCGGTGATTTATTTGCTTAGCCTATAAGCGGTTGCTGGACGGGTGGGGCTGTGGGGCTTGGGGCGCGGAGTATGAGGAAGTTGGCGGGGTCGTTACCGAGGGGGATGCCGTCCCTTTCGAAGGCAAGGATGATGCGGCGGCGGAGCTCGCGGAGGACGGGGTCACGCTGGTTGGCGCGGACGCGGATCTGGATGGGGTAGGTAACGGCGCGGCCTTCGATCTTGTCGACGCCGAGGACGATGGGGTCGGCGATGGCGATGTCCTTGAAGGCGGAGTCGTTGCGTACCTCGCGGGCGAGATTGGTAAGCAGGGTGATGATTTTGTCGGGGTTGGCGCTGGCGTCGACTGCAACCTGAAGGGTGGCGAGGGAGAAGTCGCGGGACAGGTTGGAGACGATGGCGATCTGACTGTTGGGAATGATGTAGAGGGTGCCGTCCGGGTCTCGCAGGGTGGTGCGGCGGAGAGAGAGGTCTTCGACTGTGCCTTTGAGGCTGGAGATGACGACCATTTCGCCGACGTTGTATTGATCTTCGATGAGGATGAAGATGCCGTTGAGCATGTCTTTAAAGAGAGACTGCGCGCCAAGCCCGATGCCGACACCGAGAATGCCAGCCGAGGCGAGGAGAGGCTGATAGGGGATGTCGAAGAGATTGAGTATCTGGAGAAAGGCGATGAAGGCCAGGACGCCGTAGGAGGTGGCGCGAAGGATGGAGGCCATGGTGCGGAGCTGCGAGGCCCGGTGGAAGTTGCCGACCAGGTTGTTGGCGCGGCTCCGCAGGCGTCTGACGAAGAACAGGACGATGCGCTGGAGGATGAAGATGACGAGGAGAATGGCAAGGAGGCGGGGCAGCTTGTCGGTGGCGAAGGCGAGGAGATTGTCATGCCAGCCTTGCGCGATGGACTGGGCGAGATGTTCTTCTTGCGGGAGCGGAGCCATAAGCAGCATGTCGACAGCGGTCTCGCTTTCGGGGAAGATGCAAGAACAGAATGCGACAGAGGCGGGGTAAGATGCAATTCTGCGGCGGCGGTGCGAGGACTGAGCCGATGGAGGGGGAGGCATAGTATGCGAGGTTTTGGATTGGTGCTTGCGGGTGTGATTTTGCTGGGAGCGCGGTCGGGGAAGTTGAATGCCGGGGTGCCCGTGGCGCAGACGGGGTCACAGACGGGCACACCGGCGGGGTCGCCTGCTGTGGGGCTTCCCGGAACCGGACACGCGGCTGGTGAAGACACTGGTTCGCCTCAGCTGGCGGAGAGGCAGGAGAAGGCGCGGAACACCGACCGGCAGAAGAGGCTGGTGGCGGATACGGAGAAGCTGCTGATACTGGCGACCGATCTGAAGCAGGAGGTAGGCAAGACGAACAAGGAGGTGATGTCGGTGGATGTCATCAAAAAGGCGGAGGAGATAGAGAAGCTGGCGCGCAGCGTGAAGGATCGGATGAAAGGCTGAAAAGGTGGGGGCAAGAGGATGGAGCGCAGGGAGTAGAAGACTGACACTCTGCTATTGCGTGGGTGCGGGTTGGGCGAGGGCTGCGGCGGCATTGATCTGGGGGAAGGGCAGACCGGGGGCCGGAATGGCGGAGTTGCGCAGGACGGTGACGATGGCGTCGGCCGTCCAGTTTGGGTGGGCGGCACGGAGGAGAGCGGCGACACCCGCGGCGAGTGGAGCGGAGGCGCTGGTCCCGATGGCCTGGATGTAGGCGGTGTGTCCGAGACTGAAGCAGCCGAAGCTGTGGGAGGAATCGGAGGGAGAGCCGTCGAGTGTGTTCGGGAGGCCGGAACTGCAGGCGCCGCGGACCCAGCCGGAGCTGCCGGTGTCGCTGCCGTCGGGATAGCTTCCGCCCGGGGCTGCGAGGGCGTTGAGTGGAGCTCCGTAGTTGCTGTAATAGGAGAGGCTAACCGGGCCGGGAGTGCAGATGGCGCCGGGAGCGGTATTTTGCGCGCAGGCCTGATTGGTGGAGGCGACGATGGCGAGAACGCCGCGAGATTGCGCGGGGAGTTCCACGAAGCGGGAATCGGAGAGGTCCAGGCCATCGTTGCCGGCTGCGGCGACCAGGACGGCGTTTGCCTGCGTTGCGGCGTAGGTGACCTGGTTGAAGGCCGCGAGCAACCCGGCACCGTCTCCGGTGGAGAGATTGGCGAGTGCTCCGATGGACATGCTGATGACGTCGGCGCGATTGGTGATGGCGTCTTCGATGCCTTGCATGACCCAGCTGAGCAGGCCGCTGGCTTCTCCGGAGGCGCACTGCTGGGCCGGCGTGGCACCGGAGATGGCTGCGGGCATGCGCTGGAGTACTTTGATGTTGAGGATGGTCGCGTCAGGGGCGACGCCGATGACTTGTCCTGTGCCGGGACCGGCGGCACCGGCGGCGAGCGAGGCGGTCCATGTGCCGTGGCCTTGCTGGTCCTGCGGGCTGCCGTCGTCGCATGCGCTGGGGTAGGCGGTCTGGTCCACTTCGGTAAGGTTGAGCGCGAGATTGGGGGCTAGATCCGGGTGGTTCCGGTCGACGCCACTGTCCAGAATGGCGATGCGAACGCCTTTTCCCATGGACGTGTCCCAGGGTCCATGGGCTGGGCCGCCGGGTACACCCTTGCCGTAGCCGCCAACCTGCTGGACGGCCCAGCCCTGCGGAGTGGAGGTGTAAAAGGTGTCGTATGGTGCAGGGGGTGGGGTGGGGAGGTGGCGCGTCGGAGCGGGAGCCAGGATGGTGGGCGAGGCAACAGTAAGGATTGGCCCGCGGGTAGGCAGCTTGCCAACAGTGGGGGTGCTGCCGGCTGATTGGCCCGTCAGGTTTGTGCCAGAGCTGGATGTGGGGATGGGTTTAAGACGGAGATGCTGCGCGGACACGATGCGATCCTGGAGGACGTAGGCGACATTGGGCTGAGCGGAGAGAAGGCGGACCGTGGTGGCGTCGTCCTGGGTAGAGGGGCTCTGGACGGCTGTGATGCCAAGGTGCTCGTTGCGCTGGGTGACGCGGGCGCCGAACGCCTGGCTGCGAATCGCTGCATCGGACGGTATGGTGGCGTCGCGATAGATGACCAGAAAGCGATGCGGTACGACGGCGGCTGTGTCCAGCTGCGCGAAGCTGGTGCAGGTGCAGCTAAAAAGGAGAACCAAGGCCTGCAGAAGACTGTGTCGTGTCTGCCGCAGTGAAAGCGAGCTTGGGAGTGAGACAGGGATGGGAAAAGCCACTGGGGCACCTCATTGTTTGCGCTGAGGTATGCATCGGCCCGGCGGAGGTGCTGGATCAATGGAGGGTGCGAGTGGTTGATTACTTTGGTTTTGGATCGTGTGACGTTTCGCTTTGCCTGCGATTGCGTGGAATTGACCCTGTTCGTTTGCACATGCTCTAATGCGATCTTTGTGAAGGAAGTAACCGGTTTACGTTCTAAGGAGACCATTGCATGTATGGAGTTGCCGTTTTAGGTGGGGCTTTGCTGGGGCAGGTGGGTGTAGTCCCGGCGTATGTTGATGGTGGAGATGGGCGGATGTACCTGTGGGGGGCGCTCGGGGTGGGCGTGCTGGCACTGCTCGCGGCTTTGATGCTGGCGCGTGCGGTGATTGGCTCTGACACGGGAACAGTTGAGATGCGGGCGATCTCGGACGCGATCCGCGAAGGGGCCGAGGCGTTTCTGCGCAGGCAGTACAGGACGATCGGCGCAATTGCGCTGGTGTTGGCCGCGGTGTTGTTCTTCGGATACAGGCTCTCGCCGAGAACCTCGCCGTATGCGGTGAAGACGGTGGCGAGTTTTCTGGTGGGCGCGGTGTGCTCGGCACTTGCGGGATATACCGGAATGTATTGCTCGATCCGGGCGAACATTCGGACAGCTTCGGCGGCACGGTCGAGCTTAAATAAAGCGCTGCAGATGGCGCTGCGCGGCGGCGCGGTGACCGGGCTGGTGGTAGTTGCTCTCTCGCTTCTTGGGGTGGGGGCTCTGTTCTTGCTGTTCGGTGGTTTGGAACATCCTGAGGTGGTGCCGTACCAACTGGTCGGGTTCGGATTCGGAGCTTCGCTGGTGGCATTGTTTGCGCAGCTGGGCGGAGGGATTTATACGAAGGCCGCCGATGTGGGGGCGGACCTGGTGGGCAAGGTGGAGGCGGGAATCCCGGAGGACGATCCGCGCAATCCCGCGGTGATCGCGGACCTGGTAGGGGACAACGTAGGAGATTGCGCGGGGCGCGGTGCGGACATCTTTGAATCGACGGCCGCCGAGAATGTGGGCGCGATGATCCTGGGCGCGGCGCTGTTTCCCGTGTTTGGGGTCAAGGGAATTCTGTTTCCTCTAGTTGTGCTGGCGATCAATTTGATTGCAAGCCTCGCCGGTGTATTCGTGGTGAGCACACGGGAAGACGAAGACCCGATGCATGCCCTGAACAAGGGCTTCTATGTGACTTCGGCACTGGCGCTGCTGGGATTTGCGGGCGCGGTGTACGGGATGTTGAATGGGCCACAGGTGCAGCCGTTGTGGCTTCTGGGATGCGGTGTGATCGGTCTGATTACCGCCTTCCTTTTTGTGTGGATCACGGAGTATTACACCGAGTCGCGATACCGTCCGGTGCAATCGATTGCGCATGCATCATTGACGGGCCCTGCGACCAACATCATCAGCGGGCTTGCTGTGGGTATGGAGACGCCGGCGATGCCTGTGATCGTCATCTCGGCGGCGCTGCTGTTGAGCTACTACTTCGGGGTGCAGGGACTGGCCGGCGTGGCGGGGATCAGCGATTACGCGAAGGGGATCTACGGTACGGCAATTGCGACGATGGGCATGCTGAGTTGCGCGGCGTACATCCTGGCGATGGATACCTTTGGACCGATTACCGACAACGCGGGCGGCATTATCGAGATGTCGAACCAGCCGGATGGAATTCGTGAACGAACTGACAAGCTGGACTCGGCAGGCAACACGACCAAGGCGTTGACGAAGGGATACGCGGTCGGGTCCGCGTCGCTCGCGGCGTTTCTGCTGTTCTCGGCTTACCTTGAGGAGATCAAGACGATCGTCACCACGAAGGTTGCGGATGCGGGAGGATACATGCCTGCCGGGTGGAGCTTCACGAACATCAACCTGGCGCAAGTCCCGGTGTTCGTGGGTGCGCTGCTGGGGGCGATGCTGACGTACCTGTTCAGCTCGATGGCGATCAAGGCGGTGGGACGGACGGCGCAGATGGTGGTGCAGGACGTTCGCGACCAGTTCAATGAAAATCCTGGCATTATGGAAGGCACGTCGAAACCCGACTATGGGCGCTGCGTGCACATTGTGACGGGTGCGGCGCTGAAGGAGATGGTGCTTCCCGGGCTGCTGGCAGTCGGCTTGCCGGTTGCGGTTGGGCTGATCTTTCGGCACTTCAGCGGGAGCTATCAGGCAAATACCGCGATCTATGCTCCGGGTACGATTCTGCCTGTGCCTGCGATTGCCGGGGTTCCGGTGAACCTGGCCGGAGCGGAGGCCGTGGCAGGCTTGCTGATGGTTGGGACTATATCGGGCGTGCTGCTGGCGATGCTGATGAACAATGGCGGCGGCGCGTGGGACAACGCGAAGAAGTTTATTGAGACGGGGCAGTACGGAGGAAAGAAGTCGGATGCGCACAAGGCGGCAGTAGTCGGCGATACAGTGGGCGATCCCTTCAAGGACACCGCTGGGCCAAGCCTGCACGTGCTGATCAAACTGCTGGCGACGATAACGCTTGTGCTCGCGCCGCTGTTCGTTTAGTGAGTGGTATGAGGTGTGAAATGGGCGGCCCCCGGGGCCGTCTATTTTGCGTCCGGCTATAATCTTACCGAAGAGTCAAAAAGTGTCGGGCAGGCAAGTCAAGCAAAGGCGCCAGCCGGTACAATCTTGTTTTGCAGCTGAAAGGAAGCGGGTGTGCCATCGCCGCCGCGTTCGTCTTTCAGGTTTTCCGAACTTCGAATCGAACTTCACAAGCAAGGACAGGTATATGGCACGACAGTCTGGATCCAGTGTTGCGGAGAGCGGCAAGACGGCGCGCGGCACAGCGGAGAGTTCGCTCAGCCGCGAGCAGATGGTGGAGTTCTACCGCTTGATGTACCTGTCGCGCCGTACCGACGATCGCGAGATTGTGTTGAAGCGGCAGCAGAAGATTTTCTTTCAGATATCGTGCGCCGGGCATGAGGCGCTTCTGGTTGCGGCAGGCATGGCCATGAAGCCGGGGTACGACTGGTTCTTTCCGTATTATCGCGATCGGGCAATCTGCCTTGCGTTGGGAAATACGGTGGAGGAGCAGCTGTTGCAGGCTGTTGGCGCGGCCGACGATCCTGCAAGCGGTGGGCGGCAGATGCCTTCGCATTGGTCGAGCAGAAAGTTGAATATTGTTTCGCCCAGTTCGTCGACAGCGACACAGTGCCTGCACGCGATTGGATGCGCGGAGGCGGGCCGGTTTTTTGCCAAGCACCCTGATGCGGCGGGGAAACACGAAGGGGACTATCGCGAGTTCAAGGATGTCTCCTTTCATGGCGATGAGGTGGTGTATGTCTCGATTGGAGAGGGCTCTACGAGCCAGGGAGAGTTCTGGGAGTCGTTGAATACGGCTTCTAACGGAAAGCTGCCGGTGCTGTATGTGGTCGAAGACAATGGATATGCGATATCGACGCCTGTGGAAGTGAATACCCCGGGCGGAAACATCTCGAAGCTGGTGGCGAACTTTCCGAACTTTCACTTCGCGGAGATTGACGGGACCGATCCGATTGCGAGCTATGAAGCGATGGTGAAGGCGGTGGCATACTGTCGCGCGGGAAAGGGCCCGGCGCTGGTGCATGGACATGTGATCCGTCCGTACTCGCACTCGCTAAGCGACGATGAGCGGGCGTATCGTTCGGCGGAGGAGCTTGAGGCTGACGCGGCGCGCGACCCGATCTCACGCATGCAGATGTGGCTGCTGCGCGAGGGGATTCTCGATGCGGATGGAATCAACAAACTGGAACGGCAGGTGGATGAGGAGGTGCAGCGTGCCGCGGATCGCGCGCTTATGGCCCCCCTCCCGGCCGTTGATTCGATCATGAGACACATCTATTCTGAAGATCTGAGTGTCCAGGATCCGGTGTTTGAGGGCCGGCCGGTGGCGACTGCGGATGCGTCCGAGCGCACGATGGCGGACCTGATCAACTGCTGCCTGAAGGACGAGATGCGGCGGGATGAGCGCGTCGTGGTGTTCGGCGAGGACGTTGCGGATGCGAGCCGGGATGGTGCTCTGCGAGAAGGCAAGATCAAAGGTAAAGGTGGAGTCTTCAAGCTGACGGCGGGATTGCAGACCGAGTTTGGCAGCGACCGCTGCTGGAATTCGCCGCTGGCCGAAGCGAACATCACGGGGCGAGCCATTGGGATGGCGGTGCGTGGGATGAAGCCGGTGGTGGAGATCCAGTTCTTCGACTATATCTGGCCGGCGATGCACCAGATGCGCAATGAACTGTCGCTGATGCGGTGGCGTTCGAACGGCGTGTTCAGTTGCCCTCTGGTGATGCGGGTTCCGATTGGCGGATATCTGACGGGCGGATCGATCTATCACTCGCAATCGGGCGAGAGTATTTTTACGCATACGCCGGGGGTGCGGGTGGTGATGCCTTCGAATGCGCTCGATGCCGTAGGCTTGCTGCGGACGGCAATTCGATGTGACGACCCGGTTCTGTTTCTTGAACACAAGCGGCTGTATCGCGAGACGTTCGGACGTGCGGCGTATCCGGGACCGGATTATTGCATTCCATTCGGCAAGGCCAAGGTGGTTCGGGCCGGCAAGGACGTGACCGTGCTGACCTACGGGGCGGTGGTACCCCGGGCGCTGCAGGCCGCGCAGAAGCTGCATCGCGAGACGGGGATTGATGTGGAATTGATCGATCTGCGTAGTCTTACGCCGTACGACTGGGAGGCGATTGCGACGAGCGTAAAGAAGACCAGCCGTGTAATTGTGGCGCATGAGGACATGTTGAGCTGGGGTTATGGGGCGGAGATAGCCGCACGTATTGGAGATGAACTGTTCCACGATCTCGACGCGCCGGTGAAGCGTGTGGCGGCGATGGATACGTTTGTGGCGTATCAACCGCTGCTGGAGGACGCGATTCTGCCGCAGCCGGAGGACCTGTACAGGGCGATGCAGGAGCTTGCTGCATTTTAGGTTCGAGCGGCGCAACTTGCTTGGCGCGATCGGGGTTTCTGACACCATGTGCAGTGCGCGGGACAGCCGGTGGTGCTGTCCGTGCGCGGTGAGGAGCTTATGCGATTGGTACCAAGCCCTATAGAGATCCCTGTTTTTGTTGCGCGAGTGTTCGCGGCGGCTGTGTTCTGCCTGCTGGTGGTCCAGCAGTCTTTGTGGGGGGCGGCCCGCGCACACAGGACCGCGAGCGCCGCGAAGCAGATTCAAAGCGACGAGCGGGTGCTGCATGTGCTGAATCGGTTCACGTTTGGGCCCCGAGCCGAGGACGTGCACGCGGTGCATACGCTGGGCGTGGAGCGATGGTTCGAGCGCCAGTTGAACTCGGCGAGCATCGATGATTCGGCATTGGAGACGCGGCTTGCAATGTTTCCTGCGATGAGGATGGAGCAGGCCGAACTGATGCAGCGGTATCCCAGCCCGCAGGTCTTGCGGCAGATGATCGAGAAGGGCCTGCCGCTGCCTGGGGATCCGGTGGAACACGCGTTGTATGCGGACCAGATCGCGTTCTATAAGGCTGTGAAGGCGAAGCAGGCTGCGGGGAATGCTGATGGAGCGGTGAAGCAGGTGGCCCAGGCTAAAAGTGATTTGGCGCTGCCCGGGGATGGAGTTGACCCGGCGAATCCGGGGATGGCGGCGCATGAAGAGCAGTTTTATTCGGGTCTCGATGCGGTTAGAATTATCAATTTGCCGCCAGAGGAGAGGATGCAGCGGATTCTTGCGATGCGCCCGCAAGAGTTAGTTGCGTTTCGCACGAGTTTGAGCCCGAATGAGATGGCGGCGGCGATGGATGGACTTACGCCGAGCGAGCGCGAAACGCTGATTGTGCTCCAGGGCTCTCCACGAATGATCGGTGCGGAGCTTCTGGCGTCGCGGATGGTCCGGGATATCTACAGCGAGAGACAGTTGGAAGCTGTGATGACGGACTTCTGGCTGAATCACTTCAATGTCTATGTCAAGAAGAATCAAGATGAGCCTTATCTCCTTCCAGCGTATGAGCGGGATGTGATCCGGCCGCGTGCTCTGGGCAAATTTGAGGACTTGCTGGTGGCGACGGCACAAAGTCCGGCGATGCTGATGTACCTCGATAACTGGCAGAGTATTGGGCCGGATTCGATTGCGGCGAGGAACGCGGGCAGGTTTGCGCAGGCGGTGAAGAATCCGCAGGGGCAGAAAGCCTTGAAAGATCGCGGGCTGAACGAAAACTACGCGCGTGAGTTGATGGAGCTGCACACGATGGGGGTGCAATGCGAGGTTAGCCAGGACCACCCGGTGAGCGCTCTTGAGAAAGACTGCGGGAAGGGATACACGCAGGCGGACGTAACCGAGGTGGCGAAGGTGTTGACGGGGTGGACGATCGACCGGCCATACCGCAGCGGGACATATCAGTTCGAAGAGCGGCGGCATGAGCCGGGAACGAAGACAGTGCTGGGAAAGAAGATCAGCGAGCGTGGTGAGGCTGAGGGCTTAGAGGTGCTGCATATGCTGGCAACCAGTCCGGCGACGGCGAGGTTCATTTCGACCAAGCTGGCGATCCGATTTGTCAGCGATACTCCTCCGCAGGCTGTGGTGGACCGGATGACGGCGGCCTTCCTGGCGAGCGATGGAGATATCAAGGCGGTGCTCCGGGCTATGTTTCAGTCGCCGGAGTTCTGGTCGCCGGAGATATATCGTGCGAAGGTGAAGACGCCTGAGGAGTTTGTCTTGTCGGCGGTACGGGCAAGCGGGGCCGAGGTGACCAACGCTCTTCCTTTGGTGCAGTCGCTCGATAGACTTGGCATGCCGTTTTACGGAATGCAGATGCCAAACGGGTATAGCTGGAAGGCGGAGCAGTGGGTAAATACAGGCGACCTGGTGAGCCGGATGAACTTTGCGCTCAGCCTGAGCTCGAACCGACTTCCGGGTGTGGTGACTGATTGGACGGGTTTGCTGGGAGGGCAAAAACCTGGGGCGTCCGGGGCAGAATATTCGGTCGGCGGCGACGAGGCGGGTGTTGCCGACGCAGCGGCTCGTGGGAGGGAAAAGAGACTGGAGGCGGTGTTGCTGGGGCAAGCTCCCGGCGAGCGAACGCGATCTACGGTGCTTGAAGAATTCCGCAGTCAGCAAACCCATCAGCAGGCGGAAAAGAATTTTTCGATTCTGCCGAACGACCAGGAGGCGATGGCGCAGTTGTTGAATGCGAGCGGGCCGAAGCAGCAGGCCCGACCGGCGCTGGATAGGGAAGCGGCAACGATGGCTGGCTTGCTGCTTGGTTCGCCGGAATTTCAGCGCCGATAGCGTTTGGCTTGGGTGCAAACGACAACTTGTGGCGATGAGTTGCGTTTGAACTGACAGCAGGCAAGGAGATTTGCGATGGCGAACAGAATGCATCTGGCGGACGAAAGCGATTGGGGATGTGACATCGACGGACGGGATGCGGGTCGGCGCGGGGTGACACGGCGCGGTTTTATGAAGGGTGGAGCACTGGCCCTGATTGGGACTTCAACGATTCCGGCGTTCCTGACGCGAAGTGTGATGGGCGAGATGATGACGGCGGCGGCCAATAGGAAAAAGCTGGTTGTTCTGTTTCAGCGTGGCGCGGCGGACGGGCTGAACGTCGTGGTGCCGTACAAGGAGAAGAACTACTACGCGATGCGCCCGTCGATTGCTATTCCGGAGAAGGATGTTCTAGACCTGAACGGATTTTTCGGTCTGCATCCTGCCATGGCGGCCTTCAAACCGCTTTACGACCAGGGACATCTTGCGATTGTGCATGCGGCGGGTTCTCCGGATACGACGCGTTCGCACTTCGACGCGCAGGATTATATGGAAAGCGGCACGCCGGGCGTGAAGTCCACCCTCGACGGCTGGCTGAACCGGGCGTTGCAGGCCGAACTGCTGGCGAGTAAACCCTCTGCGTTTCGAGCGGTTGCGTTGGGAACACAGGTGCCGCGCACGCTTGAGGGAAAGGTGCCTGCGATCGCAGTGAATAATCTGGCAGATTTTTCGGTAGGGGGCAAGGGGCCGCAAACCTCGCCGATCAGCGACGCGTTTCAAGCGATGTACGACGAGAGCTCCGATGCGGTGCTGCATGGCACGGGGCAGAAGACGTTCGAGGCGGTGAAGATGCTGAAGGCCGCTGATCCGGCGCACTACCTGCCGGCTGCGGGCGTGGTGTATCCGAATACACCGTTTGGCAACAGCTTGAAACAGGTGGCGCAATTGATGAAGGCAAATCTGGGTGTGGAGGCGGCTTTCTCAGATATCGGTGGATGGGATACGCACCAGAATCAGGGGAATGTGAACGGTCAGCTCGCGAACCGTTTGAAGGAGTTTTCAGAGACCATCGCGGCTTTCTGGAAAGATATGGGGGACGATGCCGAGAACGTGACCCTGGTGACGATGTCGGAGTTTGGCAGGACGGCCAGGCAAAACGGCACCGGAGGCACCGACCATGGACATGCCAATGTGATGTTTGTGCTTGGTGGCCAGGTGAAGGGTGGAAAGGTTTATGGAAGATGGCCAGGGCTGGCGAATGAGCAGCTCAACGAGGGGCGCGATTTGGCAGTCACGACGGACTTCCGACGGGTGCTGGGTGAGGCGGCCTACGCAACTCTGGGAGCTCGGAATCTGGGGCTGGTCTTTCCTGGCGCGCAGATAAATACCAGAGATTTTTTGAATATCACTTAGACGTCTCTCTTTTCGTGTGGGTGGAGAGGAAGAAGAGAACGCAAGCTGCGGGTTAGTAGATTTAGCTCTGCCGGGTTTTGCTTCTGTTTATGGAATGTGAAAAGAGCCGGTATACAAATTAGTGGAAAACGGAGGACAACTTTCCAGTCCGCATCGCGTCTTATAGGTGTAGTAACCAATAGCCGAACTTGCAGTTCCCACAGTTCCGGCTTCACCTATCCGCAACAAAAGAACTCCCCCACCATACTGTAAGGCTCCCAGAGTACCGGGAGCCTTCACGCCTTTGGCGCACGGCCTTCGTCTTTCAGGCAAACCCGATCTTTCTATCGAGAGCGAGCGCGCCTGCTCCGTAGAAGACGAGCATTGTGGCGATCACGGCAAGGGCGAGGATGTAGCTGTAAATGCCAATGCCCTGATGTAGACCTACGGTGACGAAAGCCACTAGAGCCTGTTAGGAACTTGTGCTGATTGTGTGGGCGAGATTTCTGAGCATGAGTGTGGCGAAAGCGAGCAGGTGTAGGCCTTTGAGGGTGGTGTCGAGCCGTTCGTAGTCTCTGGCGAGTCTGCGGAAGCGAGCGGCCCAGGCGAAGCTCGGTTCGACGACCCATCGTCTGGGCAGCAGCACAAAGCCCCTTTTAGCCATGGGGTGCTTGTCTACTTCCAGCCTCAGGCCGTGCTGGTGAGCGGCTTCGGCAGCGTTCGGTCCGGTGTAGCCCTGATCGACCTATGCCAACTCCACGGTGCCACCGGTCACCTCCTGCACCTGGCCTGCAAGGGCGGCGACCTGCTCTCGGTCGCCCTGATCGGCTGGTGTCACGGTCAGCGCCAGAAGGTGGCCCAGCGTATCGACCGCGATATGAACCTTCGATCCCTTCCTCCGCCTGGCTCCATCGTAGCCGGCCCGCGCGCCGCTCTCGGGCGTGGACTGTAACGTGCGACTGTCGATACAGACTGCGGTCGGCTGGCCCTTGCGCCCGCCCCACTCGCGCAGAAGCGAACGCACATCCTCCACCACCAATTCAAAGCAGCCTGCTTGAATCCAGCGCTGCATCTGCTGGTATACCACCCACCACGGCGGCAGGTCGCGCGGCAGAAAACGCCACTGGCCACCCGTTCGAGCAACCTAGCGCACTGCGTTGAACACCGTGCGCAGATCATGCTTCCGCTGCGGACTGTCCTCACGGCACAGCAGCAAATACGGCAACACAAACGCCCACTCCTCGTCCGTCACATCACTCGGATAACCGTCACCAGCCATCCCTCCATGCTCGGCAAACAACACCCCCAGCAAAGACTCTAACCAGATACCAAGTCCCTAACAGGCTCTAGCATCCCCCTGAAACTCGTCTTCCTTAAAAAGATGGCCAAAAGTGCAGGTCCGAAGACAATTCCAAGAAGCACAAGTAAGACCGGGTGCCTTGCAGGATGCACCAGCCCATAGACGAGTAACCCTAGAAGTAAGAGCAGTACGGCGACAACTGCACCCAGCGTAATACATAACAGCTCGCGCGCTCGCTGAGGCGTCATTGTCGATTGCTCTGGCATTTAGGGCAGTCTACCAGTCGACCGGATTTGAG
>JALYVA010000007.1 GCA_030853485.1 Acidobacteriota bacterium
CGCTCATCCCGCCTCCCCACTCCCCAAATGGCAGCTATCTGAACTCAGAAATAGCTGCGCTACACTAACAAACAATCTGGTTCAAAAGATCGGGCAGGCCACACTCGGCGCTTCTTTTCGCCGATTACTTCGCAGTAACCGGGTCCTCCCTTCGCGGTGCGTACGACCTCCATTCCGAGAGATCTCACTAACCCTGCACTAAAGGAGCAAAGGAGAAAGCCGTCATGACCTGCCATGACGGCTTCTACTCCTCCTGAATTTTGCGAGTCATAGACGGACATCGAACTTTGATCACGAGGGTTGTCCGAGAACGAGTCACTACTTGGTCTCCAGCGGTTCAGATTTTCGTCAAACGTCTTTTTATCCGCGAAGACGCGACGCCACAGCAGAGTGTCGTCGGGAATGGGAAGGTTGAGAATCGGATCATTTTGCTGGTCTGTGTCGCTCATTGCGCGCTGGCAAGGCCCTTAGAATGTTACCGATTTTCTGGCCTTCTTTCTCAACTTCTCCTTCTGTCTCGCGACCATCAGCTGCAACATAGAAGAAAACGGCAGGTTCATGCGGGCTAAATGTGATTTCCAAATCAATCCCGGAGGTGTGCCATTCGAGTTGCAATCCCCCATCATAGGTAGGAACAATTTGAGGTGCGGGTGTTTCATTTGCTGCGCGCTCAAGAAGGAACCTTAGGGAGTTTATGCAGCACTCAAAATCAATGGCGGGCGCACCTTCACCGTCCCAATTCGCTCGTAGCCTGCGAAGGTACTCTAAGCGCTTATTGACCTCTCGGATCCAAGGCGGACTTGTCTCTTCAATCGTCGCGTCTTGCGACGCGCGTAAGGTGAGCGTCGCCGGTCGGCGATGCGCAATGGTGTCAGGCGTCTTTTTCGTCAGAAACTCCAGCATCGTCCCTCCTTCCCCAAGTTTGCTGTGCTTCCCTAGACGTGATTGATGCAAAACCGGACACAATATATTTTCTACCAAGGGCAAAAAAATCTGCTGCAGACTTCCTATCGGCTCCAACTGGTTTGCCGCGAGCGAGCATTACCATTTTCAGCGGACCATCTTTATCACCGGGGTTTTCCGGGCTTACATCAATATAAAGGCGTCCCACTCTATTCTGCTCGCTCACAAGAGGAAAACGAAATGAGATATAGGTTTCCTCCGGTTCCTGCAAAAAATCATCCGAGAATACACCAGAAAAAACCGAAAAAACTCTTTGTAACTTTCTTGGTTCACCTTGCTGTTCAATGCGATTCACATACGTAACCTCGGCCTGCGTTACGACAATCTTCCCGAGGTCGTATCTATCAAGAAAATCCTGAAACTTCAATGACTGCTCTTCAAATAATGTTGCCAGTCTTTCGAAGCGAGGGTAGTTGTTGTCAGGGCTTCTTTTACGCCAGTTAACAGTAAATCGGTCTTGTTGAATTTGGACGACCTCCGTTCCGTCAGCGGACACGAACAGATATCGAGGTACCGGTGGCATCTCCAGTAATTCGAACTTTGCTCCCTCTGGCAGAATTGCCGTTCCAAAACGTTCTACTGTGCGCTGGACTGGGGGTTGCTCTTCAAACGTGGGAAAGCGATCGGGGCCGAGGGTTTGCCACAAAAGTCCAAAATAAATTGAGCGGAAATCTGCGATCTCTTCGAACTGCATCGAGAGAGCAACTTCGGTTACCGGTGGATTGTCGAAATCCGGGAGCGGTGGACGCCGCATGTTGTTCACGCCTTATGTTTGTTAACGCAGCTCGCTGAGGAAAGTCAACCAAAATAGAAGAAATTCAAGCCTTCTAGTTACTGTAACAGGCCTTCTTCGGGTTGGATTTTGGCTTCTTCGGGGGGGATGACTACGGCGGCGGCTACCTTGTCGTCGGCGTCGAGGTCGAGGAGGCGGACGCCGGATGTGCTGCGGCCGGCGGCGCGGACGGATTTGGTGTCGATGCGGATGATTTTGCCGAATTGGCTGATGAGCATCAGTTCGCTGGTCTCGTCGACGAGGCTGATGCCGGTAACCTTGCCGATCTTGGAGTTGGCCTTCATGTTGATGACGCCTTTCCCTCCGCGGGATTGCAGGCGGTACTGGTCGACGTCGGTGCGCTTGCCGTAGCCGTTCTCTGAGACCGAAAGGATGAGGCAGGGGGTGAGGCCGAGCTGCTTGTCGATCTTCTCGAGCTTGGCTGCGGCGGCCTCGGAGACGACCGGGGCGGAGAGTTCGGTTGGGTCGCCGGAGAGTTCGAGCGGCTTGGCGGAAGTCGAGACGGTAGCTTCGTCGATGGCGGCTTCTACCTGGTCGGAGAGGCCCTTCGAGGCGGCGAGTTCGAGGCGCTTCTTGTTGCGGGCCTCGTAGGATGGGGTGACCGCGGCGCCGATGACGTAGTCTCCCTTTTTGAGAGAGATGCCGCGGTTGCCGGTGGCGGGACGGCCCATGGGGCGCAGGTCGGTTTCGTTGAAGCGGATGGCCATGCCGTCGTGGGTGGCGAGGAAGATTACTTGCTGCCCGTCGGTGATGCGGGCGGTGATGAGTTCGTCGTCCTTCTCGATGTTGATGGAGATGATGCCGCGCGCCATGACGTTGGAGAAGTCTTTAAGGGCGGTCTTCTTGACGGTGCCATTGCGCGTGGCGAAGAGGATGTACTTGTCGTCTTCTTCCAGATTGCGGACGGGGAGGATGGTGACGACGCGTTCGCCGGGCTGGAGGGCGACGAGCGAGGCCATGGCTTTGCCTTTGCCTGCAGCGCCGATGTCCGGCACCTCGTAGACCTTGAGCCAGTAGACGCGGCCGGTGTTGGTGAAGCAAAGCAGGAAGGCGTGGGTGGAGTCGATGATGAGCTGGGCGACGAAGTCTTCTTCGCGGGTCTTCATGCCGAGCCGGCCGGTGCCGCCGCGACGCTGCTGTCTATATATAGAGATGGGGGTGCGCTTGAGGTAGCCGGTGTTGGAGACGGTGACGGCAACCTGCTCGTCGGCGATGAGGTCTTCGAGCTGGAGCTCGGCGGTCTCGTCGATGATGACGGTGCGGCGGGCGTCGCCGTACTTGTCGCGGATCTCGGTGAGCTCCTTGACGATGACCTTGCGGAGCTTGGCGGGGGAGGCGAGAATGGACTCGAACTCGGCGATGTTGTCGCGGACTTCGGCGAGTTCCTTGAGCAGCTCGTCGATGGAAAGCTGGGTGAGGCGGTAGAGCTGCAGCTCGAGGATGGCGTCGATCTGGCGGTAGCTGAGGATGAGCGTGCCGGTGGTCGAGAACGTCAGGTCGACGTTATATTTTGCAGGGTCGAGGGTAACGCCGGCGAGCTCGGTGCCGCGCAGATTGATGGATTTTCCGGAGAAGTAGCTGAAGAGGCGCTCGCGGGCCTCGGCGCGGCTGCCGGACTGGCGGATGACGCGGATGACCTGGTCGAGATGGTCGAGGGCGATCTGGTAGCCGAGCAGGATGTGTTCGCGGTCGCGGGCCTTGTTGAGCAGGAAGGCGGTGCGGCGGCGGACGACCTCGGTGCGGTGGTCGAGGAAGGCGCGGATGGCTGCGTCGAGCGGGAGTTCCTTGGGCTGACCGTTGTGGACGGCCAGGAAGATCATCGAGAAGGACTCCTGCATCTGGGTGTGCTTGTGGAGCTGGTTGAGGACGATCTGGTGCTCGGCGCCGCGCTTGAGGCCGATGACGATGCGCATGCCGTCGCGGTCGGACTCGTCGCGGAACTCGTCACGGGCGATGTCGGTGATGACGCCTTCGTTGACCAGCTCGGCGATGCGTTCGATGAGCCTGGACTTATTGACCTGGTAGGGGATTTCGGTAACGATGATGGCCTGGCGGCCGCCGGAGATGTTTTCTATGCTGCACTTGGCGCGCATGATGAAGCGGCCGCGACCCGTGCGGTAGGTATTGGGGATGTTGGCTTTGCCGAAGAGGAACCCGCCGGTGGGGAAGTCGGGGCCCTGGACGTGCTCGAGGCAAAGGTCGAGATCGGAGCGGTGGTCCTGGGGAGACTTCGAGAGCAGGGAGATGCAGGCGTTGACGACTTCGGTGAGGTTGTGCGGCGGGATGTTGGTGGCCATGCCGACGGCGATGCCGCCTGAGCCGTTGACGATCAGGTTGGGGATGCGGGCGGGCAGGACGGTGGGCTCGAGGGTGGACTCGTCGTAGTTGGGGGTGAAGTCGACGGTGTCGGAGTCGATGTCGGCGAGCATTTCGCCGGAGATGCGGGTGAGGCGGGACTCGGTGTAGCGCATGGCCGCGGGTGGGTCGCCGTCGACGGAGCCGAAGTTTCCCTGGCCATCTACGAGCGGGTAGCGGAGGGAGAAGGGCTGGGCGAGGCGGACCATGGTGTCGTAGATGGCGGAGTCGCCGTGGGGGTGGTAGTTGCCCATGACGTGGCCGACGACCTTGGCGGACTTGGTGTATTTCTTGTTGAACTGGAGGCCCATCTCCTGCATACCGTAGAGGATGCGGCGGTGGACGGGCTTGAGGCCGTCGCGAACATCGGGCAGGGCGCGGCCGATGATGACCGACATGGAGTAGTCGAGGTAGGACCGGCGCATCTCCTCTTCAATATTGATAGAGAGCATGAAAGCGGCGCCGCGGCCCTGGACGGTGCTGGGGGGGAGGCCGTCGGGATTCGCAGGGATGTTGGGAGGGGTGAGGGGGAGTTCTGGATTCTGATCGTCTGCCATGGAGTTATGACTTCATTATAGAGGGTGCCGGGGGCTTTGCGAAGGACCGGAGAGGGAGGGTTGGCTGGCGGCTCTGGTGCCCCTCGGGGCCGACGGGGGAGTGCTGGGACGATGCATATGCCAGGGATCTCCCGGGTAGGCTCAAAGGGGCTATCTCCCCCGGATCCCATACGTATTTCAGAATAAAAAATTTATAAATTCATATTGCCCCGAAGAACTGATGGGCCGAACCTGTTACGGTTGCCGGGTAAACAACACATAAGAAAGGTAATGCTTCCCTGTGTCCGATTCCTGGCCTGATTGGCCCTGAAGGTGCATAGCCTACCTCAACATCTTTCGAGCAGTCACCGCTATCAGCCTCACCAGAAACCAAGTGCGCCAGGAGAATAAGAATTATGAAAAAGTTTTTGACACTGATGATCTTGCTGATTGCCACGGTGTCCTTAGGGTATGGACAGGCAGTTTCGGTGAACGGCGGGTCGATCCAGGGAACCATCACGGACAGCACTGGCGCGGTAGTCCCAAATGCGACTGTGGTGATCTTTGGAAACGATACGAACTCATCACGGACGTTGACTACGGATTCGGGGGGCTTTTACAGCATCGGACCTCTCAATCCTGGGTCGTACACGGTGACGATTACCGCGGCGGGGTTTGAGAAGCTCAGTGTCAAGACAGTTGTTCGTACCGGTACTGCGACGCCTGGGACCTTCAAGCTTACGATTGGAGCCTCCACGGAGACTGTTGAAGTGAGCGCGGGCGCCCTTCAGGTGAATACCGACCAAGCTGGCGTGAGCGACGTGATCACCAGGGAGCAGATCGATTCTCTTCCGGTGAATGGGCGTAACTTTCTGGACTTGGCTCAGATTGAGCCTGGCGTCATCCTGCAAAGTGGTGAGTCCTTCGACCCCACCAAGGCGGGTTACTCAGCCATATCAACGAGCGGCGTATCTGGCCGCACGACCCGAATTCTTCTCGACGGCCAAGACATTACCGATGAAACTGTTGGAACGACCATCTTCAACGTGTCTCAGGGGTCTATCGGCGACTTTCAGTTGAACCGTTCGACACAGGACGTCTCGGGTGATGTGACTTCAACTGGTCAGGTGTTGGTTTCTACGAACTCTGGCACCAATGCTTTTCACGGGCAGGCCTTCTATCAGTTTCAGGATCATCGTGCACTGTTTGCGAGAACGGCAAATGGCATAGATACTCCTTTCCAGCGCAACCAGTATGGTGGAAGCGTCGGTGGTCCGATCATCAAGGACAAGCTGTTCTTCTTTGGAAATGCTGAGCGCATCAAGCAGGAGTCGCCGGTTGCGATCACGATGTCTCCGACTTTCGCTGCTATCCAAGCCGCGCATCCCAGTATCCCATCTCCATATCGCGAGACCTACTCTACAGTTCGCCTCGACTATAACGGACCTTGGAACGTGCACTACTTTGTTCGTGCAAACTACGACGTAAATATCTCGAGCTCGAACTTCGGCGCGGGTTATGAGATTTACGACAACCGCGACAATACGCCCGGTCTGGCCGGCGGTGCGGACTTTACGACAGGACATTTCACCCACTCTTTCCGCGGAAGCTACGAAAAATTCCATAACTTGCTTGTGGATGGTACTGCGGGAAATACAAGCGTGTATAACGGCTTTCCGGGCCTGAACTTTCGGTTTTCCACGGCAGGCTTGTTTTCCGGACCGAACGTAGATTCTCCCCAGAATACCTATCAGTCCGACAAGCAGTTCCGATATGACGGTAGCTGGACCAAGCGTACCCATCTGATCCGCTATGGATACAGTATCAATCGTATTCAGGGCGGTGGCTTCGCAGCGTTCTTCGGGCTTGCGCCACGCGTGTCGATCAAAAAATCTACCCTCCTTGCCAATTGCGGGACTGGAGCAGCTGGTCCGTGCGCTTCCGATCCGCTGAACGGGTACTCTGCCTCGTCAGTTGCGATGGGCAACGGGGAGGGCTTCTTTACGGAGAACCCCGGATTTGGTTTGCCCGGCGGCGGAACTCAGGATTGGCGTGAAGGCGCATATGTCTCCGATAACTGGAAGATCAGCCCGAGCTTCACTTTGACGGCAGGCGTTCGCTGGAGCGTAGATACAGATCGTGCCAACCAGGATCTGCCCTCGCCTCTCTGCTCGGATGTCACCTTGACGCCGTCTCCGTGCTCGGGCAGCGCTCCCCTCCTCGACCAATTCCAGCCTGGATTCGGTGCGAAGGTCCACCAGCCATATGCGAATTTTGGCCCACAGCTCGGATTTGCATTCAGCCCTGGGGATCACAAGACAGTGCTTCGTGCCGCCTTCGGCATCTTCTACGAGAGCGACGTGTTCAACAACACAACAAACGCACGCACGAGCATGATCAAGAAAGGCCTCTTCTTCAACGAGTCTGTACTCTGTGGTGGAACGAATCAACTCACATTGCCCGATGGCACCGTTCTCACGAGCGACGGTGGGGTTGCGATTTCTACCCTGTGTGCAGAGCCTCTAAGCCAATCTGGTCAGCACTTCATCAACCTTCAGAACACATTGCAGGCGAATACGAAATCCGTAGGCCCTGCAACCAATGCAGGTTACGTAGGGAATAACCTCACGATTGTCGGGGCATACGGAGCACCTTACCGCACACCGTACTCTGAACAATGGAACGGCGGTATTCAGCGGGAAATTTTCAAAGGAAGCATCATTTCAGTTGACTACGTGCACAACTCCACGATTAAAATCGCACAGCAGGTCGACGTGAATCACGTGGGCGCGGCTCGCACTCTCAATAAAGCGGCTGCTCAGAACGCAATCGCGGCCACTACAAGCGGCTTCGGATGTGCGGGCGGATACACAAGTGCTGCTATCACTTGCGCGGTGGCGGCAGGAGCGTCGATTGGCGACTTCGCAACGAACGGACTCGACTCAGGAAACGCTTTGCTTGGTAGCAACCCAGCGTCCTACAAAGGGCTAACAGTTGCGACTGGAGCGGCGTTCCCGGGCGTGAACCCACTTCTTGGCGAGGGGCTTTTTCTTCTTCCTGTAGGACGTTCCGGATACGACGCGCTGCAGGCAGTATTGCGTCAACAAAAGGCACATCCGGCCCCTGGAATCATGTCTTCTAACCTGCAGATCTCCTACTCCTTCTCTCGCATTGTCTCGACGGCAAACCCTGCGTTCAACAATGGGAATACGGGTGTCGGCGACCAGTTCTTCTCGTCCCCCTCATACGATTACGACAATCCGACTCAATACATGGGCCGGAATGGCCTCGACCACACGCATGAGGTTTCGTTTGGCGGTTCGGCGACGCTGAAGTATGGTCCGCAGGTTGGCATTATCGGGCACTTCTACTCTGCAGCCGCTGCTGACCTGTACCTGGACAATACGGGCACCACTGGCGGTGCCGCGGCCGGTATCTTTCAGTCGGACGTGACCGGAGACGGAACGATCGGCGATATCGTACCCGGTACCAACCCAGGCGCCTACATGCATCAATACAAGGGCACCAATCTCAACAACCTCATCAACCAGTACAACGCGACCCAGGCGGGACAGTTGACACCTGCGGGCCAGGCACTGGTCTCGGCTGGGCTCTTCTCGCAAGGGCAGTTAGTAGCCCTTAACGCAACACAGCTACCGATTGCTCAGGCTCAGGCTCATGCGCCCGAAAATGCGTTCTATCGGACACTCGATGTGAACATCTCCTATCCTCTTCGTCTGAGCCGCGTGCGTGAAGGGCTGTCAATCGTTCCCGGAATAGCCTTCTACAATGTTGGCAATTTCTCGAATTTCGTGAACTACACCGATGGAACCCTGGCGAATGTATTCAACGGTGGATCGAGCGGCCAGCTCAACGGACCGAATAGCTTCTCGGATCATTCCAACCGGCTGCAACGTGGTTCTGGTACATCCGATATCGGTGGTCCACGGTCTGCGGAGTTCCAGCTGAAGCTCAACTTCTAACATTGCAAGCTGATATTCTAAGAGGGTGGAGACTTTAGTCTCCACCCTCTCTTTTTAATGCCTACCGGTATTCCTGATTCCGACTAGGATCTCTTTTAGTAATTGGAGTTGGCTGAAAGACTAACTTTACGACGAGGGGATTCAAATCAGGTTTGCTAGTATCTCTTCGTATATAGGAAACGCCGCAAAGAGGGCCCGAGCAGGGCGGAGGTCCACTCGTCCCATTACACTCGTAATAATCGTTCTCGGCCGAATTCATGCATTCTTCATACTGGTCCAAGCAACTACTGCCCCCACCATCTGCCAGACAACTTTTTCTCTGATTCACGCAGGCTTGCCTTTCGTTTGCTAAGAGACCTGAACAGTAGTTGGCGGCGAGTGCTGGTGCTGCCGAAACTATGAAACTGAATGCTATCGGGATAAGACGTTTTTTTGTACTCATTAACGTTGAAAGCTCCTTTACTCTGATTTTCCTGCACAACGATTGTTCAAGTAATAAAAGCCAGGAGTAACTTCCATGGCATAAATAGTAACACCAGAGTTAATCTGAAGTCACCTAATGTGCCTCGTCCAGCTCTGCCGAAGAGATGGCTGAAGCGCAACTACTTTAACTTTTCATTCGCTGATTCATTTCAAACGGTGGGACTTCGGTCTCCGCCTTTTCCTTTGCCGCAAACCGGATGTCACACTTACACGAGGAATTGAGTTAACGAGTGGGGTTGACCGGGGAGGGCCAACCCTCGTAGCCAGGGATGCAACGAGGCCTCAAAAAACTCATCGGGTGAGCCACGCGGGAGCTTGCACCAGGTCCGTTCAAATTCGATATGATCAGCATCTCATGCCTGCGACGCGCCTCTTTCTCCGCTCGATCTCTCCGGCAGCTTGCTTTCTACTCACTGTCGTCACTCTCACTGCTCAGGAGGCTACAACCGTGCCTACCTCCGATCCGTATCTGTCTATGATGAGGCTTGCGGCAGCCCACGCGGCGGCTCACGGTGCGCCTGTGCCCACGCTTTCCCCGGTGGATGCTACCGTGCTCGGCCCCAATCCGCCGCTCAATGTAGCGGAATTGCACAAAGCCGGGTTCAAGGTTGTGCCCTGGACGACCAACGATCCGGCAAAGATGCGAGCGCTCATCGATCTTCGTGTCGACGGCATCATCTCCGACCGACCGGACGTGCTTCAGTCCGTATTGAAGGAGGAGGCTGCGGCTCACCCGGCGGACGAAGCCTATTTCGCGAAATTCGATGTTTCAGCCCACAGAGGAGGCCGCGGGCTTCGTCCGGAGAACACGCTTCCTTCTTTCGAGAGCGGGCTCGACCATCTGAGCACGACGCTTGAAACGGACACCGGGGTGACGACGGACCACGTTTCGCTCATCTGGCATGACCAGTTCCTCAACCCCGAGTCGTGCCGTCGAGTGGACGGGGAGCCATACACTCGCGAACACCGCGTCTACCTTCGCGAAATTTCATCGACCCAGGCGCAGAGCGAGTTTATCTGCGACAAACTGCATCACGGTCCGGGCTATGGCAATGCGCGTTTTGACGATCAGCAAAACGATCTGGCGCTCTCACCCGTCTCGTTCGCATTCGCCAAGCAGGAACATCTGCTGAGCCCTTACGTGCCCACCTACGTGGAACAGCTCTTTCGCTTCACGCGCTTCTATGCGGACTATTACAGCAGTGGTCCGGGCCGATCGCACCCGGAAGCGGCTGCGCGCACAGCCAATGCCGCCCGTGTGCGCTTCAACCTGGAGACGAAGATCACCCCTTTTCCGGAGGATGCGCCCGGGGCTCCGCCAACCCTGCCCGAGCACACCGAACCACGCACCAACCACACCGTCGACCCGCAGACTTTCGTTACTGCGCTATGCGGCGCCATCACGCGGAACCATATGAAGTCGCGCAGTGAGGTGCAGAGCTTCGACTTCCGCACGCTGCTTCTGGTGCAGGAGCAGTTCCCGAAGATCCCCACGTACTACCTGACCGGGCCAGTCGAGATGCTTGCGCCGTCGTCGGCTTTTATGGGGCCGCTCGAAAGATTGAAGGGAACGAAATAAACTCAACCGTTCTTCGCAGCCATTCCGGCCTGGGTGAGGAGTGCGGAGAGGCTGCCGTTGTGAGTGTGGAGCTTGGCTTCGGCGGCCGCCCGGTCGAGAGAAAGTTTCTGCATCGCGATCGCTGTTTTTACGCTGCCGCCCTCCATCAGGAGCTCTTCGGCTCTCCTGTGATCGACCCCAGTGGCGGCCATGATGATGCGATGGGCGCGGTCGAGGAGTTTGGCGTTCGTAGGCTGGACGTTGACCATGAGGTTCCCGTAGACGGCACCGGTCTTGATCATGACCCCAGTCGAGAGCATGTTGAGGACGAGCTTGGTGGCGGTGCCGGCCTTGAGCCGCGTGCTGCCGGTAATGACTTCGGGGCCAGTAAGGGGGGCAATCGAGATGTCGGCTGCGGCCGCCATGGGCGAGTTCGGCACGCAGGTAAGGGCAATCGTGAGGGCGCCGAGCTTGCGGGCGTGGGCGAGCGCGCCAAGAACGTACGGGGTGCGCCCGCTGGCGGCTATGCCGACCAGGGTATCTGGAGTTCGCGGGCTAGGACCGGGATCGCGGGTCTGCGAGTGCGGAGCTTCGGGCAGGTTCAGGCTAACCGCAGGGGCAGGTTGAGGGGCCCCGTGCATCTTACCGAAGCCGGCGGCTGCGAGATCGGCTGCGCCTTGTTCCGGGGAGTCTTCAGAGACTTCGCTCGATTTGCGCAGGGCGCGGTCTCCGCCGGCGATAATGCCTTGCACGAGGGTGGGGGGGACCGAGAAGGTGGGAGGGCATTCGCTGGCATCGAGTACGCCGAGTCGGCCGCTGGTTCCTGCTCCTATGTAGAACAGGCGTCCGCCCTGGAGGATACGGGCCGCGACGGAGTCAATGGCTTGCGCGGTCTGGGGCAGAACGGCGGCCACAGCGGAGGCGACGGAGGCGTCTTCCTGATTGAAGAGACGCAGCATGTCGAGGGTGCTGAGCTGATCGATGTGCGTGGAGGCGGGGTTGCGGGCCTCGGTAGGCAAGGCGGCAAGACTGTCGGTGTCGTTCATAGTGTGGCTGTCTCCCCCTCCCGTGCAAAAGTGTGCAAAATATTCGGATCACGTAGTTTAGGTGCGGACCTGAAGGAGCAGAAGATTCTTTGAGAGCAAGACCGGTTGCGGGCCGCCTCGCGGCTCGGCTGAATATTCCTTGGACGCCAGTCTACCGGAGCAGCCCGAAGTAGTTCGCCGCGGGTATCGCGTCGAGATCACGGAAGATGGGTGGTTGGAGGTTTGGCACATTTTCTGAGCTGGCGTGAAAGGCTTGGGAGGAGAGGCCGGAAGCCGACAAGAACAGAATGTGCTCACCGAAGAAGATCGTACTTGCAAGAGCACAACGGCCAGAAAGGGAATGGCAAGAGCAGGGCGGCGGAGACTGGAGGTGCGTTAAAAGAAGAACGGGAGCCAAATGCGGCTCCCGTTCGAATGGTGAGACAGTTAGACGTTGAACTTACGGCGAGCGATACCAACGACGCCGAGCAGGCCGGTGCCGAAGAGAGCGAGCGACGCCGGTTCGGGGGTGGGAGCGATCGTCGTGGCGGTCGAGGAGAAGGAGGAGTATCCGCCCTGGTTGGTGAGCTCAAAGACGGCATCGACTGGGTTGGCACCGTTGATGGTGAACACGCCAGAGCCAATGATGTCCGTTCCGCCGCTGGTGCTTGTGATCGAGGTGAGATTAAACAGCAGGTCGTTGCCGTTCACGTTGTCCGAAAACACAGGCGAGGGGCTGACGAAGTTGGCATAGCTGAAGGCGTACATCTGGGTGTACGTGCCGGCATACGGAGCGAAAATGCCGGTGGTCAGACCGCCGATGTTGGAGACCAAGCCGTAGTTGAAAAAGTTGATGTTGCCGGGTGTCTGCGCGATGTTGGATGCTCCGGTCACGTTGATGGTGCTAACGATCGGAGTGGCATTTGCGGCGACAACTGAACCGAAAGCCAAGGCAGCGATTGCAACAAGGTTCTGAATCTTCATGTTTCTCTCCTAAGTACGAAAGGTTTGGATAGCCGTTCCTGCCCTGAGTTAGAGCAGTTCAATAGCCAATCCAGGAATGAGCTATTTTTTGCGTTCCCTATGCAAAAAGAGTGACTTAGGAGAGTGGCTTCTAGTAGAGGGCAGAGGATAGGGAAAAACTTTGCACACCGCGAGGAAAGAGTTTCTCCCATTTGGGATCGGTTCGTACTTTGCGTGGCAAATTCGTAACGGAACAGCAATATTTATCCACAAGGGTCGCTCCTTCTCAAGAAATTGAAGATGGCGGCTGTTTGCCACGGCACGGCGCTGGGTTGGGGAATGGAACGTAAAATAGACCGGAGCGGGGCAACGTACACACGCACCAGCGAAGACAAAGGAAGACAAGGTAGATGAGCATGGGAGCGCAGGAAGTATTGGCGGCACAGGTGGAGTCTGCGGCGAACGCGGCCGGGTTGCAGGTTGCCTCAAGCGAAGTAGGGCAGGACTTTTCCGGCAACCCGACGACTCGGTTTCGGCTGGCACTTGCCGCGAACACGGCAAAGACGCAGATATTGGAGTTGAGCGGACGATTCGACTTCAGCCGGGCGGACATGTTGGCCGAAGTCAAGGTGTACCTGGCGGAAACGGCGAAGCGGTTGAAGAGCCCCCGACCGGACTGCTACCTGACGCTGCATGGGCTGCCGCTGAGCTTCGATAAATTTACCTGGCCGTTCCATGGTTCGACCTCCGGTGCGGATACGTTCCTGGTGCATGGGGAGGTGAAGCTCGAGGACGGGCAGCAAAGCTTATTGCATGCGAAGGTCGCGGCCTCGATGACGGTGACCTTTGCCGAAATTGTGAAAGCGCCGGAGCAGCCGTTTGCAGAGACCTTCATCTATAACGCGGTGCGGAAGACGATGGACCAGGGGCAGCTGGAGCTGGTGAAGAGCGGCAATCGGCAGCCGGTGCCGGTGACGACGCGGTACTACAGTCTGTGGAACAAGAAATTCAATTTCAACGACACCTCTGAGGCGCAGCGCAAGGCGTATCTGGCGGCGAAGGTGTTCTGGCTGTCGGGCGTGCTGGGGGGAGGCGAGCCGGTGTGGATGCTTGATCCGCGCGACGCGCAGTATCTGAATACGACAGTGGCGGAGTTGCAGAAAAGTGTGGAGGCGTTGGCAGGGGAGGGCCTGGTGAGGGCTGCGGATGCGGAGTATTCAGGCCCCACAGCGGCGCTGATGGGACGGAAGACGGAATACGATGCTGAACTGGCGCAGGCGCTGGCGTTCATCAAGCCGACCTTCAACGAAGAGATGCGCGGCGGGCATACGAATATGTAGCTGTTTTGATCACGAATTCCGTGCCGAAGGAGATGTGCTGACAGCGGCAGGGAAGCGTTCGCCTGAAGCAAGCGTGGGAAAGATAGAACCTGTCAGGCGCATGCCACTCCGCGCGGCGATCGGACGTGGTTTGCCGCCGGAGGTGCGATTCGTTATTTTGCGGGCAGCGGCGGGGACGGGTAGTAGGGAAGTTTTTGCTGCTCGACAGTAGCACGCTTGACGCCGATGTCTTCAAACAACATGCTGGGTGCGATGGTGGTCTGGGGGACGGGGCCGAGCGTATTTGAAATGTAAGGATCGTTGCCGATGCCGATGATGCCGGAGCGCAGGGTGCGGTTGTCGAGCTCGTCGAACGCCGCGCCGCGGACCAGCTGGCGGGTGCCGTCGAGGTGAACGCGATAGAGCAGGCGGGGGATGAGTTCGTCGCCGCCCAGGGTTTCAACTTCGTAGACGTCTCGACTCTGTTCTTTAGCCAGGGCGAGAAGATGCTGGTTGAGCGCGTCCTTCGTCTGGGGCTTCGATCCTTCCGCACTCTGGATGAGCATGACGCCGGAACGGGCGTGCGCGGGCTGAGCAGGGGCAGCACGGCCGTGCCCGTTGGAAGAGGCGAAATCCTTGACTGGCTCGCGGCCAATGAGGAAATTTTCAAGCTTGCCGTTGACGACGATTGCGACCCGCTGGGCAGGCACGCCTTCATCATCGATGGCGTAGGCGCCGACCAGGGCTTTGCCGTCGAATGTTGTCTGCAGCGGGTTGTCGGTAACGCTGAGGTTTGCCGGAAGGACGCGGGCCTTGTAGCTCGAAGAGTAAGTGCCGGTGGTGCGTGCGGTGGTGCCCATCTCGGGGCGGTCGGCTTCGATGTTGGGAACGAAGAGGCGGTCGAAGGTGGCCGCGGCGGCATCTCCGCTGAACAGGACGGGCCCGTGGTAGTCGTCGGCTGCAACGACGGGTGCATTGCGGAGAGCCTCGAGACTTTTGAGGTCTTCGATGGTGCGCTTGCGGAAGGCCGCGGCAGACTCGAGCTGGTTGGCGCTGACGGTGGTGGGACCGTTGTCGCGGGCCAGACGCATGCCGTCGGGGGCCTGACCGCCGACGCTGATCGATGCGGTGTATCCGGTGTAGCCGTGGCGAACTGCGGTGCCTTCGGTGTTGACGAGGTAGCGGTTGAGAGCGATGCCTCGCAGGTTGGCGATTGAGTATTGGACGTGTTCGGCGAAGGGTTTGACTTCGGGGTCGGACGCGAAGAGGCCGCTGGCTTCAACAAGACGATGCTTCCACTCGGCGCGGTCGAGGTCGAGCGAGACGAGCGGCGACACATGAACGAGAGGTTTGGCTTGCGCGAAGTCCGCCTGGGTGGAGGTGGATTGGAATTGCTTGAGGGCAGCCTGTTTGGCGGAGTAGGCGCGAAGAGAATTTTTATACGCGGTGTCGGTGGCAGTCCAAAGGGCGTAGCGGAGGGCTTCGGGGTTGTCGTCGGTGGGGGCGAGTTCAACGACGCCGTCGCCTTGGCTGCTGCTGCTGTCCAGAGTGTAGTCGCCGATGCGCACGGAGACGCGGACGATGCGCTGGCGGTTGCCTTCTTCGCGCGTGAGTGCGCCGTAGCTGGCGACGGCTTCGTAGCTCGAGACGTCGTCAAGGCGGTACTCGATGAAGTAGGGGCGCTGCATGCCGGGGAGCAGAAGAAGGGATTTCTCCCGGTCAAGCTCGGCTTGCATGGCCTTGAGAAGCGGATCGCTTACGGCTGGAGACTCGGCCGCGACATAATTTGTAACTAATGTGGTGCTAATAACAGAAGCGATGACGAGGGCGGAAGCGAATATGTGCCTGAACATGATCTTTTTATGTGAGATGTATGCAATGGCAATCATTATTTGGCCTCCTTGGCATTGGCTGCGCGGTCTGCGCCGGGAGGTGGAAGGATGGGTGGACGTGCGGTGCCCTGGGCCTGGCGCTGGGTTTCGATTTCGCTGACGAGCATGGCGGGAGCCACGGCGCTAACGGGAATGCTGCCGGATTCGGCACCGCAGATTCCGTTGAAGACCTGCTGGCGATCATCGGTGGCCAGGATGCGGGTGAGCGCGGCCTGCGGGGTGCCGACAATGCTGACGCCGCGGACGAGTTCGTCGGGATGGCCGTCGACGAAGACGCGATAGACGACCAGGGGAATGACCTGAAACGCCTGCGGTGAGCGGCGCGTGGTGACGGCGAAGCCTGAGGAAATGTCTTCGAAGTAGAGGCCGTAGGCTTTGCCTTGTTTCTTGGCTTCGGCTTTGAGCATGTCGCGGAGTTGGGCGTCGGTGACGGTTTTTGTCGAGGTGACGATGAGGTTGCCCTGGCGTCCGGTGGGCATGTGGCCGACCTCGGCGCGGCCGTGGCCATTGGAGGTGGCGAAGCTGGCAATGGGCAGGCGCGACATGAGGAAGGTGTCGAGGACGCCGTTCTGGATGAGATCGACGCGGCGTGCGGGCTGGCCTTCGTCGTCGTAGCTGTAGTGGCCGCTGAGCGAGGTGCCGTGAAAGGCGGTGAGGGTGGGGTCGTCCGAGACGCTGAGGAAGGTGGGAAGAATCTGTTTGCCGAGCAGCTTGGTGAAGGTCTGGCCTTCATCGTCGCCGCGCTGGCGCTGGCCTTCCAGACGGTGTCCTAACACTTCGTGAAAGAAGACCGCCGAGGCGCGGCCGCTGAGGATGGCGGGGCCGTCAAAAGGCTCGGTGATGGGGGCTTCGCGCAGGGCTTCGAGATTCTTCGCCATCGCATTGGTTTTTTCCGCGAGAGTTTTATGGTCGGGAAGGTGAGAGGCTTCGTCGGCTTCGAACGTTTCCGCGCGGAAGAGATCCATGCCATCGGAAGCGCGGGTGCGGGCGACGATGATCAGGCGGGCGACGTGGTTGGGAGTGGCGACGCGGGCGCCTTCGGACGAGACGAGGTAGTCGGTTTCGGTGGAAGCTTCAAGGGCGACGTTGTTGAAGAAGACGTCGGGATATTGCTTGAAGAGGCCGGAGAGTTCGCGCAGACGAGATTGCCAGGCGGCGCGGTCGAGGTCGAGCGGAGGCGTGGGGGGCAGGACGGCGGCGACGGATTTTTCGGTTGAGAAGTCTCCCGACGAGTCTTCTTCGACGGCACGGACCTGCTGCTCGGTGTTGACCTTGAGGTAGGCATCAAGAGCTTTGCCATAGCCCCGGTTGGTGGCGAACCACAAGCTGCGGGCGATGGCTGCGGTGTCATTGCCAAGGGGCAGAGGAATGGTGGTGAGGGCGCTGTTGCGGTGGTCGCCGTGCGTGCTGTCTCTGGCGGGGGTGCCGAGGCGGACCTGGACATCGGCGGTGCGGCGGTGGCTTTGGCGGTTGCCGGTGATGGCGCCGAACTGCGAGGAGAGTGCGATGCTGTCGGAGTCGGAGACGGCGTAGCTGAGGAAGTAGGGTTTGGGCTGCTGCGCGGATGGGCCGGAGGTGTTGCCGAGCGAGTCCATGGCGCGGTGCAGCTCGGCTTGCATGGTATCGAGCAGGATGGTTTCCGGGGCTGTGGAGGGTTTGGTGGCGGCGCTGGCCATGTGGAAGAAGGAGAAGGTCAGGCCGGCCAGGGTCAGGCCAGGGAAGGCCGCTTTTCGAATCGTCATAAGGATGGGGGAACTCGTTTCAACAGCAGATTGCGCCTGATGGCGAGTGTATCGCGATGTGCTTTGACGTGCGACAGGTGGGGGGCCGGTGATGGGAGTCAGAATGCTACGGGCTCGCCGGTGGGGTCGGCGGTCGCTGAGTAAGCGTGGGGTTTGTAGCTTCAGAGGCACCGGACTTGAGGGAGATACTCTTAGACGATTGCGCTGCATTGCCGTGCTATGAGGAGACTCCGATTCGGATAAGCGTATCAACCGTCGCGGCCATCACGGTCGTTCTGCTCGACTTTTACGTGGGCGCTCGTTATTGCGTCAAGTTGATCCGGAAGGAGATTGCGCCGCGAATTGCTACGTGGCTGATCTTCGAGCTGGGGGTCGTGATGAGCTTGGCGTCGTACCTTGCCGGGAGCGAGCGCAGCCTTATGAAAGCCGCGCTCAACGTTGCGGACAGCTTCCAGGTCACCGTGATTCTGTGTGCGCTTTTGATCGTACAAAGGGGGCGGAAGATCAAGTTCACGCGGAATGAACTGGTCTCGTTAGGAATCTCCTGCGTGGCGGGGGTAGCCTGGATGTTGACCAAAACCGGCTGGATCGGCTTTGTCGGGTTCCAGCTTGTGATGTCGATCGCTTATCTGCCGACGATTGAGAGCCTCTGGCGCTGGAGACCTGGGCCGGCGCCCGAACCGATGGAGAAATGGGGTATTAACGTGGTCATCGCTTTGATCGGGGTTGTGGTGGACATCACGGACCGCCACGATTATCTGGCGATGGTCTACCCACTCCGGGCGCTGATCCTTTGCGTGGTCGTCGTGGTTCTGCTCGTCAGGTGGGAACAGAAACGCAAGGTGGAAGCATCAACGGCTCCGTGAACTCGGGAGAGAGGGTGAAGGAGTGCGCTGCTTGACGCTTTCTCATTTGCTTTCCGTGTTCAAAAGATCGCCTTCAGCGAGCCGCGGACTATCAAATAAAAGAAGCCGGTGACGAGTCGCCACCGGCTTCGGAAGAACGGAGGTGTTGCTAGAACTGGATTTTGAAGAACGCTTGTCCCTGACGCGGCGTATTGGCCTGGCAGGCGCTGCTTCCTCCATTCCCGTCGGGCTGGACGTAGCCAAAATTGTTGGTTCCATCGGTGACGGTGTTGTCCGGTCCGCAGATCTGCATACGGTTTAGGACGTTGAAGAATTCCATTCTCAATTCCATGTTGACCCGTTCCCCGGCATAGAAGTGCTTTGCCACAGCCAGATCTTCGTTCGAGCTGAAAGGATTACGCAGCTGGGTGACGTTGCGGGGGGAGTTGCCAGCCGCGAAGCCGGGGTCGGAGAAGGCAGCCTGCGTGAAGACGGGCAGGCCCTTGTAGTAGTTCTTATAGTTGACGTGAAACGGAATGCTGGGATCGTAGTTGGCACGGTTGAAGCCGTTCAAGAGAGGGTCGCTGCTGTTGGTGTAGACCGTAAGCGGAGTGCCGCTTGCATACTGGAAGGCACCGCTGACCTGCCATCCGCCTACGATATTCCTTCCTAGCACGCTGCGGTAATCGAGGAAAGCTTTGCCTGGGCCGAAAGGCAGCTCGTAGACTACGGCGAGGTTGACGATGTGCTTCTGATCGGCCGATGCGACCGTCCACTCCGACTTCTGGTTGAACTTGTCGAGCGAACCATAGTTCTGATAGGCAAAGCCGCTGTCGGTGTTGGACATGCTTTTGGCGAGAGTGTAGTTCGCGAGGATGGAGAGACCGTCGGTGAAGCGCTTTTGCAGCTGGGTCTGGAGACCGTTGTAGGTGGAGGTTCCATTCAGGTCGAAGGGGTTGCAAAGGCCGCCGCAGGACTCGGACGGGTTGTATTGGGGGTAAGGCAAAAGGGCCTGATCCAGGCCGGCATTCGCTCCATAGTCGCTCATGAAGTTGCAATAGGGAGCGATGTAGCCGGCGCTTGGAGTGCCTGCCGGGCAGGCGTGGAAGCCGGCCGCGCTCAAGTCGGCCTGAGCGAGCGGGCTGGTCCAGGCGTGGTTGGGTGAGTTGGGCGACAACGCGCAATTGGGATCGTCGAGCTTGCCACTGGAGCAGAACTTGGTGATGAACTTAGGATCCGTCTGGTTGATCGGATTCATCATCGAAGGAAGGTGCAGACCACGATTGCCTGCGTAGGAGACCGACAGAAGCAGGTTGTAGGGAAGTTCCCGCTGGATGCCTAAGCTCCAGTATTCGCCGTAGGGATAGGAGCCGGGATTTTTAGAGAAGGCATGCAGCACGCCTGTTCCATTGAACTCAGTGGGCGTAAAGGGTGTGCTTCCGGGCAGCGGCAGGGGATTCAAGTCCCACTGGCCATTGCCTGGAATGTTCGATCCATTGGAGTTGATGTTAGCGATGCCTGCGAGCAGGGTGCCGTACTGCAGGCTGAGCTTGTTGTTGCCGAAGTCGTAAGGGCCGCCATTGAGGTGGTTGATGGAGAAGCCGCTGGTGATCACCGTTTTACTGTTGATGTTGTATGCCAGGCCGAAACGTGGATCGACATGCGTGAAGACGATGTTGGCGCGGTTGTAGCCGGAGAGCCCGAGTTGGTTGGCGGCGCCGAGCAGCGGAGTGCCCTGAGCGGTGGTCGCGGCTGCGTTGGCGGCGGACGAATCGAAGTACACCACGTTGTTGCTGAGTTCATGGAAGGGCACCATCACATCCCAGCGGAGACCGGCATTGATCGTCAATTTCGGCGAGATCTTGATGTCGTCCTGGATGTAGGGGCCAACATAGAAGTTGCGAAGCTTGTTCTCCTGGGTGAATCTGCGATAGCTGGAGTCTGCATCGCCTAGAAGGAAGCTGGCAAAGGCGTTGCCTGTGCTGCCGACGTTGGCTGGATCGGCGGTGGTGCGGTTGCTGAAGCCGAAAGATCCGCCGCACGTCGGGCACTCGTTATCATCCTGCGCGGCATGGCGAAGTTCCCAGCCGATGTTGAAGGTGTGGCGGCCTGCGGTCCAAAGCCAGTTGTTGTCAAAGCTCAAGCCGAGCTTGCGGTTGACTGCGGCGGTGCTTCCAGCTGTGCTGTTGCCCCAGGTTGTGGGTGCGTTCGGCAGTCCGTTCTGGTTGAACCTGATGGTAGGCAGCACGGTGCCGTCGACTACCGAGTTCAGATGAACTCCCATGTGAGCGTTCAAGCCGTTGTTGATTTCGCCGGTGCCACCGAAACCCGCGGTCATGACGAGGTGCGGCGACAGAACGTTCGAATACGTGAGGAATAGTCCGGTGCCGAGCCGCGGCTCATCCGTGGAACCGCCCAAAGCATTGCCGAAGTGCGCATTGTTGCTGCAGCAGAAGACGTACTTGTATTTGTCGCGCCAGAAGCTTACGTGCAGCTTCTGAGTCTCGGTAAGGTTGTGGTCGATCGAGAACCCCCAGTTGAACTGGCGGGTAGGAAGCGTGCCGATCGACGAGCTGACGTTATTGCTCAGACCGGGATGGCTGGGCGCGGGGATGAGCGGGAGCAGGCTCGCCGACGATGCGCTGAAGCAACCTTTGGGGATGATGTTTCCTGGCCAGGGCTGACCCGGGGCCGGAGCTCTGCATCCACTGGGTGCGACAAAGCCTTGCGGAACGAAGATGGTCTGAGGCGAAGCCAGAGAGAGGAGACTGCTGAAGTCGCCATTGGTCTGAGCGACGGTCGGCACGGTCATGGTGCCGGTATCCTGCTGGTTCAAACGGAACCAGTCGAAGCTCAGATGGAAGAAGGTTTTTCCATGGCCGTTATAGAGCCTGGGCAGCACGACGGGGCCGCCGAGCGAGAATCCATAGTTGTGTTCGTTGATGGAGGGCGCGGAACGCTTGGTGCCGTTCGCGTTGAAGCCGGGGTTTGCGCCGGCGGCGTTGAACAACGTGTTCCGCAGAACCTCGAACGCATCGCCGTGCAGGGCATCGGTACCGGAGGCGAACTGGTAGGACGCGACGCCCTGGCCCAGGCCGTACTGCGCGCTGAAGCTGTTGGTCAGGATCTGAATTTCGTTGACCATCTCGAACGGCGGATTGATGTTGGATTGATATCCCTGGGTCTCGGCCTGCACAGCGACAACACCGTTGAACATGACGGTGTTGGCGAAGTCCGTTCCTCCGTTGATGCGATGGCTCCACTCGCCGCCGGTGACCCCGGGGGCGAGGAAGATGTAGTCGTCGATCTGACGATCGTGCGGACCCTGATTTCCAGGACCTCCGCCGATCAGGATTGGAATTTCCTGCGTGATCTTGCTTTCGATAATCGTTCCCTGCTGAGGCTGGGTGGTCTCAAGCTCGATCGCAGGGGCTTGAACTTCAACGGTCTCGGTGGTCAAACCTGTTTTCAGTTGTGCATCGGCGCGCGTTGCGTTACCGACGTCCACGTTGACAGCGGTGATGACGTTCTGTTCGAAGCCGGCGCGTTCCACGGTGACGACGTATGCGCCGGGAACCAGGTCGGTCACGACATATGAGCCGGCGGAATTAGTAAGTGCACGCGAGATGACATGGGTTGCGGAGTTCTCAATGGTGATCTTCGCGTCGCGAACGATGGCGCCTGAGGTGTCGGTGACGGAGCCGGTGATGCTGCTGACGGTCTGCGTGAAGGCAGACATGGCAGGAAGAAAGAACGAGAGGACAAGAAGGATCGATCTGATCGTTCGAGAGTGCCACAGAGGTCGTGTACGGAGTGTTATCGCTGAGACGTGCATCGATGTACCTTTCTTGAAAGCTGTGCCTGCTGTTGGTGTGGAGGGTCAGGATGACCGCGAAACCCGGCGGCACGAAAACGCGAAAGAGTTATGTGAGGTGGTCGGCTGCAACCCAGGGATACGTGACGTAGGAGGTGAACACCTCATGCCCTCGCACCTGGCAGAGCGTGTAACCTTCCGCGCTGCCATCTTCCTGCCTTCCCTTCCACCAGTTTCCGGAGACGGCTCCGCTGATCAGGTACTCGGTTCCGTGATACTGCGTCTTCTCCCAGAGGTGCAGGTGGCCCTGGAGCACGAGTTTCACGTTGTGCCTGGCGAGCAGGCCGTGCACCGCATAGGAGTTGCCGGCGATCGGCCCAGAGGTGGATTCAGAGGAGAAGGAGCCGAGCATCGACGCGATCGGCACATGCGAGACGACAATGATCGGTGTGGTGTGTGATACGGCGGCCAGATCCGCCTCGAGCCAGTTCAGCTGCGCTCCATCGAAGTGGGAGGTAAAGATCTTGTAGTACTCGATGCCGATGGAGTCGAGGACAATGAAGTGCCAGCCCTTGTAATCGTAGGAATAGTAGAGCTTGCCGAAGTTGTCTTCGTAGAGCTTCTTGCCGTATTCGTGATCGCCCGGCTCGATCGGACTTTTCTGGTTGAGACCGATGACATCGTGATTGCCGACCGTGTGATACACCTTGCAGGCGAGTTCTGACTCGGTCTGGCGATAGAACTTGAAAAGCATGTGCGCACGGCTCAGATCCTGTTCGCATACGTCAAAGACCTGATCGCCGCCAGCGATGCAGAACTCTGGCTTCGCTGCATTCATCTGAGCGAAACATTTCGAACATGCGGCTGCGGCCCCCAGTTCCGGCTGCAGATGCGCATCGGTGAAGAAAACGAAATCGAAGTCTTCGAGGGGATTTGTCTTTGGTCGTACCGTCTGGTCTCCACAACCCGGGGGCGAGGCCAGAAGTTTGGCGGACGGCGCGAGCGAGAGCGCAATCGTGTTTTGTAGAAAAGCTCTTCGGTGCATGGAACGGCCTCGGTGGTCAGGATGATGTTCAAAGTGAAAGGGGTCTGTCGGCAGGTGGTGCCCGGATGGAAGCTCTCCTGCCTACGAGCCCGAGTGTAGAGATCCCCTGGCGGCAAGGCATAAAGGGTCTTCAAAGAACCGCTAAATTATTTCCAAAAGCAGATCTGTGTCGCTCATCCGAGGCGTATTCATCGTGTGTTTACGGTGGCTTCTTATTCTGGTTAAACAAATGCTCGCGAGACTCGTTTTGGCAGGGGCTCTCGGATGGAATCGCGGGCTCGCGTAAGTACGCCATGGCGACCAAAGATCGTATCTATACATTCGGGGAGTATCGTCTTGACGTCAGGGAGCGGCGCCTGTGGCAGAATGACGTGCTCCTGTCGCTGCCGCCAAAGACGTTCGATCTTCTGGTGATCATGCTTGCGAGCGCTGGACGTCTGCTTGAGAAGGATTACCTGATTCGTTCGGTGTGGCCGGACAGTTACGTGCAGGATGCTAACCTGAGCGTCCACATCGCGAACATCCGCAGGACACTCGGCCGGACCTCTGAGGTGGAACGGTTTATTGAAACGGTACCGAAGGTGGGATACCGTTTTGTCGCACCGGTCTTCAGCCTGCTCGATGCTCTGCCTTCACCATCGGTCGCGGAGGGCCAGACGCTCACGGCCAACTCACCGGAGGGTTGGTCTGAAGGGGCGGGTGTGGTTCTAACGCCGGAGCCATCCGCTGCGTCCTCTCCGGAAGCTTCGACGAAGTGGCGGGCTGCGTCCGTTGGGTTTCGTACTGCCGCTGTGGCTGCTATCGCATGCGTTCTCCTGCTGGTGGCGTTCCGCTTCATGGAGACACGGAAGGAGGGCACTGGCGAGAACGGCACAAGCACCACACCGCTTGCCAGCACTCCGGGCCTGTTTCTGCAGCCGGCATTTTCCCCGGATGGTCAGGAGCTGGCTTACACCTGGCGGGCAAACAAATCCTCTCACCAAAGCATCTACCTGCAGCACGTTCCGGGCGAAGACCGCCGGATCTTGATCGATACAGGCTTTGACGACTACTCGCCGACCTGGTCGCCGGACGGCTCCGAGATCGCGTTTTTGCATGCTCGCGGGGACGACCAGCCTTTTGAAGTTGTGATTGCCAGGAAGCAGAATCCCGCGCTGAGACGAAGCATCGCCACAATTGCGGGGGCGGAGGACGCCTTCCGTGGCCCGGCCACTCTTTGCTGGTCCCCGGACGGTCATACGCTGGTAACGACCGATCAAAGCAAGGGAGATGAAAGTCCGGCGCTCACCTTGATCTCGGCCGAGACGGGGCAGAAGCGGCAGCTGACCCATACACCTCCACGCATGGTGGATGACCAGGCAGCGTTCTCCCCTGACGGCGCACAGATCGCGTTTCGGCGCTCACAGGGGGACTCCTCCGACGAGATTTATCTGATTGCGGCCTCGGGCGGACACGAACGCAAACTCACGTCGCGATCAAATCCTATCGACGGTCTGGCATGGAGCACGGACGGAGGACGGATCATCTTTTCCTCGGGTCGGGCGACCAGCCTGGGCAGCATCTGGAGTCTTCCTCTCAGCGGCGGGCCGCCTACCGGAGTCACCACGCCGCTCACTCATACCTCGTCTCCCACGGTTTCGCCTGTGGGTCATCGGATGGCGTATGTCAATTCGCCGAACAATGTTTCTGTATGGCGCCTGCCCCTGGACGCGCATGGCGACGCGCAACCGTTTATCGCCTCCAACTTCTTCGACGCAAGCGCCGTCTATTCACCCGATGGAACGCACATTGCTTTCCGCAGCGACCGCTCCGGCACCAACGAAATCTGGGTCTGTCGCGCCGATGGCAGCGAGCCGAGAAGGATTACGCACTTCAACGGGCCGATGACCGGCTCGCCGCGGTGGGCGCCCGACAGCCGCTCGCTCGCTTTTGATTCCAGAGGCGGTGGCCGTGCCGATATCTACGTGGCGAACCTGGATAGCGGGGTGTCGATACGGATCACCGACTCGACCCGGACGGACTCTGACAACGTCGTTCCTGCGTGGTCCCATGATGGACGCGCGATTTACTACAGCTCGAATCGGACCGGAGACTGGCAGATCTGGAGGCATTCGCTGGACGCGTTGGCCGATCTCCAGGTAACCAGACACGGCGGCTTCAACGGGATGGAAGCTCCTGATGGAAGCGCTCTGCTCTATGTCGGTGACATGGGGCGAAGCGAGATCCGTCGACTTTCTTTGCAGCAGGATCATAGTGACGTGGCGCTGGCCACGCTTGGGCCCGGAATGTGGCACGCGTGGGCGATCTCACGAAACAGCCTGCTCTACCTGAAGCGTGTTCCCTCCTCGTCAGCAACAGTAATGGTTCGGCTGGATCTGAAGACGAAACAGACGCAGATCGTTGGACATGCCCCGGAAGCTATCAACGACAGCGTCTCGGGCTCGCCGGACGGCCGCTACGCTCTCTTCGGCTATCGATCAAATGCTGGCAGCAGCATCATGATCCTGAATGGCTGGAATTAGAGCGCCTAGGAATATCCGGCTGGGTGCTCCAGGGAATCCCAACAAAGCAGACGTGAAGGTAAGGCTCACGCAGAGGCCGTCGTCGCGCCAATGTGAGTTCGGGCTTATCTGCGCCGGGCGGAGGCGCTTGCCATTCGCGCGCATTCCCTTTAGCATCCAACTCAAGATTACCGGCCTGCAAAGCAGGTACGCGACCTACGCTGGTTGAACCAATATTCATTGAACAGGGGCCTAGCTCGTATATATGGTTCGGTGTGCTGTCCTCCAGTCAGGAACGCCTAAAGAACCACGGCGGGGTCCCGCCGTCTTAGACGGGTTCACCAGCGACTCGACGTACGGCCCAGCGGGTCGGTCTTCTTTGTGCTCTTCGCTCCGCAATCTCTGAATTTGCATCCCTTCCTCTTCCACTCCGGCCACCTTCTGATCCCCACCTTCGGCGTTCTTGCCGCTGCCGGACTGATGGCCGCCCTTACCTTGAGTCTGCGCACGGCCCTCGCGTCCGGGCTCGATCCCGAAAAGCTCTGGAACGCCGGGCTGTTCGTTATCCTGTCGGCGTTGGTCCTGTCGCGTCTGCTGCTCGTTGTCACGAACCTCAAGAATTTTCTCCACTACCCCATCCTGCTGCTGACGGTTCCTTCGCTTACTGCGACCGGGATCGCACTCACCTTTGCTGTCACGCTGGTTTATCTGCGTATGCACAGGATTCCAGTGCTGCGAACGCTAGACGCCTGGAGCCCTTGCGCGACGCTTGCCTGGGCCTTTCTCGCGCTTGGCCATCTCGCCGAAGGCAGTGACGCCGGTCTGCCAACCACGCTGTCCTGGGGACTTCCGATCCCGCCGGACCGCACACCGCTACACCCTGTCCCGTTATATGTTGCCCTGGCCGCTGCGTCGCTCACTGTGGTTCTGCTGCGAGGTGTGCGGCATCTTCGGCCCGGCGACACCTTCGCCCTGGCCTTCTCCGCGGCGGGAATAATTCAGTTTCTGCTGACCTTTTTTCGCCAGCCCTATCCCTATGCGGACCCTTCGCGCCATCTGCTCGACCCTGTCCAATGGATCGCTCTCGGTATGATCATGACAGCCGGCTTGATCTTCCTGCGGCCTCGAAAGCTGGTCTCCCATGCCGTCTAAAAACATGCTTCCCAAAGGCCACCGCCGCCGCACCGTGCGCCCCGAGTACATGGCCACCCGAGGCGTCGAGGAGCCGGTTGCTCTGCAGGTTACTGTCATCGAGCTCGATGCAGAGGACGATGCCGAAACCGAGCCGGGCATACGCACCTTCACCGCCGACCCCGCCGCCGCCAATCTCCGCCTCGACCGGTACCTCGCGCAGGCCATTCCCGACATCTCCCGCGCCCGCGTCCAGATGCTGATCGAAGCCGGTCAGGTCCAGGTAGACGGACATCCGGGTAAGACCAAGCAGAAGCTCCATGGTGGCGAGTCGATCCAGATCGAAGGCACACCGCAACCGCCCCCGCTCCATGCCATTGCCGAAGACATTCCGCTCGATGTGGTGTACGAGGACAAGCACCTTGCCGTTGTAAATAAACCTGCCGGCATGATGGTCCACGCAGGCGCCGGCGAGACCAGCGACGCGCGCAACCGCGGCACCCTGGTCAACGCGCTCTTGCACCATTTCGCGCACCTTTCCGAGGTAGGCGGCGATCTGCGTCCCGGCATCGTGCATCGTCTCGACAAACTGACCAGCGGTCTCATTGTGATTGCCAAGGACGACAGCGCCCATCGCAAGCTGGGCGAGATGTTTTCCGAGCGCAAGATTACGAAAACCTATCTTGCGCTGCTTCACGGACATCTGAAAAAAGAAGACACCACGGTCAACCTTCCGATCGCACGCGACCTCATCCGTCGCACGCGAATGACTACGCGCCGTGCCGATGGACGCACCGCCACCTCTCACTTCCACGTTCTCGAAAGGATCGACTCGCCCTTTGGCCCCTTCACCCTGGTGGAGGTCCGCATCGAAACCGGACGCACGCACCAGATCCGCGTACACGCGCAGTCTCTCGGCCACCCGGTCGTGGGAGACACGTTGTACGGCGCACCGCATGTGATTCCCGGTCTCGCTGCCGAACTTCAACTCGAACGCAATTTTCTCCATGCCGCGCACCTGTCGTTCACGCATCCGCAGACGCGCAAGGGCATGGATCTCGAAGCACCGCTGCCGCGTGAACTGACAGACTTTCTCGTTGCCCTGCGCGCGAATACGCCCGCAATTCGGTAGAATCGTCCCCAGTGACTGGACTCGACCAAATGAATCGCATCTCCGGGGTGAAACACTCCTTCCTTCTTTGCTCTCTGCTTCTTGCCTCCTCGGTACCGGGCATCGCGCAAACTACCTCGCCGCAGGTTCCAGGCACTACCCCGACTGCACTGCCTTCTGCACCGGCTCCCCAGGTCACGGTGCCGCAAAACCAGAATCCGGCTCCCCAAAATTCAGCTCCCCAGGCTCCCGCAGCCCCGCGGCCCGCCTCTGCTTCACCCGTGTCCAGTTCCGCACCGGCGTCCTCCCCCGCGCCGCAGAACGCGTCACCCTCCACACCTCAGAGCGCGCCTACTCCACCCGCACCAGACGAGCCGATCACCACGATCAAGGTGCAGGCCAACGAAGTAAATCTGATCTTTACGGTGACCGATAAGAAGGGAAAATTCATCACCGGCCTGCAGCGAGAGAACTTCGGCCTGCTCGACGACGGCCACCCCCCTGTTGCGGTCCTGCGTTTTACCCAGCAGACCAATCTTCCTCTGCGCGTCGGCATCATGCTCGATACGTCGAGCTCGATCCGGCAGCGCTTCCAGTTCGAGCAGGACTCCGCGATCGAATTCCTGCTGCAGATTCTTCACCGCAACGACCGCGCCTTTGTTGAAGGCTTCGATATCAACACCGACGTCGCGCAGGACTTTACCAACAATGTCGACCTGCTGAATCAAGGCATCCGCAAGCTGCGTCCGGGTGGAGGAACCGCGATGTTCGACGCGCTCTACAAGACGTGCAAAGACCAGATGCTCACCTTGCAGGATCAAGGGGCAGTACGCCGCGCCTTAATCCTTGTCTCGGACGGCGACGACAACTACAGCCGCGCCGAAGAGTCGGACGCGATCAAGATGTGCCAGCGCGCGCAAACCATCGTCTATTCCATCAGCACCAACATCAGCCCAAGCAAGGACAAAGGCGACGACATTCTGAAGGCCATCTCCGAGGCGACAGGCGGGCAGGCGTTCTATCCGACCAAGCTTGAAGATGTAGCGATCGGATTTCACAACATTGAAGAAGAGCTGCGCAGCCAGTACTCGCTGGTCTACCGCCCGGCGAATCTAATTGCCGACGGCAGCTTCCGCACGATCTATTTTCAGGCGAACGATCCGCGATATCACGTCCGCGCTCAGAAGGGCTACTTCGCACCCCGGCCGGCGCAATAAAGCACAGGGCGATTAACGGACGCGCTCACCTTCCCATGTGCACCGTCATCAACTGATCACGCGTGGCGGTAGATGGCCCCTGTGGGTGGACTGGGCCGGCGTTCAGCTTGTCGTTCAGCTGTCTCGGCGATACAGCAGTTCTTTCATGGCTTGTCTTCGCGCCGCATTTGCCTCGCTCTCACTCTTGCGGTCCACCGCATCCATGCGCTTCTTTGCTCCGGGCTCGGCCGTCTCCGGCTCCAGGCTGCTGCACTCCGGGCAGCGATTCGCAAACCCGGGCTTGTCCGGCTTCAGCTCGAACTCTTCAGAACAGACGACGCAAACTTTGATCGGAAAAGGCATACAGCCCAATGATAGTGGAGGAGGCCCAGGCGTTGAAAGAGGCCGCCGCTTGCCACCCTTGCGCCCGCAGGCGAATAATCATGTCAGGCGAGTACGCCGTAACTCCTCCCGGGGTTCCGGGTCTAAGTCAGCAGGGAGTCATTCCATGAAACTGCGTCCCGTCTTCTTCGCCCTTATGCTTTCGGCAGCCGCGGCCTTTGCCCAGCCGCCCGCCGGCACCCCGGCCGATATTCAGGGTGCATTCATGAACCTGGCAGACCAGCCTGCCACTCACACCGGATTCGTCTTCGACCGCTCGATGCTGCAGGTCGCGCAAAACCTGCTCGCCTCCGGCGGAATGGATCCGAATGCCGCAGCGGCTGCTCTTACCAGCGTCTCGGTGGACAACTACCGCTATCCGCGACCAGCCTTCTACACGCCGGAGACGATGGGATCTATTCTCGATGCGTACCATGCCGCGGGTTGGAAGCACCTGGTGAATGGCAACCAGACCCCGGCGTCGACGGCCCAGCCCCAAAGCGCGGTCATCGACCTCTGGCTGCACTTCACAGGCGCGGACATCAGTGGAATCACCGTCCTCACCCGATCTCCGAGCGACATGAGTGTGGTGCAGATCAGCTGCGAGCTTCGTCCACTGGACCTGCTCCATCTCAGCGGACACTTTGGCATTCCGAAGATAGATCCCAATGCTGTGATGGTGCCTGCTCCTGAAGGGCGCTGAGCACTCAACAAACTTGTTTATCGCCCGGGTCTGCCCGTTTCGCCCAGCTAATTCCGCAATCTAAGACGTGTCTCCGCCTCCCGACCGCGCGGCAACGTTGTAGCCTGTACGACCTGGGCTGGGCCTGTGAGTCTCCAGTTGATCGTCCTGCCTTCACACGGCCAGAGGGCTTTGATTTGGAAGGAAGAGCTGGAAGACGGTTCCGGTTTTGCCGGGACGCTGGGTGCTGCGGACCAACAGCCTGCCATGGTGGCGCTCCACGATCTCGCTGCTGATCCAAAGACCAAGTCCCGTGCCGCCAATGCCCTTAGTCGTGTAGAAAGCCTTGTAGACGTTCTTCATGGTGTCCGGACTGATGCCCGTTCCCGTGTCGGCGATGGAAATAACCACGCCGCGCGCGCCGCTGCTCCACTCTGTCGCTTCCCGGCTGCGGACCAGAAGACGCCCTGGGGCACCGTGCAGCGCATCGATTGCGTTGCTGACAAGATTGTTGAGGACCTGACGGATCTCGCTGTCCATGCAGACAATCGAGCAATCGCAGCGGTCGCGCCGTTCTACCGTGACGCCGTGGGTGTGCAGCCTCGATTGATGAACGTCGAGCACCGACCCGATCAGTTCCGTGCAACTGACCGGCTGGGCGCGTGTCGACTGCTTGTAGAAGCGAAGCGAACGCGAGGCGATCAGCTTGACGCGCTGCAACTCCTTATCGGCGGTGTCGAGATATTGGGTGACCTCGTCAGGATTTTCGGCCCGCTGCGCCAGGTAGACCAGATTCATGACAGATTCCAGCGGGTTGTTGATCTCGTGCGCGATCGAGGCAGCAAGCCGTCCTACCGCAGCCAGCTTTTCGCTTTCGCGCAGGGCTTCTTCGAACTCGACGCGCGCCGTGACGTCGTTCTGAATGCCGACAAAGTGGGTGACGCGGCCGTCGCGGTTGCAGATGGGGGAGAGCGAGAGCTCATTCCAGAACGCCGTGCCGTCCTTGCGGAAATTCTTGACCACGGTGACGCTTTTCCCGCCGGTGGCGATGGCTTCACGAATCGCGATGATGCCGGGCTGATCGCGTTCGCTGCCTTGAAGGAAGCGGCAGTTTCTGCCCTGGATCTCCCCGAAGGAATATCCGGTCATCGCTTCAAAGGCGGGGTTCGCGTAGGTGAGCGGAAGGTCGGGTAAAGTGGCGTCGGCGACAGTGATCCCGCTGCTGATGGACTGGAAGATGCGGCGATTCATAGCGAGCTCCTCGAGCGTGGCGTCGAAACGCCTGGCAGAGGCGCGGTGCGCATCCAGAACGGCCCCTAGCTGAAGCGCGATCCGCTCAGGAGACTCCGGCAGCAACAGGATGCCATCGAGCAGACTGCCAGGGTGCGGGCCGGCAGGAGCAACGGGAGTGTCGTCTCGATCTGCGCTTGCACTCGTATCCGAGACCTCGGGCGGGTTGGTTCCGGTCGGTGCCGCGGGGCGAATCCCAAGTATCGCGACTCTGTGTTCTGTTTGCTCCTTGAAGAAGGAAGCGCTCAGCCGGATTGCTGCGGCCTCATCGGCGACAATCATTGCCAGATTGGCGGGAATCGTCTCGAAGATTGCGCCTTCGTCCAAAAGGACGGCCACGAGTTGGAGCTGGAGCATGGCGTCCTGCAACCGCCGGACGGAAGCAGGATCGGAGCTCAGGATGCCGATCAGCCGGGCGCCGGCAGGTGCGGGAGAGCCGCTTCTGACTGCGGTTCCGGCGGCGTCTCCTTCGGATTTTGCAGTATGTGGACCCTGCACGTTGCTCCCTCCGTCACTGATCAAGAGGGCCCGGGTGGCAGGTCTCCTGAGCACTCAGATGCGGGTTTGCTCTTCACGGTCGGTCCAAGTTTCAGGGGGTGTCCTCGATGACAGGTGCTCAGGCAGGCAAGAAGACATCAGTCCAGAGGTATCAGCCAGACATCAACCGCACAGCTCAACTGCAGAGATCGACCGCACAGCTCTACAAAGGACTGCGCAACGTGCACGTGGATGGGGACAGCTTTCGTTGCGTTCGCCAGGGCGGCGGATTTGCGGCGCCATGCTCCGGTCGTTTGTCTTCGATCGCGATAGGACCTCATATATACGTTGACCGTCGCGTGAACGCCGCGTAAATTGAAAGCTTCATACCAAAACAGAAATTTGCATGCTGCGAACCTTGGGAGGGCTTAGTGAGAGTTCAGTTGATGCCGAAGTGTATCTACTCCGCCGGCAAGTTGTTGCGCGGGTGTCTGACGGGGCTTGCGGCCACTTTGTTGGCAGTTGCTCCCGTATGTGCGCAGAAAGCCGGAGCGAACTTCCTCGATAATCCGGGGACCCTTTCCAAGGTACAGACGCTGCCTTGGGACGGTATGCCAAAGTGGGCGACTGCCGACTTTCAGGTGCGGGGGCGGGCCGAAAATCAGACTTCGGTTAACTACTCTTCCGGCAACGATCAGCTGTACCTGCTAACCAGGGTCTATGGAGGACTCGAGGTGCGGCCTGCCCACTGGATCACGGCATACACACAGTTCATCGACACGCATGCTCCCGGGCTTCCTGCCAGATACGCTGCGCCGACGATGCGAGATACCTTCGACGCGCGGCAGGCGTACGTCGACCTTCACGCTTCCGGTTTGAAGCTCGTGGCCGGACGGCAGGAGCTGCGATACGGCTCGGAGCGGCTGGTGGGCATCAGCGACTGGAACAACAACAGCCGCACCTGGGACGGCTTCCTGGCTCGCGTGGGAGACAAGAACCGGCTGGACCTCTTCAGCACCTCGGTCGTGGGGGTGCATCCCGGCTCGCTCGACAAGCATGGAGCGGGGCTTACCTTTCATGGTGCGGTGGGAACGATCGGAAGCTGGGTACCGTACCTCATGGTCCAGCCCTTCGTCTATATCAAGGCGTTCCCCCGCGTGAGCAGTCCGCAGCGCATCTTCGGCACGCAGACGACGGTGACGCCCGGGGCGGAAGTGACAGGAACACTGCCCGGAGGCCTTTACGTGGACCTGCTTGGAGCCCTGCAGCGTGGAAGCTATGCGAACGATTCGATCCATGCCGGAGCGGGATACGCCAAGGTGGGCTATACGGCGCACCGCGTGCCCTGGAAGCCTCGCCTGGTCGGAGAGTACGACTACGCCTCCGGTAACTCGCGGCCCGACCTGCAACGGTTTGGCACCTTCGACCAGCAGTATCCGACCAACCACAACGCTTTTGGTTTGACCGACCTGTTTGGCTTCCAGAATATCCAACAGGAGAGGATCAACCTCGACGCCAAGCCGACGAAACGTGTGGCGATCTTGTTCCAGCAGGAGTGGCTACAGGTACCTACACGCAACGATAGCGCCTACAACGCCGCAGGAGGAGTCGCCGTGAAAGTCCCCGCAGCAGGATTTGGCAGCAGCGACCTGGGCAGGGAGTTCGATGGTTCGGGCAAGTGGATGATCAATCCCTATGTCGCGTTGAACGCGGGCGTCGGACATTTTTCTCCGGGAACGCTGATGCGGGGCAATGGCCACGGCGCCCCTTTGACGATCGCCTATCTCAGTGTGACGTACCGCTTCAACGTGACCAGGAGCGAGGCGCCGTAGGAGGGTAAGACTGCGCTCCTGCGCGGGCTCCCTGCGCGGGCTCCCTGCGCGGGAGGCGCCCACTTCGTGGGGGGTGTACCGGCTTCGCCCGGCAGAAAAGATGTTCGCGGGCGTCCGTATAGGTGCGCCCGCTGGCAGGCCCTGTCTTCAGCCGTGCAGCATGCAGTCCTCTTCGCGGATCGGAAGGTCGTTGATGCTGGCTTCTCGGCGTTGCATCAAGCCGCTCGGCGCGAACTCCCACAGTTCGTTGCCATAGCTGCGGAACCACTGCCCGCTATCGTCGTGCCATTCGTAGTGGAACTTCACCGCCATGCGGTTGTCGCCGAAGGCCCAAAGCTCCTTCTTCAACCGGTACGAGAGTTCGCGGTTCCATTTCCGGCGCAAAAATTCAGTGACCTGCGGACGGCCCTGAACAAACTCGGCGCGGTTTCGCCATTCGGTGTCTTCGGTATACGCGGCGGCAACCCGCTCGGGATCACGCGTATTCCAGAGGTCTTCGGCGATCTGAACCTTGCGAGCAGCCTGAGCAGGGTCGGTAAACGGCGGAACGATCTGTGGGGTCATGCACAACCTTTCTTGGCAAACGGCGGAGCGGCCTGCGCATGCGGCATCTTGATGATACCGGCTCATACCGGTCCGCATTGGCTGATGATGGGAAAGCAACCGCCAACATCGGTGGCGCGGACGCGACGAGAGTTGGCGGGGATGCATCTCTCCTAAGCAGGTGAGCTCCATGCCACAGCCCGTTCTCATTCTTCTCCGCCAGACGTTGATGCTTCGATCTGCAATCGCGGAATGTCTCGACCACGCCAAGCCGAAACCGGTCCATTTGCTTCGTTCCACGACGCGCCGCATCGAGGCCACGCTAGAGCTACTAGCCTTGTGTTCCGGTATCGACGCGCTGAAACGGAGTACGAGATCGCTTCGCCGCTCGCTCGGTAAAATTCGCCGCGCCGCCGGAGAGGTGCGCGACTGCGACGTGCATCGCGATCTTCTTCGTGACTATACGCCGGCACGCAAAACAGCGGCGCTCGACGCGGAGCTTGCCAGTGCACGGCACAAAGCTGCGGACAAGCTGCGCGTGCGATTGAAGAAAGATCATCGCAAACTCGAACGCGCTCTCGATGATCTGGAAATCGTCCTCAAACCTGCGCTCGACCTCAACTTGAGCGGAGGCCAGCTGGCCGACATCGCGCAGCGTTGGTTCGAGGGCAAAGCGCGCGATCTCGACCCGGGACAGGACGATGGCCTGCACGCGATGCGAAAAGCCTGCAAGACGGCACGCTACCTGGCGGAACCCGGCGTAGAGAGCGCGAAAGCTGCAGCGAAAACCGCGGCCCGATTCGAGGCATCGCAGGAAGCCCTTGGCGCGTGGCATGACCACCTGCTGCTGCTCGACGAAGCCCGTGCAAGTCTTCCCAAACACAACAAGCTCATCGACGCTATCCTGGCCGATACAGACCGGCTCCGGGAACGTGCCGATGCGATGGCCAGAAGCCTTGTTGCGCGCAGCTGATTCCGGTACGTATCAAGGCGTATGAACGGACGGCCTGCGGCAGCTGGATGGCCCATCTCTCGATGCTGAGATCTGGGTTGGCATGCGGTCGTCGCGCTCAAGCAGCGAGACCACCTGTAGCACCCTCACGCCAACGCGCTGGCTGCACGTCGCTGCAAGCAGGAAGACAGCCGGCCGGGCGAGTTATCATGGCTCGTGACGGAGAATGGGATGAAGCGCAGATCGGTGTTGCTGGTATGGACGGGGTTCTGTTTGCTGCTCGTGCCCAGCGTCTTTGCGCAAATGGAGCGGGCCCCTTCCTGTTCGGCCAGCCAGCTTTCGCTCTCGACCGACAGCGAGAATGGCAGCTTTGACGGCATGTCTCACAGCGGCACGCTGCTGGTGCTGCGCAATGTCGGGTCAACACCCTGCAGCGTCGCCGGATTTCCTGCACTCACCTTTCTCGACTCCGCCAACAAGCCTCTTCCCATCTCGAGAGAGACGCCGCGCGGCATGCATCCGGGCCCTGTAGTGCTTCCCGTCACCGTGGTACCGGGAGCAGAGCTTACCGCAAGCCTTCGCTGGATCAGCGGCGATGTGGTCACGCACGGAAGCTGCTTCGCCGCATCGTCTCTTTCCGTCAACGTCGGCGCGCAAAAGCAGGAGAAGCTTGCGACCAGGCTTGGAGAGGGAAGTGGTGTACCGATCTGCGGCCGCTCCGGCGGAGTCACGTATACCATGACGAGACTCGTTCCAGATCCACGATAGAAAGCTCCGTGTTCGCCGTTCGCAGACGTCTTTGCAGACCACGTGTACCGCCAGGCCTGTGATAGCCTTCAGCAAGGGTGACGGCTCTCCGCCGCCCTTTCCTCTCCAATGCCTTTGACTCTCCCCACATCCAAAGCTCTGCTCCTGATGACGGCGTACTTTCTTCTGCCGATAGCGGCAATCTCTGATGCACAGCAGGTCAGCCCCAATCGGCAGGCGTCCTCGCCGGTGCGCGAAAGCTCCTCACTGCCCGAGGCGCCCTTGCCGCAGACTCAGGCGAGCCCTTCCCCCAACGGAACCTCGAGCAGCGTGGCACCGGAAGACATCACCCTCACCGGCATGCCGCGTCGTCTTCTGGCCGATCAGAAAGCGATCTGGACCAGCCCGTTGCACCTTCGCCCGGCCGACGGAATCTGGCTGCTTCCTTTCGCTGCGGCAACGGGTGTGTTGATCGGAAGCGATCATCACACGATGACCCAGGATCTGCAGATCAGCCCCAACGATCAGAAACACTTCAACACGTTTTCTGACGCCGGTCTCGTCGCCCTCGGTGCGCTGCCGTCCGGCATGTATGTGTGGTCTCTTGGCCACGATGCTCCGCAGGCACATGAGACCGCCCTGCTCACAGGAGAGGCGCTCGGGGACAGCCTCGTCGTCAACGAGGTGGTCAAATTCATCTCGCGCCGCGATCGTCCGGACGTCAACAATGCGCAAGGCAACTTCTTCCATTCCGGCCCGACAGGCTCATCTTTTCCTTCCAACCACGCCACCGCGGCATGGGCCATGGCGTCGGTGCTGGGCGACGAGTATCCCGGCTGGCTCTCCCGCACGGCTTTCTATGGCACGGCAACCGCAGTCAGCGTCAGCCGCGTGCTGGCGGAAAAGCACTTTCCTTCCGATATCCTCGTCGGCAGCGCCAGTGGATGGCTCATCGGCCACTACGTCTACCATCGCCATCACGACTTCAGCCTGAACCCCTTCGATGCCACACCCATGCCAGGGGAATACGGAGCGCCCCGAAAGCAGCGCGCGCCAGCGACCATGCACATTCCCCCTGACCCAATTGCTAACCGTCCCCCCCAGCTCTTCGAGGAAGGGACCGATCCTGACGCCATCGGATCCACTAACGAGCCTATGGATAGCTGGGTCTATCCTGCGCTCGAGCGGCTCGCCGCCCTTGGGTTCATCCCGGGGCAAAGCGTCTCGATTCGGCCCTGGACGCGGCAGGAGTGTCTGCGGCAGCTCAATCTCGCCGAAGACCTGGCCAGCACCACCGACAATTTCAGCCAGGGTGAACTGAGCGAGGCGCACCGCCTGATCGCCGGTCTTCATCAGGAACTGGCGACCGAACCGAACTATTTCGAATCGCTGACGGTGCAGTCCGTCTATGCGCGTTACGGCACCATCGCAGGCCCGGCGCTGGCCGACAGCTTCCACTTTGGCCAGACCTGGTGGAACGATTTCGGGCGGCCGCTGGGACGTGGCAGCAGTGCGATCGCGGGCTTCTCCGTACGCGCACACTCCGGAAGGCTGTTCTTTTACGACCGGCAGGAAGTGCAGCACAGCATGGGAAATCCGGCCAACACGCAGGCGGTGACCGATCTGATCAACTTCATCGATCGATCGCAGGCTTCCGGTGTGGCGACCCCCGATCCGCTGATCGCGCCGGTAACTGCACGCGCTGCATACGAACGGCAGCGTCCTATTGAGCTGTATGCCGGTGTGGCGTTCGCCGGCAACGCTGTCTCCCTCGGCAAGCAGGAGCTCTACTGGGGACCCACCACGATGGGCCCGCTCGCATTTTCGAGCAACGCGGAGCCTACCTATAACCTGCGCTTTGTCTCCACCCGGCCACACCCGCTGCCGTTCTTTCCACACGTCGGAACCTACCGGTTCGATATCGTGCTCGGGAAGCTCTCCGGACACAGCTATCCCGCGCGGCCCTGGTACAACGGACAGAAAGCGGACTTCAACCTGGGCGACAACCTCGAAATCAGCTTCACTCGCTGGTCCATCTTCTGGGGCGTCGGGCATCCCATTACGCTGCATACCTTCAGGCAGAATATTTTTAGTTTCAACTCCACAGGCGGAGGCACCGGAAACGCCGGTGGCAGTCTCGGATATGGAGATCGGGCGGATCCCGGCGACCGGAAAAGCAACTTCGACTTCAGCTGGCATGTGCCCTATCTCAACCGGGTCGTCACGCTCTACGCAGATGCCTACTCCGATGACGACCCAAACCCAATCAGCGCTCCCCGTCGCGCAGTGTGGAATCCCGGCATCTATTTCGCGCGCTTGCCATTTCTTCCTCATATGGATCTGCGTGTGGAGGCGGTCAGTTCCCACGGTCTGATTACAGATTTCGGCCCGTACCATTACTTCACGAATAGTCAATATCTCGATGGCAATACGAACAAGGGCTTCCTGCTCGGCAACGCCATCGGAAGAGACGCGCGTGCCATCGAGGGGCGATCCGGCTACTGGTTTTCCGCGCGCACTCGGGTCGAAGCCGGATACCGTCAGAACAAAGGTGCACTCGGTTTTCTGCCCGGCGGTGCCACCATCTCGGATGGCTTCGTGAACGGCTCCTACGCGCTCACTCCCCACTGGCAGGCGCAGGTGTTCACCCAGTACGAACGCTTCCTGATTCCCTCTTACATGTCCGGCTCGCAACACAACACCAGCGGATGGCTCCAGATCACCTGGAATCCGGAGCTGCACCTGCACCGCTAGAGGGTCATCGGGCGGAGTCGCTGGAACCTTCGAATCTCACGATTGGTGCGCGCGCAGAAATGGAGCGGGCACTCACCTGGTCTGTGCACTAACTGTGAGTGGTGGCCTCTTCAGCAGCTTTGTGCCGTGCATAGAGAACTCCGCCCGCGATCCCGGCAATCTGGGCACAGGCCCTCGCTGCGAGCAGCACAGGAGACAGGATCGCCACGACAGGGTCCTTCCGAAAAGCCCGCAACGCAAACGGCACCGTGCTGAGCAAAAAAGCGCCAGCCACAAGCGCCGTGAGGTAAATCGCCGGACGGACTGCCACATCGAAGACAATCGCTGTCACCAGCGCGGGCGCAAACAGAAGCTGAAGCTTCATCATCTGCGGCGTGTGGCTGTCCTTCACCCCTTTCGCGGGGTTCTTGCGCACCGCGAGCACACGCCAGAAAGCGAACTTATACTTTTTCTTCAGATAGCGCGACAGTGTGTCCGGATGAGTGTGGAAGACGATGGCCGCGGGTGTGAATTTCATCTTCCAGCCACGCGCCGACATCCGGTACGAGAGTTCAATATCCTCCGCGCACGCGACCGGGAATGACGTGTCGTAGCCATTCATTTCAAGGAACCGCTCGCGCAAAAAAGCAGCCGAGTAGGTGTCGATGAAGTCGATCGTTGCTAGGTTGCGCATCAGCCGGTACTTGTCTTCATACTCCACCTGAACAAAGCGTGCCATCAGGGTCGTTTGCCGCGTGCGATACACGCCCTTGACCCCTACGACGTCAACGTCCGCGAACGGCACAAGCATCGCCTCCAGCCAGTTCGGCATCGGAACGCAGTCGTCGTCGGTGAACAGGATGATCCGGCCGCGCGCCTCGCGGGCTCCGCGATTGCGGGCGGTTGCGGGGCCCGCATTCTGCTGGCTGATCAGCCGAGCCTGTGGGTAGCACGCCACCACTGCGGCGATATCGTCCGTCGACCCGTCATCGACGACAAGGATCTCGATCTCACGTTGTGCTGTCTGGCTGGTGAGCGTATGGAGACAGTGGCCTATACGCGACGCGCCATTGAACGTCGGAATGACGATCGACACCAGGCCCGGCCTTTGGCTCAAGACCGGTCTCTCGTTGAGGGACAATGTGTCCGGCATTTCACCCCGCAGCCTGGCTCCGGCGTGTGCCCTCGGATCGCTCATCAGCAAGGCTAGGCCGTCGCTCCCTGAGGTTTATCGGCCGCTTTGGTTTTGTTGTGATCGCTGCCCTTCAGCAGGTACTTCGACAATGTGACGAAGCCCTTGACGTTGCGTTGCAGCTCGCGGCGGTCAAGAAGCGACTGCTTCAGCTTGTACGCCAGGTATGACGGAGCAAGATAGAAACTGCGCCGTGCCTTGTCGCAGAAGCTCACCAGCTGCTCATGCGTGATGTTCGGCAACGTCACGACGCTGTTATGCAGACCATCCTTGGTCAGCCACGCACCCCAGTCTTCAATCTGGATGTAGTCGCGCTTCTTGGCTTCCTGGTAGGCGACCGTACCCGGGTACACCATGATTGGAAAGAACTGTGCCGTGTCGGGACGAAGCTTCTTCGCAAAATCGAGCGTCTTCTCCATACTCGCCGGAGTTTCGTTCAGGTTGCCGACCATAAAGCATCCATGCACCATGATGCCCGCGTCCTGGCATCGGCGGACGAACTTGTGTGCTTCTTCGTGGTATTTGGCGTCGCGGCGATCGTCATTGTTCTTCTTCATCCCGTTGATCACTTCCACGTCGCCGCTCTCGAAACCCACGCAGAACAGGCGCGCGCCGGCCCGGTGAACGATCGAAAGGAACTCAACGTCCGCTCCAATATCTGCGCGGCAATTCGCGTCGAAGGGAAGCTTGTTGCCGCGGCGGATCAGTTCATTAGCGAGTTCGAGCGTACGCGGCTTGCTGACGATGAAGGTGTCATCTTCGAGCATCACCGTCTTGATTTCGGGCATCTCGCGTGCAACGTATTCGAACTCGTCCGCAACGTTCGACACCGAGCGATAGCGCATCGTGTGTCCGCTGAAGGTCTGCGGATAGACGCAGAACGAGCAGTGATACGGGCACCCGCGGCTGGTATCGAAGACCACGAGCGGCCAAAGCGAGTGACCGTAAAAATAATCCGGAGTGTGCAGAAAGCGCTTGTAGACTTCCGAGACAAAGGGCAGCTCGTCCAGGTTCTTGATGGCTTCCCGCTGCTTGTTGCTGACGATCTCACCCGTCGCGCTGCGCCATACCAGGCCATCCACTGTCGCGAGGTCCGCTCCGCATGCCTTGGCTTCGAGCCAGTCGCGCACCGTGTACTCGTACTCCCGGATGGCCACCGCCTGCAGCGAGGGGGACATGGCGAGGGTCTCTTTGGGTAATGACGAAACGTGACGTCCGACCATCAGGACGTGCAGCGAAGGATTCGCAGCCACCATCGCCTCTACCACGCTGACGTCGTTCAAAATGCTTGGCGTGGAGGTGTCGCACACCACCGCTTCGATGTTCTTGGCTGCGATGCGGTCGATCACCGCTTTCACCGAAAATCCACCCGCAGGCGCGTCGACCAGATCGACGTCATGCCCACTCTTGATGGCAACGCCGGCAGCCGTGGCCAGCCACTTGGGGTAATACAGGGTTCCACTTTTGGTAACGGCGGGGCTGCGCTGCTCTCGTGAAAATCTCGGATGAAAGGGGGGGTTGAGGAACAGCACACGCATGAAGAAAAGCCTCCGTCGACTTGGTTAGATCAATACCTATTATAGCCATCTCCCAGGGCTAAGCCGTGGGAGATGAACCTGGGTGATTCACACCACTGATCTGTCGATGTCAATCGCTTTCACGCGCGTAACCCCCTTAAGGGGGAAAGTTGTTCCAAGGCACTGCATTCTCGCTAGAGCATCCCATTCGGAGCGATCAACATGGAGGTAATCGGAGAGACGATACGCCAGGGACGATCTTCCCCACGCGATTGGGCTGCCAGAAGCTGATCGAGTTCCCGAAGCACAAGACTGGGGGTGACCTGGTGCATGCAGCCGTTGAATTGACACGGCGCGAAGTCGCGACCGTCGTAGCATGGTCTGCAGGCGAAGTCCTGACCACCCCAAATGGCCATTGCGTACGGCCTACGCGGAATGCGCATCGCGGGATCCACCGGACCGAAGATGCCGATTAAACATGCTGCGCTCAAACCAGCTAAATGAAGAGGCCCCGTGTCGTGCGTAATGACTGCGTCACAGGAGTTCAACGCGCTGACGACCTCCGGCAGCGACAGCTTCCCGATACAATCGGTCACCTCCAGCTGCTCAAAGTGAGGATCGACCCAGGCGTCCTCCGGTCCACCAAGCAGAACAACCTCCCAGCCTCGGCTCACCAGCTCGCGTGCCACGGCGACATAGTTTTCTACAGGCCAACGCCGCAGGATCTGCTGGGGCAGGCGACCAGCGGCAAGCTCATGGATCAGCGCATTGCCGCCCCCTGGAACAAGCGCGATGCGGCGAAAGCCCTTCTTCGGGTGCCAAGGGAACTCTGGTAAACGGTCCGGAAGAACCGGTCGGATGCTCTGTTCCCGGCAGCCATCCTCCATGCTCAGAAGCACGCGCGCGTACTCCTCCGTGTGATGGCGGCCTGGAAGCAGGGCCGTTTCCCTGGAGTCATGGGAGAGCGCGATCCTCCGCGGGGTGCGCACGAGCAGGGTAAGGACGCGGTACCGCCGGTCATAGTAGAGCGTGGCGCAAAGGCTATATTTTTTGAAGCTGATCCTGCTCCACAAGGAGCCAATACTTTTCGCCCGTTCCAGCCAAGTTCCGTTCAGTATCCGCTTGTCATCTACGAGAATCGTGTGAATCCACGAGTAGCACGCAAGCAGCGGTTGAACCGCCTGACCGCACACCCAATGGATGTCGAAACCCTGCTGGTAGAGAGCATGCACGGCGGGGATCGCCATGATCACGTCGCCTATTGCGCCAAACTTAACAATGAGAGCTCGCTTACGAGCCAACTTAGTCTCCTTGAACTGCTCGTCTGGATAGATCACCATCTTCAGGTTATGGATAGAATACTCTGCATGTCATCCGAGGTAAGTTCACTAAAAGTAAAACTGCGCGTTGCCAGTCGCAGGGTCTCCGCGTTCCTCAGGGCGCACCAGAGTATGCAGTTCCCTACTTACTCTCCTGCCGTCGCGCGTCGCGTTGATCAATACCACGACTACATCCGCTATGCGACGCTTGCACTTGCGATCGAACGGCTTAGCCACGACGAGATCCCCGGAGCGTTCGCAGAGATTGGCGTTTACCGCGGTGTAACCAGCTCCTTTATTCATCGCCAAGCCCCAGATCGCCTGCTTTATCTTTTTGACACATTTCAAGGATTTCCAAAGCGCGACCTGGAAGTCGAGGGCGACGAGCGCTTCAAGGATACCTCTCAGGAGGAAGTCGCCCGATTGATCGGCGACACGAAGAACATTGAGTTCAGAAAGGGATATTTTCCAGATACGGCGGCTGGTCTAGAAGACGAGAAGTTTGCTCTGGTGATGTTGGATGTAGACTTGTATCGCCCGGCACTGGAGGTCCTGCGATTCTTCTACCCGCGAATGGTGAGCGGAGGATATTTTTTCATGCACGACTTCAACTCGCCAGAGTCGGACCGTGCCATTTCGCGAGCCGCACATGAGTTCCTGGCCGATAAGCCCGAGCTTTTGATTGAGATTCCCGACTACAGCGGGTCTGTTCTCTTTCGACGGATGGGATGAATCATGAACCAGTCAAAATCCCTGCAAATGCACCTTCCCGGCGGTGCTGCGCAGTAGTTTCTTGTGAACTAAGCTGGATGGCCAGCAATATGGGGCACCATAACAGCGGCATCGTCACATCCGCAATTCCCAGACACATGTTAAGGAAGAGCGCGAAACCTCCCCACTTCAGATAAACGTACTTCTCGGGAAGGTTCGAGAAAACTTTGTAAAAAAATAGCAGGAATGGCACCGTCCCTAAAACTCCAATGTTGCTGAGCAAAGTCGTGATCAGACTGGAAGATCGACTACTGCCTAGCCCTACACCAAGGCCATGAGTTTGTATCAGCAACTGCAGTCCGTAGAGATCAGAGGCCGTGCGGTTGATAAACGATCCTGAGTCTCCTTTGGATACAGTAAGCGTGGTCAGTATGTCCCTGTACTTGGATGACGCAACCAGAACGAGGGCAGACGGGGCGATGAGGATGAACAGCATCCACAAGATCTTTTTTCCTCGCCGCAGATCGAGGTACCAAGGAGGTCTGAACGGAAAGTAACGAACCACAAGAACGAATGGTGAGAGTAGCAATATAGCTAACGAGGAACTTGACGCCACTAAGCCGCTACCTATTAACGCCACCACCGGCTTAATGGTCTTCCCTTTACCGGCGAGATAATCGGCCAAAAATCCTACGCAATACAGTACTAAGAATGCTCCTACAAGCGAAGGCTCGGAAAACGTCCCGGGATTTCTGGTCCCATACACCTCAGATGAGTTTTCCCAAAGTGCGTAGCCTGGGTTATTAAGAAAAAGCGAAAGTGGAAACGAGATGCCCGCCAGTTGACAGAAAGACTGTGCGCATAAAACCACAAATTCGAAGTAGAAGGCAAAAAGAAAGGCTCTGCGAGTTTTCGCAGCGGAGAATCTGACGGAAACCAAAGAAAATGCTGTCGCTATGTGTACAGCAAGGTAACCTGCCTGAGCCACATTGTTCAAACCGAGAGTAAGTGGAGGTCTTACGAAAAGGCCATCATCGATACCAATCTTTGGATCGTAGATCGGAACGCCGGAAAAAACGATTGGAAGCAAAAATGCTGAAAAAATCGCAATGAATCCAAACGTTATTAACAACTTGGCGTAGGGAATAGCTGTATTCGGACGTGTACCCATAACTCGATTGATCAAAGCCCGAGCTATGATGAACAGTGCGACTATGTAGTAGGGCTGGACCCCGCGCTCCGCGATATTTACTGCGGATGCCGCTTCGAAGATGCCTGCAACTAGAAGCAGCCCAAATAAACCATCCTCCTCACATGAGAAGTAGTAAGCCGCAAATAAAAAGAAAATGGCGCCGATGATGGTTGGCATTGGTAGTGGGCAACTTCCAAATAAGTGCTCTTGTCGGCCTATCGTTCCTTGCTTGGGATAAGTAGCTCACGTTGGTTGCGAAGCAGGGTGATGAAGGAAAGATACTTCATAAGCATCGTGTATCGGTCTCCTCCAATAATCCTCGGAAGCGAGAAAAGAAAACGATTAATCATTTTTATGCGCCAATCGGCTGCCGGAAGAGTGATCGAATTATAGGCTCCGCTGCTGTCCTGTTTTGAGAGGAGGTGGGCTTTCTTCGCGGTTCTGAAGAACCCGCTCTTCGCGTCGAATGGGTCCTGGTTCGTCCACTTGTCCGCAGTAATGGCGTACATCCGCCTTGCGAGCGAGGAGACCATCGATCCGTCAGAAAAGGTCGCATAGCTGTAACCATATTTCTGATACAGCTCTGCCCCATTAGCCTGAAGCCGTTCACCATAAAAGAGCAGCAAATGCTGCAATGTTTGATCGATAGCTTGAGGAAGGCGCAGCTTGGTGGAAAGCTGGTCTGGAGCGCTCAATCGATAGCCGCTGAAGTGGAAGAAGACCAGCGGCGATTGCAGATTCACCATATAACGATCTTCGCTTTGTGACAGCGCTCTCTCGTGCAGGTTCCAATAGGCGACATTGCATCCGATGTCCCGGAGAATGTGAACCTGATCGAAGAGGCATGGCGCAAGATTCACCCATTTCTGATCGACAAACAGTCCTGAGCGCAGGTCATGAAAGCCGTATCTGAGGCATCGCTCTTCCCACCAGTCAAGGAAACCTCGGCCCTGCGAGGAATTTGAAACTGCGACAAAACCTAGGTTGAAGACCCCTGTCGATAGTAGATCCTTCTCGTATAAATGTTCTGCATCCGGGGTGGGGGAAAGGATGTGAGGCGTAAGAACGATCGCGGCGGAATCAAGTGCTTCGTAGACCAGTTCGACAGGCTGAAACAGGTAGATATCGGGATCAAAGTAGATGACTTTCTCGGCCCCAAGTGCGAACAAATACTTCAGATAGCTCGGCTTTACGCCCGTGTTCAACTCAAGAATATCGAACTTGAAGGCGAGGGAACGGAAGTCCGGCAGTCCGAGTTCTTCTACGGGAAGGATGTGAACGCGAGGATCTCGTGAGATGAAACTCTCAGGCAGGCGGTCTACCAGAAGCAGGTGGAACTCGTCTTGGGGATGAAACTTCAGAAAGGATTCGGCAAGGGTCCAAGCAAAGTGGAGATAGTTTGCCGACACGATCGTACAGGCGACGCGCTTCATGCTCGAATCCAGTTTCCTCGGGCCGCATCAAAGCGACGAATTGGCCGGGCAGGCACACCTGCGACCAGCGTGAAAGGAGGTACATCCATGGTCACAACAGCGTTTGCTCCTGCCACGCTTCCTTCGCCCATGGTAACACCCGGACAGACGACAACGCCGTCTCCCAGCCACACTCGAGGTCCAATCGCAACGGAGCGATCCCGGTCGAGCGGACGCTGGGCTGGAGGGATCGTCGGCGACGTAGCGCCTGGCCCAAATGAGCCATGATTGTGATCCGTAATGATGACTTTACTGCCAATCAGGACATCATCCCCGATGATCACAGAGTGTGTGCAGGCGATATGGGTCCAATGGCTGACACGAACGTGATTGCCGATGACCAGTTTCGGAGCAAAGCGCTCGTTGCCGTAACGTGTGATCGCTTCCAGCCACAGCCCGTCTCCCGCGAGGAAGTCTTCTCCCATCGTAATACTGGCGAGTCCGCGAAGATAGGCTCTGCGACCTACGTTGAGTCTGCTGACGCCGAGTTTGCTGGCCAGCATACTATTTCGGGCTACGTGGAAAGGCCGGAGAGCCAGTGTGGACAGCAAAACATAGCTGCCATTCTCCTCCCAGAATCTCCGCGCATTCCCCAACACTCCTTCGCTCTGTCCCAATAGACGCCCTGCCTCAACACGTTATACATGAAGATGAATGGTTCTTGGCATGAGTCGAAGCTGGGCAACTTGAAGGCACCCGTCCTTGCTTTTCTAGGAAGGGGCCGGATGAGAACCAACCTGTAACACCCAAGATGAACCCCGATATTCATCAGGTTTGCTCTTATGAGAACATAATGTTTGTGAACCAGTCTGCAGGATCAGAGCAAGTACTCAGCCAGGCCGTAATCGACCGGAACGCTATCCCTGCAGAGCCAGCAGCGCAGGAGATTTCTCTGCTGGATCTGTCTATTGTACTTGCCAGATATCGCCGACTGATCGTTAGGGTAACTCTGCTTACCGGCCTTACGGCTGCGATCATTTCGCTGTTGCTGCCCGTTCGATACACGGCGTTTGTTACCATTCTGCCGCCGCAACAGGGTGGTTCCGCTGGATCGTCCCTGATGGCGCAGCTTGGGAGCCTCGGTTCGGTCGCATCGCTTGCCGGTGGAAGTCTTGGACTGAAAAATCCAAACGATCTCCAGGTCGCATTGCTGAAGAGCAGGACCGTGGAAGACGCCATGCTGGATCGCTTCAAACTGATTCAGCTTTACCATAAGAAGTTCAGGTCCGATGCGCGAAAGAAGTTCGAGACCGTCGTCGACATTGACAATGGCGCCAAGACCGGATTAATCCGCATCTCGATTACCGACAGCAATGCGCAGCGTGCGGCCGAGATGGCCAATGGGTATGTCGAAGAGTTCAAGAAATTCTCAGCCACACTTGCAGTTTCCGAGGCTTCCCAGCGCAGGCTCTTCTTCGAGCAGCAATTGAATCAGGCAAAAGACAACCTTGCTGCGGCAGAAGAAGATCTCAAAAGAACCGAGCTAAAAACGGGCGTTTTTCAACTGGATGCACAGGCGCGCTCGACGATCCAACTGGTGGCAGACCTGCGGGCGCAGGTTGCCGCGAAGCAGGCAGAGATCACCGCCATACGTTCGTTTGCGACGGGTCAAAACGCTGAATTGCAGATCGCCGAACAACAATTGGCGGGCCTCCAGGCTCAAGAGCAAAAGATGGGTGCTGCTTCCGAGGGTGCCACCAATGCACTCATCCCCAAAGGCAGCATGCAGGAAGCCAGTATCGAATATGTGCGCAGACTTCGCGACGTGAAATATCACGAGACGATCTTCGATCTGCTGGCGCGCCAATATGAAGTGGCAAAAGTAGATGAAGCGCGCCAGGGTGCGACCGTCCAGGTTGTCGATCGCGCCATCGTTCCCGATCGCCGATCATCGCCGCAGCGTACGCTGATTGTGCTCGGAGCCATTGTTCTGGGCCTATTTTTAGGCGTAGCATGGGCTTTCTTCACCGAGGCGAAGATTCGGCTGTCTCAGAATCCCGCCGAGCGCGAGCGTTTGGAAGAACTGAAGCGGGAACTTTCCTTAGCAGGAAGCAAAAGGCGGCAGGGTTCCGCGACATGACTGCGCAGCAGAACGAACCGCTACATTCCGTTTTTTGGAGCGCAGGCAAGAGATCGATCCGGCAGTGGCTGCAGGATGTAATGGGTTTGGATCGGGCAATCGCCTTTACCGTGCTGGCCCGCATATGGCAGAGCGTGGCTGGACTGGTGACCCTCGCGCTAATTGCACATTTCCTGTCGCCGGCTGAGCAGGGCTTCTACTACACATTTGGAAGCTTGGTCGCGCTTCAGATCGTCTTCGAGCTGGGGTTCTCCTTCGTCATTCAACAGATGGCCAGTCATGAGCGAGCTGTCCTGACCATTACGGCAGACCATCAAGTGAGCGGAGATCCGGTGGCGCATGCCCGGCTGGCCTCGGTCCTGCAGAAATCAGTACGTTGGTACTCCGCGGCTGCTGTGCTGATGGGATGCGGTCTAATATTTGCCGGACTTCATTTCTTCGCGGCTCACCGCGTCGGTGAACCTGGCTCCGTACACTGGAGAGCGCCGTGGTGCTGCGTGGCTCTGGCCGCAACGCTGACTTTTCAGATTGACCCGTTGCTAGCTTTTCTGGAAGGTTGCGGGTACGTCGCCCATGTAGCTCGTCTGCGCCTCACCCAGGCAGCGACAGGAAGTGTGCTGGCATGGCTGGCGCTGATCAGCCATCACGGACTCTTCGCGCCGGCCATGTTGATTCTCGGCACCGCCTCCACCGGTCTGTTCTGGCTGCATAGCCGGCGCCATCTTCTGCTTGCTCTGCTCCGCCACGACCCAGGAGAGCATCGCATCCGCTGGATGACCGAGGTCTGGCCCTTCCAGTGGAAGATTGCCGTGAGCTGGATCTCCGGCTACTTCATATTTCAGCTTTTCAACCCTGTCCTGTTTGCCTACCAAGGGCCTGTCGCGGCCGGTCAGATGGGCATGTCTCTGAACCTGGCTACTGCGCTGCAGGCCGTTGCCATCTCATGGGTTAATACAAAATCGGCACCCTTCGGTGCACTGATAGCCAGAAAGCAGTATGCACAACTTGATCGTGTATTCTTTCGTTCCGTATTGCAGTCCCTCGGCGTATCCACCACCGGTGCGGTGGTCATACTGCTTGGAGTGGTGTGGCTCAACTTTGCCAGGATGTCCTTTGCGCACAGGGTTCTAAAGCCTGGAGCACTTGCTTTGCTTTTTCTCGCGACGATTGTGAATCTCGCCGTCTTCTCGCAAGCGTTGTATCTGCGCGCGCACAAGCAGGAAAAATTTCTCCTCAACTCCCTGCTTACCGCAACCCTGGTCGTCTGTTCCACTCTGTTCTTCGGTCGCTTTTACGGAGCAACCGCGATGATCGCCGGCTATCTTGCTGTCGTGGTGACGGTAAGTCTTGGGCTTGGAACCTTAACGTTCCACAAGTATCGAAGGCTCTGGCATGGCTAGCACCTCTCCTCTTATAACCATCGCGATCCCTACCTATAACCGCAGCCGCTATCTACGATGCCTTCTGGACTCTCTTGCTCCACAACTTCGCCCGGGCAGTCAACACAATGGTCTCGTAGAGCTGCTCGTCTCCGACAATGCATCCTCAGACGACACACAGGCGACCTTGGACGAGCATCGGCATCAAGGACTCGTCTTTCGAAATATTCGAAACCACACCAACCTTGGTGCTGACGGCAACATTGCGCAGTGTTTCACCGAAGCCTCAGGCCAATATGTCTGGATCATTGGGGATGATGACGTGGTACTGCCAGGCGGCATCCGCATACTTATCGATCTACTCTTGAGAGAAGATCTTGACCTGGTTCATCTGCGTTCTCGAACGCTTACTGGAGATCCCGTCCTCGATCAAGCCTGCGTCCCGTCTCCACGCATTGAACTTATCGACGACGCGCGAACATTTGCCCTGAGAACTCACGTCTTTCTCACTTTCATTACCGGCAACGTTATCAATAAAAAGCGCGTCATGGCACGCCTGCATCAACCGTTCAGCGACCTTATCGGCACCAGCCTTGTGCAACTCGGCTGGACTTATCCTGCGCTCCGCGAGTTCCGGAAAGGTGCCTGCATACTCGATCCGATCATTGCCGCAAGCGCAGAGGCGCGGGGCGGATATCCGCTGATTACCGTCTTTGGCTGTAATCTGAAGCGCATAACGGAAACATGGCTCGTAGAGCCTGCCCTTACCCGTATCGTCCTGAACGGAACGCTGCAGGTGTTTTTCCCCCCTTTCGTGCTCGCCATGCGGCTCGGCGAAGGCGCTTTCGCCCAGGCAGAATATGCCGACCTCCTTCACGCCCTTTATTCCAACAAGCGCAGATACTACATTTTCATTTACCCTCTCGTACGGCTGCCTGCCCCGGCGGCCCGCGCGTGGTTCTTCTTATGCCGTGTCATCAATAAGATCGACAAGGCTATAGGAAACCCGATGTTAAAGTGAATCCCCCGCTGATCGCTTTACGATCATTCTCTTAAGCCCCGGGAGTGACGCAGCCGAGCCGAGAATCTTGTCGGCAGGTGTCTCAGTGGGCACGAGTCCAAACGCAAGAGTTGCGTCGGGGGCCTAGGCCTGGCTCAAATCGCTGCTCCGCGCAAGCGCAGCAAGCACCACCGGGACGCTCACCCATCCTGGAGACGAAGCGGAAGTCCCAGCTTCAGGACTACATGCTCTTCCTTTACTGGCGCTGCTACGCCGCCCAGAGTGAAACGGTGATTCCGTGGGCTGGCATCCGCGAGCAACTCTGGCAGGATGACACCAACACCAGGCGAGTCCGGCAGCGGTTCGCTGAGGCGATTGCCGCACTCAAGGTACTCTGGCCCCAGATGCAGGCCGAGGCGCTGCCTGCGGGCCTCTGGGTTGGCCCATCGCGAAAAGGAATGCAGTTCTTGATGGAGAAGCAGGGAACTCGCCGCTTGGTCGTCCCGCCGACGCTTTAAAAGAGCACTTCCCGGTACAGAAAGCGCACCTCCCGGTACGTTTTTGAGCACTTCCCGGTACGCGTTAATAAGGAAGCAAGATGTACAAGAGTTTCAAGAGAGAACAAGACGTAGCAGGATGCTATCCCTGTGATTTCCGTGGATCCGAGGAAAAAACAAAACGGAGCGTCCGGTGGACGGCCTAAGCGAGCTAACGCTCGCATTCCTTGGAGGGCGCTGCGCCCCTCCAAACCTCCCAGCAGAAACAAATGCAAGAACTTTCCTAATGAGGGTTGGGGCTGGTTTGGCTGTTTGGCAGTCCATGAGCTTTCGTGGCCCTACCAGCAGCAGAACAGAAACACCCGTCACGGCCATCAAACGAGGCAGGGCAGGGAAGTTAGCCCCTTAAACGCTCCTGAAGCTTCCTGCGCCCCTCCATCCCGTTTTAAAAATCAGGTTCAGTCTAAAGTGGTCGCGTTGGGCGACGTTTACTATCACCATCCGTTCTGCCGGATTGAGAATCGAGCCGGGTTTAAGTTTTTTCCTGAGTTCGAGCATGAGGTCCGGCGGCGTTCGGAACAGTCGCCCCAGCTCCCATTCATTCATCCATTGATCGTGAATCATATTCCCGGCCCATTCTGAGATGTCCAAGTATGGTCTGCCGTAGATCGTTTTTGAGGGGAGGATGGTCGTCCTCCCTGGCTCCGGTCACAAGTGCGCGTCCTCCGCCACCATCCGCAGCGGGCCTGTTCCTGCCCGCAACGCCGTCCGTGAAAGCGATTCATGCGCTTTCGCGCCCGGCAAGGAAACCAAACCTTGCTGAGGAGCGCTGCTCCTGGCGCGCGCAAGGCGATGGAAAAAGCTCCGTGCAGCTCCAGGTATTCGCTTCCTCCGGCCTTCGGCTGGCCCAAGGGCCACTTTTCCCACACCGTCGCACTTGCCGCCCTTGCAGGCGTGGGCCTTGGCCAAGGCGTGTTTGTAAGCAAACACAGCACAGCCATTAAAAAACGGACACAACACCATGAAGAAGTCAACGAAAGTCACTCAGTCCGCCGCAGTCGAAACCTCGAACCACAGCAGTCAGAACGTCAACCGGAACACCGCGCCCGACGCGATGCCCACGCCGCACAAACAGCAGACCGCGAAGGAAGCGATCGCAGCCAACTTTCCTCATCGAACAGTTGGAGCAGGGACACTCGGAAGGTTTGACCGCCTATCTCACCGCGATGCGCCGTTTTCATCGCTATTCCTTCGGCACATTTTGGAGATTGCGAGACAAAAACCCTCAGCTACGCGCGTATTCCTGACCTCCAGCTCCGGCTACCGGGAAAAGCTCTTGCCGCTGCATTCCGTCTGGCTAGACTTGTTCATCCTGCGCATGATGGCCCATAGCCCAGACGCACAGCCGGTCTGGTTCGTTCTGGACGAGCTGGCAAGCCTCAACAAGCTGCCTCAGCTTCATACCGCCGTAACCGAAAATCGCAAGTACGGGAACCCGGTCGTGCTGGGCTTTCAGGGCCGCAGCCAGCTGGAAAAGCGGTACGGCCGGGATGCCGAGGCCATGCTCTCGCAGCCCGCGACCAAGGTATTCTTCAGGACTTCCGAGCCGCGCGCCGCCAAATGGATATCGGAGGCTATCGGCGAGATCGAGGTAGAGCGGCTGAAGGAGTCGCGCAGCATGGGTCTGTTGCGGTCGAAGAAGTCCTACGCGATGGAGATCGCCACCAAGCCGCTCGTCATGGCCTCCGAGATCGCCGGGCTCGACAGCCATTGCGCCTATATCAAGCAGGAGAATCGGGTTGTGCCGGTCCGCTTTCGGCTGGCGAAGAAGCGGAAGAGACAGCCCGAGTTCATCGAGAGCAAGATGGAGAAGCCAGCGCCAAGGAAGCCAGCGGAGCTGCCTTTACCCGCTTCCGCGCCGATGCCGGCTCCGGCGCAAGCGCCTCCGAAGCAGCCAGTTAAGTCTGCGTTGCCGCTCATTAATGCCCCTGCCGGGAAGCGGGAAGGGTTTGTTTGGGATGCCAGCCAGGAAGTTGAGTGACGTGAAGCGCGTTTCACGTTAGGGCAGGCTTAGTCCGAAACGCGGAGTGTTTGGATCAAAGCGGCGAGGGCTGCTGGTTGGTTGCGACGGCTTGGATAGTAGAGGAAGTATCCGGGGAACGGCGGGCACCAGTCCTTCAGCACCTGAATTAAGCGCCCCTTGTTGAGCAGCATCGCAAGATTATCTTCCATGGACGTGCCGATGCCGACTCCTTCCAGAACGGCTTGAATGACCAGATCAGGATCATCGAACGATGCTGGCCCTTGCGGGCTGACGGTAAGCGCTTTACGTCCCTTCTCGAACTCCCACCGATAGAGACCCTTCGTGAAACGGAAGCCGATGCAGGAGTGATCCTTCAACTCCTGTGGATGTTTCGGAATGGGGTTCGTCTTGAAATAGGCAGGCGAACCCACGACGGCCAGACGCATCTCGCGGGTGACGCGAACGGCGATCATATCGCGCTGGATGTACTCGCCCAACTGAACTCCTGCGTCGTATTCGTCCGCTACAAGGTCAACCGGATCGTTGGAAGAGGTGACTTCCAAGACAATCTCCGGGTAGGTGTGGGCAAATGCGGCGAGCTTTGGCATCAACACCATCTCTGCGGCAGACCTCGGAATGATGAGCCTGATCCGTCCGGCCGGACGCCCCCTGAGTTGCATGGTCTGGGCGACAGCACGACCGATCTTCTCCAAGGCGGGTTGGAGCTCGTGCAGAAGAGCTGACCCCGCTGCAGTCGCAGAGACGCTGCGCGTCGTTCGTGCCAGCAACTGCACTCCCATCCGCCTTTCGAGTCCTCGCATGGTATGGCTAAGTGCGGATTGAGACACACCCAGCCGAGCCGCTGCCCGTGTGAAGCTACGTTCTTCCGCAACGGTCGCAAATGCGGAGAGTTCTGCAAGATCGCTTCTCGCCATTCATGAATCCTACTCATCTCGTCTAGGCATAACAATGCAATTCCTAGCACGATGCAATGTCATCCTATAGATGTACGGAAGCGACGGACTTCGCCAGGCAAATGCCAGCGCAAGACCCCGACCGGGATCTCAGGAGGCGACATTGAACATCCATCGAGCAGGCGAACAACCATCCACAAAGGGACCAGCGGATTACTTCACCGGCAGTGTGCGTGTGGATATGCACTTCAAAGCGAGTGCACCCGGACGCAGTTCTGCGGGCAGCGTCACATTTGAACCGGGAGCACGCACAGCCTGGCACACCCATCCGCTGGGGCAGGCGATTCTCATCACGGCAGGTTGTGGCTGGGTGCAGCGCGACGGGGATCCTGTCGAAGAGGTTCGGCCCGGTGACACCGTCTGGTTTGCAGCTGGGGAAAAGCACTGGCATGGTGCCACGCCGACCAATGGCATGAGTCACATCGCGATCACCGAGTCGCTGGACGGCAAGGTTGCCGAATGGCTGGAGAAAGTCACCGACGAACAGTACGCGCGTTGAAGAATGGAGACAGAGATGGCGACAACGAACGGAGTCCGAGTTTCGATCACACCAGCCGACGTGCAGGCAGTTTCGGCCGCCCTCGCCCACTACACAAAGACGGCCATCGATGGCGTTTGGAGCCGTCCGGAGCTATCCGCGCGCGACCGAAGCATTGTCACGGTGGCGACGCTGATCGCACGTCTCCAGACTACGGGGATGCAGCATTACTTCACGAAGGCGCTGGACAGTGGAGTGAGCCCGGCAGAGCTGTCGGAGATCGTCACGCACCTGGCGTTTTATAGTGGCTGGTCGAACGCCTTCGCTGCTGTGGAGGTGTTGCAGGGCATCTTTGCAGAGCGGGGTATTGGGGTGGATCACCTGCCCGTAGTTTCGCCAGAACTGCTTCCGCTTAGCGAAGAGGCAGAGGCGAAGCGACCCACGCAGGTACAGGCAAACTTCGGCGAGACCTCTCAAGCTGTCGTCGATAACACGACGAAGTTTCTCTTTCATGACCTTTGGCTGCGTCCCGCGCTAGCTCCGCGCGACCGCAGCCTCATCACCGTGGCCGCGCTGGTTGCGGTGGGGCAGGTGGGACAGATTCCGTATCACCTGAACCGTGCGAGGGACAACGGGCTCACGCGGGAACAAGCGTCAGAAGTGCTTACCCATATGGCGTTCTACTCGGGCTGGCCGACAATCTTTTCCGCGCTGCCCGTCTTCAAGGAAGTCTTTGCCGGACGCAACAAGTAGGTTCGCGGCGATTACACAGCACAGGAGAGAAACGATGGAAACACGAAAACTTGGAAACAGCGGCTTGGAAGTATCGGCACTCGGCTTGGGCTGCATGGGCATGAGCTGGTCATACGGCGCGGCGAAAGACAAGGCGGAGATGATCTCGCTTATTCACGCCGCCGTAGATCGGGAAGTTACGTTCTTCGATACGGCGGAGGTCTATGGGCCGAAGACGAATGAGGAGCTGCTCGGCGAGGCGCTAGCGCCGTACAAAGGAAAGGTCGTCATCGCGACAAAGTTCGGCTGGGAGGCCAACCCGGAGCAGGACGGCAAGTGGACGGCCCTCAACAGTCGTCCCGAGCACATCAAGAAAGTGGCGGAAGAATCATTGCGACGGCTGAAGGTGGATGTCATTGACCTGTACTACCAGCACCGTGTCGACCTAAATGTGCCAATCGAAGAGACGGCTGGCGCGGTCAGAGACCTGATTGCTGGGGGTAAGGTCAAGCACTTCGGCATGTCCGAAGCGAGTGCAGAGACGATTCGCAAGGCTCATGCAGTGCAGCCTGTGACCGCGCTGCAAAGCGAATACTCGCTCTTCTATCGCGAACCGGAAGAGAACGTAATTCCGATGCTGGAGGAACTGGGTATTGGCTTTGTGCCGTTCAGTCCCTTAGCAAAGGCTTTTTGACCGGCAAAATCGACGCCGATACGAAGTTCGGGAGCGAAGACTTCCGCAGCACGGTACCGCGCTTCAGCCCGGAAAACGTGCAGGCAAATCTTGCCCTGGTAGACGTGATTCGAAGGTTTGCTGAGGAGATGGAGGCGACACCCGCGCAAATTGCGCTCGCGTGGTTGTTGGCGAAGAAGCCCTGGATTGTTCCGATTCCTGGAATAACGAAGCTGACGCGGCTCGAAGAGAATTTAGGCGGAGCGAAAGTGGAATTGAGCAAGGACGATGTGACATCGCTCGAAGAAGCTTCCTCGAAGATCAGGATCGAGGGCGCGCGGTATCCCAAGTTTCACGAACAGCTAGTCGGACGCTAACCCCAAAGGAGATGCCCCGATGAAACTCACACATTTACGGAAGGCGGTGGCGGTGATCTCCATCGCTGCTGCCCTGGCTGCCCCAAGCCTGGCCCAAAGCAAACACACGAAGGCGCATACGGACCGCTCACGGCTTGTGGGAACGTGGCACCTAGTCAAGATCGATTCGCCCACCGCCGATGGTCAGCCTCAGCCGCCTGCTCCTATTGGGCTGCTCATCTTCAGTGTAGATGGTCATGAAGCCGTTCAACTCATGTATCCGAAAGAGGCCAGCACGCTGAACAACAAGTTTGTACACGACGGATATGAGGCTTCGTTCGGTACGTTTGAGGTGGACGAGAGAAAGCACATTCTGCGTTATCACCCAATCGCCTCAGCCACTCGCGACGCATTTGTCGGGACGGACGAACTGTTGCGTCCTACCTTCCCCGACAGCAAGCATCTGGTGATGCGCCCAGCCGATATGGAACAGCATTGGTCGGTGAGCCTCCAGATAAAAGCTCAGCTTGCCGAGATATTCCGGTTCAAACCGAGTCACCTTGAGTTCCATGGCGACCAGGCAGTTGAGGCCGCGATGAAAAAGAGCAGGTCCAGCGCGAAGTCCCGTGTACCCACTTGCAACGGATACTCAGAACCGACAAAGCAGAAATCTCGGCCAAGCTCCAGCATGAAATCTTTCATGCGGTCGAGCAGTCCACGGTGGAGGTCGTTCTCGGTATGGTCCTGCAGCAAGCCGAGAAATTCGACGGAGTAGGCGTCTTTTAAAATGCTCGCCGCCTCTGGATGTATTTCTGTCACCGCCGGTGACACTTTTACCGGCGAGAGCACGGTGTGCTCAAAGAGCGCGAGGTTGAACTGCCGCTCCAACTGGCGGCTCGACCATCGCTCCCGTATCGCCATCCGCAGATAAAAGTCGCGTTCCTCGGGCCGTTTGCTCTGCCCAAGGATAATGAGGTTGTGTGCCGCGACAATTGCATCGCTGCGGCATGTCTCATATAACTATTTCATTATGAAGAAGTTGGAGCGCGTAAAACCGCGTTGCCCCGGCTGCGTCTGGGCAATGTATTGAGCCAGTTGCGGCACCACGCCTTCACCCCACTCGGCGGTCTCGATCTTGCGGCTGATGGACTCGCCTACCTGCCAGTAAAGATCGATCAACGTAGTATTCACGGCCTGAAATGCCCGCTGCCGAGCGGCTGCAATGAGGCCGACAATATCGGCAAAGCCCGCTTCCTCCGTTACGCTAGCCTTGGTTAGAACGTCCATTCTTCAATTCTCTCTTCCCTGCTCAACCGGCAGCTCCAGCTCTCTTGAATTCCAAAACCGTCTGCTCATGCCCTTCGGGATGCTGCTCCCGCCACAGCTCCAGCAACAGCGGCGGCATCTGCGAAATCACGGCTTTGGTCCGATGGACCTTCGCATGACACCCAGGGCAGAGCGAAATCATCAAGTTCAGAACCGACTTGCCAGGAATGCGGTGATGAACAGTGATCGAGCGTTTATCACGACCGGAAGCCTCGCAGACGCGGCATCGGTACTCATCTCGCTCCAGAACTTGCTCACGGAGCCCCCCAAAGTATTCTTGATCCTGACGCTTGAGCGAATAGCAGGTTGAACATAATCCGAACGCAATGATGCCAAACCGTCCACATGGACAACATAGGCCGCGTTGAACGGTGCGCTTCAGTTCCCTACTCCTTGGCTTTTAACTTCGAGTCGTTTTCGCGGATGAACGCTTCTATGTCTGCTGCGCTGGCCAGAATGCGGAGCCATTGTTCCTTATAGAGCGTCACCGGAAACCGGCCCATACCGTACAGGGAGAGGCCGCCTTTCTCGCTTACCTTGAGCGTAAGACCGCCCTTATCTTTGTTCTTAAGTTTGGCGTTCTCTGCCCGAAGGCGTTCCAGCTCCGCTTGCATCTTCGAATCACTCATCACTGCTCTCCTTACTATCCGTGTATAAAAAACGATTTCGTTATTAGAAGACTATGCCGAGAATGCAGCGATCGCATCATGGAAGGCTTCAATTGGCAGTCGCGTCGCTTGCAGGCTGGAATTGAGCCCGTGATCCCCGTTGAGCGTTTCGGGACCGTTGAACAAGCATTGAAGACTGGCAGCCACTACGACCTGCTCATTCTGGATGGGCCTCCCCACTCCACGGCGGGAACGCTGAAGATTGCCGCCGCTTCCCTGCTCACCATCCTTCCAACTGGCCTTTCGCTAGACGATCTGGAGCCGTCTGTTTTGCTCGCCCACGAGTTGCGGAAACGAGAGATCAAGGCAGCGAAGATTGCCCTTTCCCGAGTCGGCGATAGCGAGTCTGAGATCGTCGAAGCCCGCGAGTACATCACCGAAGCGGGATACCGCGTACTGGCCGGAAGCTTGCCGGAGAAGACCGCCTATCGCCGCGCTTCGGACGAGGGGCGTTCGCTCACGGAGACTCGGTTCCCCTCGCTCAACAAGCGGAGCGACGAGCTCGCCCAGGGGATTGTTGACCTTATCACGCAGATGCAGAAGGGAAAGGCAGCTTAGCCATGGCAAACGTACCCCCACCCGTCAAAAAATCCCGCAAGGGTCCACCGCCTGCCGTCGATCTATCAGTTGGCAATCTGGAGAAGTCCGAACCCGGCTCGCTGAAACCGCTAAATTTCAAGGTGCCCGCCGACTTTCATCGCGAGTTCAAGGTCTATGCTTCGCAGCAGGGAATCAGTATGCTCGACCTCCTGCAAGAGGGTTTCAAGGTTTTGCGGGAACGGCGCGGATAAAAGACGAAATAACGAAAAGATGAAAAGTGTAAAGAGAGATCGGGCGAAGGAAGATGTCGCAAGCCGGAGCCGGTTTGCCGGCAAGCTCGCCGAGCTGCGCCAGCTTCGAGACGATGGCGTTCTGAGCGAAGACCTGATCCAGGTCGCTCAGGCGATGGTTCTTTGCGGCCTGCCCTATAACCCGACCAAGGAGACGCGCATCATCCGCAAGGCGCGGCTTGGCAACGGCTCCACCGTGACCGTCGTTTTCAGTGCCGGACTCTCGGCGGAGATGCCCTACGGTTCCGACCGGACGCTGCCGTACTGGATGGTCGATAAGGCGATCAAAAGCCAGAGTGCCTTTGTGAGCTGGGAGACGGCCACCGAGTTCCTGCGGGATCTCGGCATGGTCAACAGCAGCAAGAATCGCGCCGACCTCAAGATGCGCTACCGCCGCCTCTCCGGTCTAACCATCGGAGTCGAGCGCAGCAAGGCTGGTAGCGATGAAACTATGCTCATGCCGTTCATCGAGGAGTCCCGGCTGCCAAGCTCGGTGGACATCAAGAGCGAGGGCAGGGGAGAGCAATTGCTTCCCTTGGACAGGTTCGTTTTTGGGTTCAAACCGGGCGACCGCATCTTCCGCGGAGTTCTCAGCCACCACGTTCCCGTCCCTCTCCGGCTCTTGCAGGGACACATTCTTTATCACTGCATTGCACGCTGAAGGTAGGTGCAGATGTGGACTGGATCTTCAAGCCACATCACCGCTCCCACGCTTCTCTCCTAGAAGACCGTATTCCCCGCCGCAATAGCGATTCCTAACTGTCCAACAATCTGCGCAAGGTCAACGACTAGGCGAAGCGCTTTACCCTTGTTCAGGTTCAACGGGATCACGACCGTGTCGCCTGGATAAAGATGAAGCGAATCGAAACCATTGTTGCGAAGTGACGAACTGTACTGTTTGCTGATCACGGCGCCGCTAGCGCGAATGACATAGGCGCGTCCCTTGTCGGCATCGCGGTTCGCTCCACCCGCGAGGCGAATGTACCCGCCCAGTCGTCGATGTGGATCGTACAGGAAGGAGTTCTGGTTATACACCGCGCCGTCCACGCTTACGGTGGAAGGAATGCGCGGGATGATAAACCGATCGCCATCCTCGAGCGGCAGGTCCGGAAGCTGGGCAACATCATGGCTGTCCGGCTGCACCTCCAGCACGACGCGGCCGGTTGCCCGAGCCTGCCGGAGCGTATTCACCACGTTCTGGTTCTGTTGCTGGGCCGCAGCCAGCGCAGCGCTGTCCTGCGCGCTGATCGCAGTGTTTGCGCTGTTGATTGCCGACGTGCTGACCTGAAGCGCAATCTGGTCGATATACTGGTTCAGGCGCTGCTGCTGCACCCGGCGCGTGGACTCGCGCGTAAAATCGGACCCATACAGATAGGCCTCTGGCGTCAGGCCGCCCGCACGCGCGACAAGCTGCCGCAGCGTTTCGCCTGGATGCACGCTGTAGATTCCGGACGACGCAAACTCGCCTTCAAGCCGTACAAACCGCGTCTGCTCCACCTGCGGCACCCGGATGTCCGACTTCGAGAAGATTGTCACAACATCGCCCGGGAGCAGCTCGAGGTTTTGTGAGCCTTCTCCGCCAAGAACCGCCCTGCCAAGATTGAACGGAAGCAGCGAGGTCGTGAGGTTCTCCCTGTTCTGGCGCTCGATGACGGCGTAGCTCCAGTCGATGTCCGGTTCGCTGAGCTTGACATCGTTGCGCGGCTTGAATTCGCCGGACGAGGAACTAGGCAGGTTCGAGCCAACGCTGGCGCTGGCAGAACTCGTACGATTGGATCCTGTATTCGAATAATTGTTGCTGTTGTCCGGAACTCCATTGGTGTACGAGTTATTACTCTGCGCATTCTGCGGCGGCGTCGCGTTCTGGTTGCCCGGCGAATAGCGGTCATTGCTGTTGTTGGAGGACGTCAGCGTGTCCGGAACCCGCGTGCAATTCAATCCGCCGTCCGTCAGCGGAACCCCATTGTCATCGGTATATCCCGGCTGCCCACTTGAGGTCCCTTCCGCGTTTCCAAAAACGAGGCCGATCAGATTTGGATTTCTTGTCGAGGAGTACCTCCAATTCGGATGTTCCCCTTCATCCCCTGCCGCGATCCCATAGCGCAGGTCGGGAATTCCATACGGCGTCTGCGGCGGGCATGTCGGAATGTAGCTCAGCATCGGCTGGCCCAATTGGCTTTTCTTGAGCCAGTAATCCCGCGTGATCAGGGAATCCTTGTCTGGAATCAAGTCGAGCACCCGCATGCCTGGCTTCCAGGTATAACGGCCGGGATTGGCGACGTTGCCGCGCAGCGTAATCGCATCCTTGTACTGGTTGACGACCGCGGTCAGCTCCAGCAGATCGCCGTCGTGCAGCAGCGTGGCCTTGCCCTCAGCGTTAAGCGAGATCTGCGTGATGCTCCGCATGCGCCGGTCGTCCACGCGCTCCAGTCGAAGCGTTTGCCGCGAGGCAACATTGGTCGGACCTGCGGCGAGCAGAAGAAGATCGCCCACAGTTGTACTTTCTGCGGACTTCAGTTCGTAGATCGCGGGTGAGTTCACGCTGCCGGCCACGGCGACCTGCGGCCCGACCGGCGGGATGTAGATCACATCTCCGGGCAGAAGTTGAACATCGTTGGTCTTGTCGCCGCGCTCCAGAAGGTCGTACAGGTCGAAGTCGACGACCACCTTGCCGGCACGCTTCAGCTGAATATGGCGCATGCTTCCCTGTGGTGTCGGCCCGCCGGTTGCGAACAGCGCGTTGGTCAACGTGCTCAACGAACTGATGGTGAAGCTTCCCGGCCGTCTCGCCTGCCCCACCACAAATACCTGAATGGAGCGCAGCTGCCCCATGTTCACATTCAGATCGAAGTTGCGGAACACCCGGCTCATCTGCGCCTTCAGATAATCCTGCATCTGCGCAAACGAGAGCCCGGCGACGTGCAGCGCGCCGACCTTCGGGATATAGATGCTTCCGCTGCGATCCACAATGTAGCGGCTGTTCAGTGTCACCTGGCCCCATACCTGGATCAGCAGCTCATCGCCCGGTCCAACCACGTAGTCCGGCGTTACCGGAACCATGTTCAGCGGCGCAAACGTCGATGGCGGCTGACGAAACAGCTTTGCGCCGTAAACCGGCAGCATCTTGCCGAGCGAGTTCGCCACCATGTTTTGGAACTCGGTCGGTGAGTCCAGCGGAAGCGGCACCTCTTGCCGGTTCAGAAGATTCTGCGTCCGGTCGCTGGTCTGGGTATTGTTGCTGTTGTTGTTCGCGTTTGGATTTTCCGCTTGCCCCGGAAGAATGGCGCCCGAAGTAATGCCTTGTTGCTGGGTCGACTGCGGCTGTGGTCGAAGCTGGTAGTTGTTCTGCTCCGAACTCTGGCAGGAGGGATCGGAAGGGCTGCAGGAACTCTGGCCGGAGGTATTACCGAGCGCCTGGCCAAATTGCGAGAAATCCTGTGCAGACAAGACGCTCGCCCCAACGGTGGTAAGCAGAAGCACACATCCAAACCTGAACAATCTACCGGAGCCGCCAAACTGCATCTGCTGTCATCCTCGCGCAAGCTGCGTTTTCAAAATAATGAGTTACCAAACCGTGACGCTACCGGGGCCGAGGCTGCAAGTCATGTCACTCCAGCATCGGGTGCTGCGGGGGGCGGCGGCTCTTCTTCAGCATACTCGAATGCTCCCGCAAAAACAGACTGACCGCGACACCGGCTCCTGCCCGCACAACGCTTCACGCGACCCTGAGGCGGCCAATCTCACGACGCAGCGTGCGACGTTTCGACCGCTTGCGCGACCCGCAGCATGGTCGCTTCTTCAAAGTGCCGCCCCATCACCTGCACTCCGATCGGAAGGCCATCGCCCGTCTCGCCGCACGGCACCGAAATGCCGCACACCCCAGCCAGGCTTGCCGCCACCGAGTAGATATCTTCGAGATACATCTTCACCGGATCGTCCGTCTTTTCGCCAAGCTTGAATGCAGGCGTAGGCGTCACCGGCGTCACCAGCACATCCACCTCCGCGAAAGCAGACAGAAAGTCGCGCGTCAGAAGCGTCCGTACCTGTTGCGCCTTGCGATAGTACGCATCGTAGTAGCCCGCGCTGAGAGCATAGGTCCCCAGCAGGATCCGCCGCTTCACCTCTGGCCCGAAGCCCGCATCGCGCGTCTTGCGGAACATGGCCGACAGCGTGTGAGCCTCTTCCGCTCTCAAGCCAAACCGCACTCCATCGAAGCGCGACAGATTCGACGAAGCCTCGGCGGTCGCAATCACGTAGTAGGTCGGAATCGCGTACTTTGTATGCGGCAAACTCACCGGCTTCACTACGCATCCCGCCTGCTTGAGCCCCGCCAGCACACGCTCGATGGCCGCGCGAATCTCCGGGTGCAATCCCGGGCCGAAATACTCCTCGGGAACCCCCACCCTGAGACCTTCCACCGGCTTGCTCAGGCCCGCGACATAGTCCTCCATAGGCTGCTCGGAACATGTCGCGTCCAAGGCATCTTTGCCAGCGATCACCTGCAGGACCGTAGCCGCATCTTTCACATTCTTCGTGAACGGCCCCACCCGGTCGAGGGAAGAAGCGAAAGCGATCAGGCCGTAACGGCTCACTCTGCCGTACGTGGGCAGCACGCCCACCACGCCGCAGAAGGCCGCCGGCTGCCGGATCGAACCGCCCGTGTCCGTCCCCAGCGTGGCCACAGCAAAGTTCGCCGCTACCGCCGCGGCCGAACCTCCGCTCGAACCGCCAGGCACCCGGTCGAGCGCCTTGGGATTCAGCACTGGACCATACGCCGAGTTCTCATTCGATGAGCCCATGGCAAACTCGTCGCAGTTGAGCTTGCCGAGAAGAATCGCTCCCGCAGCCTCCAGCCTCGTGACAGCCGTCGCATCATAGGGCGGCCGATATCCCTTCAGGATCAACGAACCTGCGGTGGCTGGCGATCCACGCATCACCAGCACATCCTTAATGCCGATCGGAACTCCGGCCAAACGTGGAAGAGGCTCGCCCCTGGCTGCCATCCCGTCGATCCGCTCTGCCTGCGCCATGGCCCGTTCACGGCTCAAGGACAAGAAGCTGTTGATCTTCGTATCTCCAGAAGCAATGTGTTCGTAGTGCTGCTCCGCCAGTGCAGTCGCTGTGGTCTCGCCTGAGGCCACCGCCTCCCGCGCCGCATCCACTGTAAAGTTTGCAAGATTTGCCGCAGCGTTCACCGTTCAATCACCTTGGGTACTTTGAAGAATCGTCCGTCGGTCTCGGGAGCCGACGCCATCACCGCCGCGCGGTCAATCGAATCCCGCGGCACATCCGGTCGCAAACCCTCTCCCGCGTCAAGCCTCAGGCCGCCAAGCATCGCACCTACCTGCGCCATCGCCGGCACACCGGTTGTATCCAACTCGTTCAACTGGGCGATGTGGTCAAGAATTGCATTCAGGTCTCGCTGCATCCGAGGCTCTTCCTCCGCCGTCAATTCCAGGTTCGCCAACTCCGCCACCCGCCGCACATCCTCCAGGGAGACGCCCGTCTGTTCACTCATCGGTTACCGTTCCTTTGCCTCTCAAAGTGTATCTCGCGCACCTTCACCCCGGCGATCTGTGCAAGTTGACCCGTGAGCTGCGTACGCATAGACATCATCTGCCCCATCCAGACCTCATCCACCACCTCGATGCGCACAACGCCATCGCTGTACCCGGTCACTATGCCGCGCTGAGCCAGGGCCGGTCCGCAGGCCACCGGCCACGCCGCCGCAAGCTTGTCTTCCTCCCGAAGCGCCTCTAAACTCCTCGCCAGCCATCTGCCCGAGAGCTCACGCACGCCTTCCAACGACATACAGGCCTCCGTCCGGAAATCCCTTTCCGTTCATTGAAACACGTCGGATCGAGTCAGCGGCGCGTGTTGCTCCGTGCGCATGCGCTCACCTCGAAATCAGAAGGCTCCATCCTGATTCCATACCGAGGAGAAGGTCTTCAGCAGGATCACGCAGTCGCGCATCAAAGACCACTGGGCAACGTACTCGCAGTCCAGCGCAACCCGCTTCTGGTAGGTGACGGTGCTCCGTCCCGATACCTGCCACAAGCCGGTCAGCCCAGGTTTCACCCGGCAATAGCATTGGAAGCAATCGCCGTATTTCTCCACCTCGGCCGCGACGATCGGACGCGGACCGACCAGGCTCATCTGGCCTGCCAGCACATTCCAAAGCTGCGGCAGCTCATCCAGGCTGTATCGGCGCAGGAAACTTCCGATCGGCGTGATTCTGGGGTCCTTGCGCAGCTTGTGTGTCTTGTTCCATTCCATGCGGGCTTCGGGGTAACGTGCCAGGTGCTCTTCAAGAACCTCAGCCGAGTTGATGCACATCGTCCGGAACTTCCACATCGAAAAAAAAGCCCCGCCCTTCCGAATGCGGCGATGCGAATAGAAAACAGGTCCAGGCGAACTCAGCTTGACCATCAGTGCGATGATGCCGATCACCAAAAGCACCACCGGAACCGAAAGGATGACCAGCGCAACATCGCCGAACCGCTTGACGACTCTGTACCGAAACAGCTCTGAAGCCGTGCGGCGCCTGCTCTCTGCCCCTGTCGCAGGCCGGCTCGCCACCTCCGGGTACGAATAAGAACCTTCGATAGCCGCTGCCGGCGACTCGGGAGATTGATATTCAGACTGCATCCGGTTCCTGTATCTGTTCGGCTCGTCCGCGCGCAGCCCCTGCGTCACATCTGTCGAACTGGTTAACACTCATACGTACTCTGTTTCGCGGCCGGCTGGGCGCGCTTTAAGCAAGGTCCAGACTCATCCTCGTCTCTGAATTCATTTTCCAGCCTGTTTCGTTCGCCCTGTGACGGGTCTAATGCGATCAAGCCTGTGAGCGGACCAGCAACCGGGAAAGTGACGCATGCGTTCGACTCCGATCATTCTACTCGATCCACTCCCGCAGCTTGCTCACAATAGAAACCGATCCGTTACCCCGCACAGGGGAGCGACTTCCAGTCCAAACAGTGGTAACGCACATGAGGAACTTTCTTAAACCGCATAAACTAGCAGCTATGCAGGTGATCGATACCGCTCTTCGTGATGTTAAGCTCATTCAACCCCGAAGGTTCGGGGATAGTCGCGGTTGGTTCGCAGAAGTATTCAATGAGTCATCGTTTGCCGCCGCCGGCCTACCGACGCAGTTTGTGCAGGATAACCAGTCCTTCTCAGCCAGGGGGGTTCTGCGGGGGCTGCACTATCAGCTGGAACAGCCACAGGGGAAGCTGGTCCGCGTGCTTTCAGGCCATATCTGGGATGTGGCTGTCGATCTGCGTCGGGGTTCACCGGACTTCGGCAAGTGGGCAGGATTCCATCTGAAAGCGCAGTCTACTGCGGATGAGCTGCAACTCCTTTGGATTCCTGGGGGCTTCGCGCACGGGTTCCTGGTCTTGTCGGACTCTGCCGAGGTTTTCTACAAAACCACGAGCTTCTACTATCCCGCGGCGGAACGTTCGATCCAGTGGGACGACCCCACCCTGAACATTGCCTGGCCACTCGAGGCCTTGCGTGGGATGGAGCCTTCGGTGAGCGTGAAGGACGCTGCGGGAAGGAGATTTCTGGAGGCGGAGCTGCCGGGTGATGAAAAAGATTGAGGGCGGGTCCCTACGAAAAAACCGGCTATTCTGGGGAAATTAGGTGTTTTCGGAACCGCTTTTAAGGCCTTTTTGCGTACATTTAAGCCACTTAAACGACGTATTTAGACGGTTACTTTTGGGGGACTAAAAGGTACGCCACTGTTTCCGGATTTATTTCGGGTGAAGGCACATTCACCGAGAAGAGGCTAGCCCTGGGTGGTGAGCCAGCGCTCTACTTCGGCCAGAGACTGGATGGGGTGGTACTTGCCGGGGCAGGGGGCGGGTTCGGTACCGGCAAGCAGGAAAGCCTCGCGCAGGCCGGCGGAGTTGGCGGCTGCAATGTCGGAGCAGCGGTCGCCGACGAGGATGCTTTGGCTCAGGTCCACGCCAAACTCACGGACAGCGCGCCGCAGCATGCCGGTGCCGGGCTTGCGATCTTCGTGCTCCTGCTTGTAGGCGCCCACGCCGTGCTCGGGGTGGAAAGGGCAGAAGTAGACGGCGTCGAGATCTACGCCTTCCGCGCGAAGTCTGGCACGCATGAAGTCCATCAGGGTGTGGAAGTCGGCTTCGGTGTAGAAGCCGCGTGCGATGCCCGCCTGGTTGGTGACGAGGACGATGCGGTAGTCGAGGGCCGCGGCGGTGCGGCAGAGGGAGAAGATACCGTCGAGGAAGCGGACATCCTCGGTGCGGTGCAGGTAGCCGACTTCGACGTTGACGACGCCGTCACGGTCGAGGAACAAGGCCCGGTTGGTCATGATGTCATTGTGCCTCGGATGGGGAATTGGGGATGGGTAGATGGTGCGGTCGGGACCGCTGCGATCTTAAACGGACGAAAGGCAACAGCAGATCCCCTTCGGGGATGACAACGGAAAAGCAAGGTCAGCCGGGTGCCCTCATGACGTCCCTGCTTCCAGAACAAGTGCCAATGCGGACAGACACACAAAAAAGATCACCATCCGGGGTTGGTGGGTCAACAACAGAATACCCGCTGCAGCTCCACAGATTAGAAATTTGAACCAGAGCAGGGAAGGCATGGCGAGGCGGCGGCGTGCCTCCGGTGCTGCGAACGCCGCCCAGAGCGCGATGACGGCACAGACGGCGATGAAGCCGATGCCGAAGCGTTTTGCCGGAGTGCCCGAAGACAGCAGGCCCGCACAGGAATACGCAGCGACCAAGGCTACTTCGAGTGTGACGGCAGCTGCTGCCGCAAAGAATCTCGCGCGACTCAAATCAGTCTCCGGGAATACGGCTTTGGACCGGGTACGTCGTCCGTGTATTTGCGCGACCTTGTCAAAGACGGCGGGCTAAAGGCAACAGCAGATCCCCTTCGGGGGTGACAACAGAAAACCAAAAGCAAGAACAAAGCAACGACGAAATGCAGGTCCTTCGACTGCGCCTCTCGCGATGAGACTGCGAGAGGCTTCGCTCAGGATGACACACCCTCTGGTTTGGCGACTTAGCTGGGCGAGGGCAGGTTGCGACGGACTCTGGCGGCCGGATCGAGATGGATTTCGGCGGCTGGATCGGGATCAGTTTTGGCGGCCGGAGTGGAATGAATTTGGGAGGTCCGAGCCGAATGGATTTCGGCGGCTCGAGCGGAATCGATTTCCCCCATCACTTCCCGGAGAGATGCCTGCCAGTCCAACATGGTCCAGCTGAAAGTCTGGCTGAGCTTGTTGCAGTGGAGGCGCGAGTTGGCGGGGCGGGTGGCGGGCGTGGGATAGCTGGCCGTGGGAATGGGTTCGATGACGGCGAAACGCGTTGCGGGTTCTTGTTGGGCCTCCAGGCGGATGGCCTCGGCGGCGAATCCGTGCCAGGTGGTCTGGCCTGCGCCGGATGCGTGATAGACGCCGCTGCGGACGGCGAGAGCTTGGGTGAGGTCCCCGTCCGCTGCTTCTGATTCGCACTGTTCAAGAATGTGCGCGGTCATGCGGGCGAGATCGCGGCTCCACGTAGGTGCGCCGTGCTGGTCGGCGACAATCTTCAGGGTCTCGCGTTCGCGGGCGAGCTTGAGGATGGTGAGGAGGAAGTTTTTTCCTGTGGCCCCGTAGACCCAGCTGGTGCGGAAGATGAGGTGCGCGGCTCCGCTTTGGGCGAGGGCCTGTTCGCCGGCGAGCTTGCTCCCTCCGTAGACGCTCATCGGGTTGGTGGGGTCGGTTTCGCTGTAGGGCAGGGGGGAGCGTCCGTCGAAGACGTAGTCGGTGGAGAAGTGGATGACGGCTGCTCCGAGGGTGCGTGCCTCTTCGCCGATGATTTTCACCGCTTCGGCGTTGATGGCGTAGGCGAGCTCGGGTTCGCTTTCGGCTTTGTCGACGGCAGTGTACGCGGCGGGGTTGACGATCCAGCGCGGCTGGAAGGCGCGGATGGTTTCGCGGATGGAGGCGGGATTGGTGAGGTCGAGATGTTCGCGGGTGGGGGCGAAGATTTCGCCTAGATGCTGGAGCGAGGTCTTTAGCTCGCGGCCTACCTGACCGGTGGCGCCGGTGAGGAGGATGCGGTTTCGCCGCGAGGGCTTCGCCACTGTTTGATTGTCCGGGATTTCGCTTGGTGGTGTGGGCATGGTTGCGGTTGTTATCTTGCTGGCCTGCCGGCCGGGCCCGCTGCGCGCGGGGCGGTCACTTCGTGACTTATATACCCCTTCGGTGGGCGCTCCCGTTGGTCGCGAACGAGGATCTTTGTTGCCGACCATCGGGAGGCCCAGGCGAAGCGGTATACACCCCACGAAGTGGGCGCCGCCCGCGTAGGGCGCACTTGAGGCATTAATAAACCGTCTCTTCCAGCAGACGCAGAAGGTATTGGCCGTAGGTGCTCTTTGCGATCTTTGCGGCCAGCGCGCGCAGCTGGTTGCTATCGATGTAGCCGAGCCGGTAGGCGATCTCTTCCGGGCAGGCAACCTTAAGGCCTTGTCGCTTTTCGATGGTCTGGATAAACGTTGCGGCTTCAAGCAGTGACTCGTGGGTGCCGGTGTCGAGCCACGCCATGCCGCGGCCCAGGAGCTGCGTGCGCAGTTGTCCGCGTTCGAGATACCAGCGGTTGACGTCTGTAATCTCGAGCTCGCCGCGCGGTGAGGGCTTGAGCGCTTCCGCAATGCCGACCACCTGCGCGTCGTAGAAATAAATGCCCGTGACGGCATAGCGGGACTTGGGCTTGGCGGGCTTTTCTTCAATGGAGATGGCGCGGCGTTCCGAGTCGAACTCGACGACGCCGTAGCGTTCGGGGTCAAGAACAGGGTAGGCGAAGACAGTGGCTCCAGCGGTTTCGACAGCGGCCTCGCGCAGTATCTTTGCGAAGTCGTGTCCGTAGAAAATATTGTCGCCAAGCACAAGACAGCAGCCCTGCCCGGCGAGGAATTGCTTGCCGATGAGGAATGCCTGGGCGAGGCCATCGGGCGACGGCTGCACGGCGTATTGCAGATCGATACCCCACTGCTGGCCCGTACCGAGAAGCTGCTGAAAACGCGGCGTGTCTTCGGGGGTGGATATGATGAGGATCTCGCGCACGCCGGCCAGCAGGAGCGCGGAGAGCGGGTAGTAGATCATCGGTTTGTCGTAGACAGGCAGAAGCTGTTTCGAGACCGACTGCGTGACGGGGTGGAGGCGGGTTCCGGAGCCTCCGGCAAGGATGATGCCTTTCAACGCGATCCCTCCCCGGCGGCGACGGTGGTGCGGTCTTGTTCAGGCGTTGTCTCGGCAGCTTCGCGTGCTGTGTAGTTCTGTGCGATCCACTGCTGGTACGCGCCGCTGGTGACGCCTTCGACCCACGTGGAGTTGCTGAGGTACCACTCGACGGTTTTGCGCAGGCCGGTCTCGAAGCTCTCCTGCGCCTTCCAGCCGAGTTCGGACTCGAGCTTGCGCGCGTCGATGGCATAGCGGCGGTCGTGGCCGGGGCGGTCGGTGACGTACCGGATGAGCTGCGCGTGGGGCTTGAATGTTGACGTGGGCACGAGCTCGTCGAGCAGCGCGCACAAGGTCGTAACGACTTCGAGATTGGTGCGCTGGTTGCCGCCTCCGATGTTGTAGGTTTCGCCGGTACGTCCGCGGGCAAGCACGGTGCGCAGTGCGGAGGCATGGTCGCCCACGTAGAGCCAGTCGCGAACCTGCTGGCCGTCTCCGTAGACCGGGAGGGCTTTGCCCGCGAGCGCGTTGGCGATCATCAACGGGATGAGTTTCTCCGGGAACTGATACGGGCCGTAGTTGTTGGAGCAGTTGGTGATGATGGCGGGCAAGCCGTAGGTGTGGACCCAGGCGCGGACCAGGTGGTCGGACGATGCCTTGGAGGCGGCGTAGGGGCTGTTGGGCGCGTAGGGTGTCCCTTCGTGGAAAGCCGGGTTGTGGGGGGCGAGAGTGCCGTAGACCTCGTCGGTGGAGACGTGGAGGAAGCGGAAATTATTTCTGCTGGGGGCATCGAGCGAGTCGTGGAAGGCGCGCGCGGCCTGCAGGAGCGTGAAGGTGCCGTCGATGTTGGTGCGGAGGAAGGCTTCGGGACCGGTGATGGAGCGGTCGACGTGGCTTTCGGCGGCGAAGTGGAGCACGGCGCGGGGGCGGTGTTCGCGGAAGAGTTTGGCTAGCAGTTGGGCGTCGCAGATGTCGCCGTGGACGAAGGTGTAGGCGGGGTTGCCGGCGAGGGCGGCGAGGTTTGCGGGATTTCCGGCGTAGGTGAGTTTGTCGAGGTTGAGGATGGGTGTGTTGCCGGCGGTGAGCCCGTGTGCGAACCCGTCTGGGAACTTGTCTGGGAACTTGTCTGGGAACCCGCCTGCGAACCATTGCAGGATGAAGTTGCTTCCGATAAATCCGCAGCCTCCTGTGATCAGGATGGGGGCGTTGCCGGGGAGTGCCTTCTGCTCGACGTTCATTTTGCGTACGGCTCCGTGTGTGTGCTCTTAGGGTATAGAGCGTGCGGGATGAAGGCAACGGAGGGCGGGATGCGCGCTTTGTGCGGACGGCAGACGATAGGGAAACGGTCTCGCTTTCGCTCGAGGCCCACATCTCAGAATCGAGATATGGGACACCCGGGTTTCGGGCGTAGGTAACGATCTGGCTCTCGAAGAAACGTTGCACCCGTACCTTAAAGGTGCAGGCAACTGGAGGCTGGTTCTGCGGCTCCTACTGAGGGTTAGGGAAAGGCTGTTTTATGTCATCGCCATTATCGGAAAGCGCGCATAACCCTGAGGCCGATAAGACCTCGTATCAGCAACAACCCGCGGCAGGGGGTGCGCAGGGGGCGACACCTTCCGGGCCAAAGGGAGACAATCCCGGGACGGCGGGGCCGGGGCCGACGGAGGTGAAGTCGAAGACGCCGGAGAATCGTACGGGCCACATCAATCCGTCGGCTCCTGAGGACGCGAATGTGACGCCGGGATCGATGAACGAAAAGTAGCTCGCGACGAAAGCTAGCTGTTTCGCGTCGGCGATTTCACCATTGCAGCTGCGATGGCTTACTCTGGATGGCGCACGTGGAACGTGGGCGCGGTGATGCGCTCGTGTCGGCCGCGTAGCACAGGAGTATGTGGATGCCGATGGAACGTCGTCAGATGTTGAAGTCACTTGCGGGCGCAACTGCGTTCGGTCTTGCCGGACCGCTTGGTATGGCACAACAGGCAGCAAAAGCGCGGACCGACGAGAAGGTGGCGCGGGCCACGCGGGGAATGGCTTCGCCGCGGATCAAAGACATCAGCGTCATTGAATGCGAACCCGCAGGCACGCGGCTGACGGTGGTAAAGATCACGACCGATCAGGATGGGCTGTATGGCTATGGGTGCGCCACGTTCACGCAACGCGCCGACCTGGTGAAGCCCGCGGTAGAGCTGTATCTGAAGCCTTTTCTGCTGGGCAAGACGACCGATCGCATTGAGGACATCTGGCAGTCCTGCTATGACAGCTCGTACTGGAAGAACGGCCCGGTGCTGAACAATGCGTTGAGCGGCGTGGACCAGGCGCTGTGGGACATTAAGGGACGCCAGGCGGGCATGCCGGTCTACCAGCTTGCGGGAGGCAAGTGCCGCGACGCAGTGGACACGTACGCGCACGCCGATGGGCCGGATTACAAGGACGTCGTTGCGAGTGCGAAACAGTATCTGGCGCAGGGATTTCGCAACGTGCGCGTGCAGGTTGGGCTGCCTGGGATGGCGGGGTATGGGTCGTCGCATAGTGGATCGACGGCCGTGAAGGCGCTGCACGACAAGCCTATGTTTGAGCCGTTGTACGATATGCGCCGCTCGCTGAAACTGCTGGAAACCTGCCGGCAGGAGCTGGGCGAAGAGGTCGGGCTGCTGCACGATATGCATGAGCGGCTGACGCCCAATGAGGCGGTGCAGTTCTGCAAGGAGGCGGAGCAGTATCGGATGTTTTTTCTCGAGGACCCGCTTTCGCCGGAGGACCTTGGCTACTTCCAGCAGATACGGCAGAACTGCGCGACGCCGATTGCGATGGGCGAGCTGTTCAACAATCCGCATGAGTGGCAGCCGCTGATCGAAGGGCGGCTGATCGACTACATCCGCGTCCATGTGTCGCAGGCGGGAGGCTTCAGCCCGGCGCGCAAGATTGCGATGCTCGCCGAACAGTATGGCGTGAAGACGGCGTGGCATGGGCCAGGGGACGTCTCGCCGGTGGGGCATATGGCGCAGGTAACGCTGGACCTGGTGTGCTACAACTTCGGCATTCAGGAGTACACGCCGTTTGACGAGCGGACGCGGGCGATCTTCCATGGGTGTCCGGAGATGAAGGATGGATATCTGTGGGTGAATGAGAATCCCGGCTGGGGCATTGAGATCGATGAGAAGGAAGCCGCGCGGGCGCCGTTTACTCCGGGAAGAAATAATCTGAACGGCGGGTGGGGAGAGATTCGGCTGCGCGATGGTACGGTGATCAAGCAATAAGTCGGGTCCTTTGCGGTGCGCTGCTGCGTTATTTCGAATTGCCAAATTAGGAGTGCTATGTCTTTGAAGCCGAATCGCCGGAGTTTTCTCATTGGGAGCGGATTGACCGCGCTCGCCTCGTCCAGGGCCTTTGCCGCGAACGATACCTTGCGCGTGGGCGTAATCGGGGCGGGAGGGCGGATGGGGAACCTGCTGGACGCGGCGGATGCCTTGGGCGGCTACGAGATTGTTGCCGTAAGCGACGTGTATGCGCCGCACTGCGACAAGGTAAAGGCGCGGACAAGTGGACTGGGGGCGACCTCGCATGTGGACTTTCGCGAGGTGCTGGAGAAGAGAGACATCGACGTGGTGATGATTGCCGCGCCGGACCACTGGCATTTGCGAATGGCGAGCGCTGCCATTGCGGCGGGCAAGGATGTGTATCTCGAGAAGCCGGTGACGCATACGATCGAAGAAGGCGCTCCGCTGATCCACGCCGTGCGTTCGAGCAAACAGGTGCTGCAGTGCGGGATGCAGCAACGGAGCTGGAGCCACTTTCGCAATGCCGTGGATCTGATTCAAGGTGGAAGCCTGGGCCGCGTGGTGCAGGTGAGGACGTACTGGTGGCAGAACTACAACGTGAGCTGGGTGCCGAAGCCGATGGACGTATCGCAGTTGGACTGGACGCGGTGGCTGGGAGGTTCGCCGGAGCAGCCGTTTACGCTCGAGAAGTACTATCGCTGGCGCTGGTTCTGGAGCTTCGGCGGAGGCGCCATGACGGACCTGTTTACACATTGGATCGACGTGGTGCAGTGGGCGTTGAAGTCCGATCAGCCGGTGAAGGCGCAGATGCTAGGCGACAAGTACATCTTCGAGCAGTGGGAGTGTCCGGACACGGTGCAGGCGGCATTCCGGTACCCGGGCTTCGATGTGGTGTACGAGGGCATGATGGCGTCTTCGATCGACGACGGCGGCTTGGAGTTTCGCGGCACCGACGGCACCTTGAAGCTCACACGCAGCGGGTTCAGCGTGTATCGCGAAGGGGTAAAGAGCGACCAGAATCCGATTCTGGCCGAACACAGTTTCCGCGATGGAACCATCTCGCATATGGAGAACTTTTTCGAATGCGTGAAGAGCCGGAAAGAGCCGAATGCGCCGGTAGAAACGGGCGTCTCGGCTGCGCGTGCGGGACACATCGGCAATCTGGCCTACCACAAGGGCGGCCAGGTAACGTGGCCGGTGAAGGCGTAAGCGGAGCCGTTCGGTGCGTGCTCCATCCTTGCTCCGCGCGTGCGATACACTTTCAACACCGGCCAATGACATCGGTTGACGAATGTTCAACGAGATCGTTTGCAGCGGATGGCGCGGTTTTCCGCCTGGGCCTGTAGCTCAACGGTTAGAGCAGGGGACTCATAATCCCTTGGTTGGGGGTTCAAATCCCTCCGGGCCCACCAACTCTTATCCTGACGTGCTATGAAGTGGATCGATTGTTGTGCCTTCGGGGAGCTACGCGTTTCCTAGTATTCGAGCACGTGCGGGGCGGGTTCGGTAAGGGTGCCGTCCTTGCGCTCGTACCACATGAACAGTTTGTGGTCGCCGTTTACGCGTACGGCGACGATGACGCCGCTGCCAAAAGCTCCGGTGCCGTCTGTCTTCGAGATGTCCACGTGATGCGACGTGATCGGGCCGCCAACCGGGCTTGCCGTGGTCCAGTCTTCGGTGAAGCGTTTGAGCGGATAGTCGGCATGCTTCTCCGGATGCTGCTGCCATTCAGGATCGTTGGTGTAGAGGGCGAAGGCCTTGCCGTAGTCTTTCGCTTCGAGCGCGCTGAAGAACTGGTCGACCTTATGCTCCATCGGCAGGTTTGAAAAGAACCAGCCATGTCCGCTCAGAAGTCCTCCGACGGCGATCACGGCAACCAGGGCCACAAGCACTCCGGCCGCGACGAGCAGATTGCGATTGCGGGTTTCGCGTCGATTGTCGTACTCCGGTGCATTCAGCAGCGTCATCGTCTGTCTATCCTCGATCTTGCGAAGTTCCTGGGTCTTGCCGGGCTCACGTCCTACCAACTGTATTAGACACCGGACGGGCATCTTTGGGAGGGGCTGCGCTCTACTGTTTCCCAAGAACGGCCACACCATATTCGCCCAGCTTGACCGTGTGAACGCTGCCGCCGTTGAGAACGTCCGACATGGGCTCGGGCAAAACGACGGTGGCAGGGGCCGCGGCAAAGTTGATGAGAATCCAGACGGTCTTCTGTCCATTCGAGCGAATCGAAAGATCCACGCCTTTGGGCAGCTCGACTGGCAGCCGGTGGATTCCACTGCTCTCGACCATCCACCTCGCAGCGGAATACATGGTCGTATCGTCCATCCACGCGCCGATGTACGTGATGCGGCCGCTGCCAACCTTGCGTGTAATTGCGGCAGGCTGTCCGTCGAGCCATCCGTTGCTTTTGCCATAGCGCATCAGCACCTCTGCCTGCGGATCTGCGGCGTTCTTTTGCGATGCAACGCTCATCTGCTCCGCCCAGATCGTGCCGCTTCCCGCACCCCAGACGCCAGAGAGCGGCACGTTGCCGGTAAGCGCGTAGTACTGCTCCACGCGTCCTCCAAGCATCGCGGCGAGCTGGCCCGGCTGGCGTTCCGTCTCCAGTCCGTTGTCGACATTCTTCATGCCGCTGCGCTGGCCCAGCACCAGGTGGCCTCCGCCGCGCACGTAGTCCATCAGGTTGTTCGCCTGCTCGTCACTCAACAGGTTCAACGCCGGCGCGACCACCAGTTTGTACTGGCTGAGCGACACCGAAGGCGAGACAATATCGACGCTGTGGACCAGCGCGCGCAACGGGCCGTAATAGCTGACGAGCGCTTCCACCGGATCGAACTGCTGATTGTGCCGCTGCCAGTTGATCGCCCAGCGGCTCTCATAGGAATGGAGCAGCGCCACCTCGGAATGCGGCTCAGTCCCCCTGAGCGCGGAACCGGCCTTCTCAAATTCCTTGCCAAGCTGCGCCACCTCCTCGTACAGAGGAACCGGCGTGCCATCGGGACCCACAAGCGTGCCGTGGTACTCCTCCTGCCCGTTCAGCGCGCTGCGCCACTGCCAGTAGGCCACCGCGTCGGCACCATGGCCCACATCGTGCCACGCCATCGCGCGCACCTCGCCCTTGTTGAGCGCATTGTTGTCTTTGGACCAGTTGACGAAGCCGGGCTGCGTCTCCATCACCCAGAAATTCTTACGCAGAAAGCCTCGCGTCAGGTCGTGCGTCGCTCCGTTGCGAACAGGATCGAGCTGGCCTGTACCGACATAGTCGTCCCATGCCGCGAGGTCGAGATCCTGGCTGACGGTGTAGTGATCGTAGGCGTCGAAAAAGCCCATCATGTTGGTGGTGATGAACTGCCTGGGGTCGCGATGCGCTTTGATGGCATCCAGCTGCACCTTCTGATAGCTTCGCCACGTGTCGCTGACGAACCTTCTCCAGCTCAGCAGCAGGCCCGGGTTGCCGTTCCTGGTCTCGATCGGAATCTGGCTCCAGTCGGTGTAAGTCTCGCTCCAGTAGCTCGTCGTCCAGCGCGCATTCAGATTGTCGAGTGTGCCGTAGCGCGCCTTCAGCCATTGCTGGAACTGCAGCTTCGTGTCCGGACCGTACGATTCGTTCGCGTATTCGTTGTCGATCTGCCATCCGATCACATCGGGATCATGGCCGAAGCGAACGGCCATCTTTTCCGCCATCGCTCCTGCAAGTTCGCGGTACTTCTTATTGGACCAATCGAACTGCTGGCGGTTGCCGTGCTCGTCTTTGCGGCCATCTTCCAGGGTGCGCAGCGTCTCGGGATATTTGGACGTCAGCCATGCCGGAGGTGCCGCGCTCGGAGTCCCCAGCACGACCGCGATGTGGTGCTTCTCTGCCATGCGAACAGCGCGTCCCACCCAATCGAAATCGTAGTGTCCTTCGGAGGGCTCGAGCGCGCTCCAGGCAAACTCCGTAATACGCACAAAGCGCACGTGGGCCTGCTCCATCAATCGCAGGTCCGCGTCCCATCGAGACTCCGGCCACTGCTCCGGATACCACGCCGTGCCCAGGGAAAGAGGTGGAGCGGAGACAGGCTCCGGCTGCGCGGCAATGGCGGCGGAGGGCGGCAAAAAAGTCACAAGCAGAAGAACTCCCACGGAGGGGAAGAGGCGAAGCAGGTTCATACATATCCTCGAAGAAAAGCTTTTACCTGGGAATCGTACGCTCTCGCCCGATGCACCGGAAGCTCCGGAGCACAACGCCAGCGTCCAGGCGCGGTCTGCTTTTTGTAGCGTCCTCTGCCACCCTACGCCATGCGTTGGACTTTTCTTTTTTACCCCGATTAGGCACACTCAGAGGATGATTCGTGTCGGCGTGGATGAACATTTTGCGGAGGAGTTGCTCAACGAGCTTCCGCGCGAAGCCCAGATGGTGCGCATCCCCCGGGAGCCCACCGGTATCCACGAGGTGGATTTCTGGATCCTGCCCTTCCGCCGTCCCGAGGCCGAGCGCGTTTTCCCCCACCTTCGCGGCGTCAAGGTCGCGCAATCGATGATGGCCGGCGTGGACTGGGTGACGCCATGGCTGCCCAAAGAAATTGTGCTGTGCGACGCGCGCGGCGTTCACGATATCTCAACCTCGGAGTGGGTGATGGCGGCGATCCTGTCCGCCATGAAACGCTTCCCCCTCTATCGCGATAGGCAGCATCAGGCGCAGTGGCGAGGCGATCTTTCCGCTGCCGATCCGTTTCTGGAATTCCAGGGCCCGCACACCGGCCACTACCAGCTTCTGGGCGAAGACCTGGAAGGAAAGACTGTCCTGATCGTCGGCTACGGCTCGATCGGCGCGGCCATCGAAAGGCGTCTGCAGCCATTCGAGGTCAACGTGCTCCGCATCGCACGCAGCGCTCGAAGCGGTCCCGAGGTCCATGCCATCAGCGAACTGCACCGGCTGCTGCCAGAGGCGGACATCGTGGTGCTGATCCTGCCGTTGACCGAGGGGACGAAGTCGCTGATCGGAGCGGCGGAGCTTGCCCTGTTGAAGCCGGGAGCGCTTCTGGTGAACGCGGCACGCGGGCCCGTGGTGGTGACCGACGCGCTTGTTCAAGGCCTGGAACAGCGCCGGTTTCGCGCTGTGCTCGATGTCACCGATCCCGAGCCGCTGCCTCCGGAGCATCCGCTTTGGTCTGCGCCGGGCTGCATGATTACGCCTCATGTCGCGGGCGCAACCCCGCAGTTTATCCACCGCGGATTCCGTTTCGCGAGGGAGCAGATCAAGCGCTACGTCGACCGCGGCAAGCTCGAAAATATCGTCAGCGAGGCCGGCTACTAACGGGTCTGCCAGCACTCCCGCCTGCTGATGAGCGTGTGTCGTCGGCAGAATGACTCCGTGCAACTCGCACACGGGCCGCAACCTGCCGGTTCCTCGAAGCCCATACAAACACCAACGCCTGCTGCCGGAGGAAAGGGCAGCAGGCGTCAGAGCGGGGCAGGCTGGTTACGGCAGGTGGGGAAGTCTGCCGAAAGACCTACGGCCGGGGTCCGGAGACCTTGAGTTCATCTTCGTCATCCTCTTCCTCTTCGTCATCATCATCATCTTCGTCGTCCTCTTCCTCGTCGTCGTCCTCATCCTCATCCTCATCGGCGTCTTCGTCTTCCTCTTCGTCGTCGTCTTCCAGATCGTCGTCCTCATCCTCATCCTCCTCGTCGTCGTCTTCCACGTCATCGGAGTCGTCGTCAATGGGCTTCTTGGGGGCGGCGTAAATCAGATCGCCGATACTCTCGGCAGAAGCAAAGCCGCAGAAAGCGGCAACGGAGTCCGAACCGATGGGGAGGAGTGCCGGGTTAAAGTCGATGGTTACAGTCTCGATTGCCATGTTGAATCTCCTGGAGAATTTATGTACTGGGATAGGATGCAGCAGATTGGAAAAGGTGAGTGTGAAAATCTGATTTTGCGTCTGGGTCTCGTCCCATCGAAGTGGAGCTGAAAAGAGCGGGTCAGCCTTCCGCAAAAGGGCGCAGCTGCGCGGCCGAGGGAGGAGGCGTGAGCAGGCTGACCACCACAAGGCTCACCACCGAGACCAGCAGAGCAGGGAAGATGGCGTCGCGCTCCCTGACGACCGCGGGCAACGTGTGATGGACAAACGGCGTATCCCAGAAGATCGTAATCAGGGTGCCGGCCGCGATGCTGATGACCGCAGCCGAAGCCGTCGCGCGCTTCCAGAAAAACGCCGCGAGGATCACCGGGGTAAGCGCCGCAGCGTAGATCGTATAGGCGTAGAGCGCCTTCTTGAGCACTGAATCCGTGTGCAGCGACTGGTACAGCGCCCACACCCCAAGCAGCACCACCATCAGGCGGCTGACGATGAGGATGCGTTTGTTGCTCGCATCGGGCACCAGATAGCGCACGAAAACGTCATTGACCAGGTTGGTCGCGGGCGAGAACAGGTAGTTGTTCGCCGTCGAGATGACCTTCGCAAAGATCGCCCCCATCAGCACAGCGCCCAGCAGGGCCAGCACGGGAGTTCCGGTCAACCCATGCAGGCCGGTGTAGGCCAGGATCTCGCGAGGCCGATCGTGGACCTCTCCCCCGGGGAAGAGCACAGACCCGACGACAGCGAGCGCGACGATCACAGTTTCAAGCACGATCGTGCCGAAAAACCATCCCACGACCGCACGGCTGGCGGCCTTCTCGGATTTTGCGGAGAAGAACTTCTGATACATGGACTGGTTGCCGAGCAGAAGCAGGCAGGTGGGTAGAAAAAGCTCCATGGCCTGAACGAAGCTGAAATCGCCAAGCACCTGGAAGTGGGTGGAAGGAAGACTGGCACGGATGTGTGCCCAGCCGCCGGCCTGGTGAGCGAGCACAGGCAGCGCAAGCAGCAGGGCGAAGGTGGCGATCAGCCCGATGGCCACATCCATGTACGCGACCGAGCTCATGCCGGCGATCGCGGTGAAAAGGATCACGAAGGCGGCCAGAAGATATTTTCCGAAGTCTGCGCTGATGTAGCTCGGGAAGATGAGGTGGAGAATATCCCCTCCTCCGATCAGCTGATAGCTCGTGATTGCCGTGTAGGTAAACAGCACGGCGATCACGCCCAGTATGCGCGCGGCCTGGTTATAGCGGGCTTCGAGCAGATCCGGAATCGTGTACTGGGCAAACTTGCGTGCGCGCGGGGCGATGAAGTAGATCAGCAGCAGCCCCGCCCAGCCACCCGCCCCTTGCCACAGCGCAGCGAACCCGTGCCGATACGCATTCTCCGCGCCCGCCAGCAGAGAGCCCGAACCGATCCAGCTTGAAAGCAACGTGAACACCAGAACGAATGCCGGCAAAGAGCGGCCCGCCACCAGGTAATCGGCCTTCGTCTTCACCTTTCCAAGACGAGTCAGCGAGACGATCAGCAGGGTGAGGACGATGACGGCGAGCACGATGGCGTAGAGGTTCATTGGCTTGGGGACAAGTGTACTGTCTCGGGC
>JALYVA010000012.1 GCA_030853485.1 Acidobacteriota bacterium
GAGGCCGCGTGGGGCTGTACGACGTGCGGGGCGTGCCTCGAGGTGTGCCCGACGCAGGATGAGCAGATGCTCGACATCATCGACATTCGCCGGCACCAGGTGATGATCGAAGGCGAGTTCCCTGCCCAGCTTCAGTCTGCGTTCCGCGGCATGGAGCGCAATGGGAATCCTTGGGGCATTAACCACGAGCAGCGCCTGGCGTGGGCCGATGGCTTGCAGGTGCCGACGACCGATGAGAATCCTGAGCCGGATGTTTTGTATTGGGTAGGGTGCGCGGCCAGCTACGATCCGCAGGCACAGAAGACGGCGCGGGCCTTTGTTGAGCTGCTGCAGCATGCGGGGGTGAACTTCGCGGTGCTGGGCAAGAAGGAATGCTGTACGGGCGACTCGGCGCGGCGGGCGGGCAATGAGTACCTCTACCGGCAGCTTGCGGACAAGAACGTAGCGACGCTGAACACGGTTCGGCCGAAGCTTGTGGTGGCGAGCTGCCCGCACTGCCTCAACACAGTGGGGCACGAGTACAAGCAGATCGGCGGGGACTACAAGGTGCTGCACCACACCGAATACCTGGAGGGGCTGGTTGCGAGTGGGAAGCTGACGGCCACTCCGGGGGAGGCGACCGTGACGTATCACGACCCCTGCTATCTTGGGCGGCATAACGGTATTTATGAGGCTCCGCGGAATCTGCTGCATGTGCTGTCGAACGCTACGCCGGAGCTTCCGCGAAATCGCGAGAATGCGTTCTGCTGCGGGGCCGGGGGGGCGCAGTTCTGGAAGGAAGAGGAGCCGGGCGAGCAGCGCATTTCGGACAATCGCTTCCGGGAGGCTCAGGGGACGCTTGCCGGAGCGGCGGGAGAAAAGGTGCTGGCGGTTGGGTGCCCATTCTGCAAGAGCATGCTGGGGAGCACGCCGGGGAAGGCTGATGCGGAAGAGATTGCGATTAAGGATGTGGCCGAACTGCTGCTGGAAGGGGTGAGGCGCAGCAAGGGGCTGGGGGCGGGGGTGGGGGCGGATTCGCACGCTGTGCTTCGCCCGCAGGTGGGTTCTCAGGCTGGGGCCGCGTCTGCTGCTGTCGCCATTCTGGAGGGACCTGGCGAACCGGTGCAGCCTGCAATTTCTCCCGCGGTCGCAATTCTGGACGGGCCTGCCGAAACGGTGCAGCCTCCAACTTCTGCTGTGGCAGGTGCGGACGCGAGCTCGGCCGTGGATGCGCCTGCGCTCCCCAGCGGCACCCCGGAGAGAAAGAAGTGGAAGCCGAAAGGGGTGGCTTCGGCAGGTGTGGTGCAGTCTGCCGCTGGGCAGGTGCCGGTTGCTGCGAGTGAGGTTCCGGAGTCTGTAGGCACGGAACCTGGTGTGCCGGAGTCTGCCGCCGTGCCGGTTCCTTCTCAAGAACGCAAGAAATGGAAGCCGAAAGCGGCGGTTGGTTCAGGTACGGCATCCGCAGCTGGTTCGGCTCCGGAGGCTCACCAAGGGGATGCGGCGGGTTTGCAGGGCGCTGTCGCCGGGGAACCCGACGAAGCTCCGCCTGCTCCGGCGCGGAAGAAGTGGACGCCCAAGAAGCCGGAGTGAGGCTAAGGGATGGTGCGCTGCCGCGCGGGCGCCCTGCGCGGGCCACGCCCACTTCGTGGGGGGTATACCGCTTCGCCTGGGCCTTCCGATGGTCGGCGGCAGGATTGTCTTGGCGGCCGAAGCGGTCTCGCTACCGCTCGATACCCACATCTCAAAATCGAGATATGGGGCACCCAACCCCGCTGTGCGCGAGTTCAGCTAGTTGTGCAGAACGAAGCGGGGGTAGGTGACAAGCTCGAGCTGGACAGGGTCGACTCCGCGGCCCACCATGCGCAGCTGACGCGCCGCCGCCGTCGACAGGTCGATCACCCTGCCAGGGCGCAGGACGCCGCGGTCGGTGATCGTGACCAGGACGGACCGCCGGTTGCGCAGATCGGTGACCTTGACCTTTGAGCCAAAGGGAAGGGTTTTGTGGGCGGCGGTCAGCTCGTTCTGGTGGTACATGCGGCCGCTGGCGGTCTGCTGCCCGTCGAACATGTCGCCGTACCAGCTGGCCAGACCGCTCTTGATGCGGGTGAGGCGGGTGAGGACCGTGTTTTTGGGGGCGGGCACGGTGGTGACGATTTCGGAGGACGTGACACTTCCGACCAGTGCCGTCGATTCCGTCGCGCGTGCGGATGCCGGACTGGCGTTATCCGACGCGAATACCGACAGGGCAACGACCGCCGCCAGAGTGAAGGCGGTTCGGGCTCGTCCTGTCAGGGTTGCCGTACGTTCGTTTCCGGTGGCAGTATCCATGAGCTTAAGTATATGAAAAAGCACCACTAAAGAGGGATTTTTCTGCTTTAGGAGAGGTCTTTGTCCACCACAGCGCAAGCGGGTTGTCAACCCCCTTGACGTGGGTCGAATGGGCGGCGGAAGGGGTCCCAAGAGTGGGTTCGGCTTGTGAATGGCACGTAACAAAAGGGTTAGGCGGGGGCGGAATGCTCCTCGGTTTGGGGAGGAGGGATGGATTTTTTTCCCGGAAAAGACGTTGCGCTGCCGCGCGGGCGCCCTGCGCGGGCCGCGGTCACTTCGTGACGGGTATACCCCTCCGGTTGGCGCTCCCGTTGGTCGCGAGCCGAGATCTTCAAGCCGACCATCGGGAGGCGCGGGCGAAGCCGGTATACACGTCACGAAGTGACCGCCCACGCGCAGTGGGCCCGTCCGGCAGGACACTGGATATAATGGTTATTCACTACCAGGAGCGCACCCGATGACCTTGCAGACAACCAACAATATCTGGCACAACGGAAAACTGATCCCCTGGGATAAAGCGCAGATCCATGTGATGTCTCACGTCGTCCACTACGGCTCTTCCGTGTTTGAAGGTATCCGCTGTTATTCGCAGGCCGGAACCAATGGCTCGGCGAACGCGACCGCCGGCGTGTTTCGTCTGCCCGAGCACATGGCGCGTCTGCTGGACTCGGCGAAGATCTACCGGATGCCGATTCCCTACACGGTCGCTCAGCTTACTTCGGCCGTGATCGATGTGGTCGAGGCGAACGGCGTGGCTCCCTGCTACATTCGTCCCGTGGCCTTTCGGGGTTATGGTGAGATGGGCGTCAATCCGCTGAAGGCTCCGGTTGAGGTGTACATCGCGAATTTTCCCTGGGGAAAATATGTTCCGGGAAATGCGGGCGCTGACGTGTGCGTGTCGAGCTGGTCGCGTCTGGCGCCGAATACGATGCCTTCGCTTGCCAAGGCGGGCGCGAATTATATGAACTCGCAGCTGATCCGCATGGAGGCCGAGGTCAACGGCTACTCGGAAGGCATCGCGCTCGATGTGAACGGGTATCTGTCGGAAGGCTCGGGGGAAAATCTATTTCTGGTGCGCGGAGGTGTGCTGTATACGACGCCTCTGGCGAACTCGGTGCTGAATGGGATTACGCGCAGCTCGGTGCTGACGCTGGCGAGACAGCTTGGCATCGAGGTGGTCGAACAGGCGCTTCCGCGGGAGATGCTTTACATTTGCGATGAGGCGTTCTTCACCGGCACGGCGGTTGAGGTCACGCATCTCCGCTCGGTCGACCGCATCCTGATCGGCGACGGCACGATGGGTCCTGTGACTAAGGCGTTGCATGACGATTTCTTCGCTATCGTGAACGGGACCAAACCGGACCGGCATAACTGGCTTACCCCGGTGAAGGTAAGGGCTGCGGAGCCTGTCGGCGCTTAGTAACGGTGACGGTTGCAAATGAGAGAGGCGGCCTTTGTGGCTGCCTCTTTTCTTTGGGCAAACCACTGCCGGGTTTCCGTCATGACTTCGATTCTGGTGGGGAGATTGACAGCAGATCGCCTGCGGGGATGACAAGCCAAAAGGCAACAGCTGAAGCAGAAGGCAACAGCTGAAGATGGATCGAGTAAGCGCCGCAGCCCCACCTCTTCGGAGTACGGAGGTGGGGCTGTGGCGTTTGTTGCGGGAGCTATTTGGCGTGTTCGGCGAAGAACTTCTGGGCGGCGATGAGGCCTTTGCCGAACTCGAAGCTGGGGGCGGGGAATTTGGTTTTGTGGATCACCTGTTCGAGTGCGCCGATGATGGCGATGGTGTCCATGTAGTCGAAGAAGCCGATGTGGGCGATGCGGAAGAGCTGGCCCTTCATCTCGCCCTGGCCGTCGGTGACGATAGCGCCGAACTGCGATTTCAGGCCTTTGACGAGGGTGCCGGAGTCGCTGCCTTCGGGGGCTACGATGGCGGTGGCGGCGGCGGCTTCGTTGCCTTCGGGGGCGAACAGCTTGAGGCCGAGCGCGGTGGCGGCGGCGCGGGTCATTCCTGCGCAGGTGATCGCGTTATCGACGAGCTTCCTGCGGCCTTCGACGAGGTCGCCTTCGGGCTTGTCTGGTGTCCCGGCCTGTGCGGCGATGTAGTTCAGGGCTGCGCCGAGTGCGGCGATAAGCGCGACCGAGGGGGTGTAGGCGGACTCGCCCTTGGCGGCGTTTTTGCGCTCCTTGCGGAGATCGAAGTAGTAGCGCGGGTTGTAGGTGGCCTCCATGCGGTCCCAGGCGCGGGGGCTGACGGCGAGGTAGGAGAGGCCGGGGGGAATCATGACGGCTTTTTGCGAGCCGCCGATCAGGACATCGATGCCCCAGCCATCCATGTCGAGGTGCGAGGTGCCGAGGCCGGTGATGCCGTCGACGATGAGCAGGGCCTCGGATTTTTCGGATTTGAGGAGGTTGGCGATGGCTTCGATGTCGTGGCGAACGCCGGTGGAGGACTCGGTGGCCTGGACGAAGACGGCGCGGGTTTCGAGCTTGAGCGCAGCTTTGACTTCGTCGATCGAGAAGGTGCTGCCGTATGGGGCGCTGACGACGTCGACGTGGCAGCCGAAAGCTTTCGTGATGCCGGTCCAGCGTTCGCCAAACTTTCCGGCTGTCAGCACAAGCACACGGTCACCGGGCGAGGTGAGGTTGGAGACGGAGGCCTCCATGGCGCCGGAGCCGCTGCTCGAAAGGATGATGACGTCGCTGGTGGTGCCGACGAAGTCCTTGAGCTGGGCGAGGACGCGGGTGTACATGGCGCGGAACTCGGGAGTGCGGTGGTGGATATCGGCTGCGGCCATGGCAAATTGGGCGGCGGGCAGGAGCGGGGTCGGACCAGGCGTGAAGAGGCGGGTTTTGCGGATCATGTTGATATTGTAACGGGGCGGGCGCGGGAGGAATCGTGGTGCCGCGAGAGCTATCCGCGAAAGAGAGACGTGCCGGTGCGCCGGGGTGGGATACAATTTCCGCAAACACCCCCAGGCCCTGCAGTCGTTGGTTTACACATTCCCGTGCAACCGGAGGATTTCCATGGAGAAGGTGCAACGCCGTTCTTTTCTTCAGCTGGTGCTTGCAGCGATGCCGTCAGCTTTGTTTGGACAGACAACAGTTTCTGGCGCGCCGGGCCCTCTGATCGAGGGAAAGGTCGCGATGGTTCCGGCGGGGATGGACCGCGAACAAAAGAAGCGCACGATCGGTGTCAGTTCGACGACGTACAAGGTGCTGACACGGGAGACGAACGGGGCTATGTTTGCCATGGAACAATCCAACAGTAAGAAGGGCGGACCACCACGGCATTTCCATCACGAACAAGACGAACTTTTCTTTGTGCTGGAGGGTGAGTACATCGTGGAGATAGGCCCGGACCGTTTTCACCTGAAGGCGGGCGATTGCGTGCTGGGGCCGCGAATGATTCCGCATGCGTGGGCATTTGTGGGCGAGTCGACCGGGCGGATGCTGCTGTCGTATTCGCCCGCGGGCCAGATGGAAGCGTTCTTCAATGAATGGGAGCATGCCGGTATCAAGCCGGGAACGTACGCGCGTGCGGGCACCGGCGGGACGGGAATTATGGAGTCTCATGGGGTGACACAGGTAGGTCCGCCGATCGCGGTGGATTAGGGGCGTGTGCGCTTCTTCGTTGCCGCCCGGATTCCGCTAGACTTGTGGGCGAGGGTTCAAACGATGGCGATTAGCGAAAAGATACAGACCGATATTGTGGTGGCGATGAAGGCCAAGGACGAACACAGGCTGACGACGCTGCGGATGGTGAAGTCGGCGCTCAGGAGCAAGGAGATCGACAAGCGCGAGAAGCTGTCGGACGCTGAGGAGCAGCAGATTCTGACGACCTTGATCAAGCAGCGGCGGGAGTCGGTGGAGTCGTTTACCAAGGGGGGACGGCCGGAGCTGGCGGAAAAAGAAGGCGTGGAGATCGGGATCATCGAAGCATATCTGCCGCAGGCTGTGGGAGAGGATGTGATTCGCGGGGTGGTGCAGGGCGCGATCGACTCGATGACGGTGGACGGGAAGCGGCCGGGGCCGAAGGATATGGGGCCGCTGATGCGGGTGGTGCAGCAGAGGATCCTGGCTGACGGGCTAAGGGCGGATGGGAAGCTGGTCAGTGAGGCGGTAAAGGCGGAGCTGGCGAAGTAATCGGCTTGAGGCAGCGCTGGCGGGGAGGCGGCGTGAGCGGTGCGGGGTGGACTTGTTCCCTCTCAGAGTAGAGGTGGCGCGGACACGCGTATGTGCGGCAAACCTATGTCCGGCAAATGATGCGTTTCAGCGGCGCGACCACATGAACTGCGCTCCGGCGAGAAAGGTGCGGCCCTGCATGGGTACCTGCGGGATCTCCTGGTAGCCGGTGTTGCTGAGGTTGAGCAGGCGCAGGTAGGGGCGCAGATGACCGGTGTTGCGGGCGACCGAGACGTCCCAGAGTGGGTAGGCGGTCTGCTGGGTGCGCTGGACGACGTTCACCTGCGTGTGCACCGTGATCTGGCGGCCGGCTTTGCCGAAGAGTCTGCCAGGCAATACTCCAGGCAATGCTCCAGGCAATACTCCAGTCCAGGCGAAAATGGCGTTTTGCGCGGCGTAGTTGTAGGCGTATTTGGAGATGAGGTTGGGTGGAGGCGTGGCCGACTGCGCGGCGGTGTAGCTGAACTGAAGCTGCTGGGTGTCGGAGAGGCGGAGGCGCAGCGTGGTTTCGGCTCCGGTGATGTTGAGGTTCTGGATGTTGACGGCCTGGTAGGGTTCGTGGGAGGTGAGCGCCGGGGTGGCGAGGGCGAGCTTGGAGTAGTCGATGGTGTCGCGTTGCTGGAGGCGAAAGCCGGTTGCGGTGAGAGTAAAGCGTCCGCCGGCGGGGGTCCAGTCGAAGCCGGCTTCGTAGCTCCAGGAAGACTCGGGCTTGAGATTTGCGTTGCCGATGGTGGTGGGGTCGGCGTAGTAGAGATCGAGGTAAGTGGGCAGGCGAAAGCCGTGTCCGGCGGAGGCTCGCAGACGAGTGGTGTGACTGAGGGTGTAGGCGGCGGCGACGTTTGGAGAGAAGACGTTTCGGTTGCCATCGACCGAGCCCGCAAGGACCTCGTCACGCGCACCGACTGAGAGGGAGAAGCGGCGGAGGGCGCGGAGGCTGAGGTTGGCGTAGCCTGCACCCTGGTTGCGGCTGTGGTGGCCGAGCGAGTTCGAGTGGATGGCGTCGCCGTCTGCTTCCAGCCCGTAGGAAAGTGTGGTGTTGGGGCCGAAGGTGTCGGCCCGGCGGAGAGCAGCCTCGTAGCTGGAGGTGACGTGATTGTTTTCGTAGATCTGGGGCCGGTCGGCAAAGAGGACGAAGAGGTCGGAGTGGCGGCGGTATCCGAAGCTGGCCGCCGTCTGTGGTCCGAGCTGCTGCTGGATGCTCCCGAACCAGCCCTTGGTGCGCTCCCGGGAATTGTATGGACCGTAAAAGAGGTTCGCGCCGTAGGGCCGGTCGCTTGCGGCGAGGAGAATGTCGGTGGTGCCGGGCTTGAAGGTGAGCCAGGTCTCGGAGGCAAGCGCATTGGAGGAGTAGTTGCGGTCTGCGATAAAGCCGACGGAAGTGTCGCGGCTGCCGGTGAGTTGCTGTGCGAGGAGGCCGCGGGTGTAAGAGGCGCGAAGATGCTGCTCGATCGTTCCGTAGCTGCCTCCGCCTGCGCTGGCGACGAGGGTGAGACCGGGTGCCGGGGTTTCTGTGAGGAGGTTGACGGCGCCTCCGATGGCGTCGGAGCCGTAGAAGGTGCTGCCTGAACCGTGCAGGATGTCGATCCGGGTGACGGCGTCGAGTGGGACGGGGATGTCGAGGTTAAGGTGGGCTGTTTCGGGATCGTTGATGCGGAGGCCATTGAGCAGAATAAGGGACTGCTCGAAGGTGGTGCCGCGGATGGAGAGGTCGGCCTGAACGCCGTTGCCTGCGCGGGCCTGCAAATTGAGCGAGGGGTCGAGGCGAAGGAGGTCGACGACGGAGTTGGTCTCCAGCGGATGATCGCGCGGGGAGAGTACGTTGACAGCGCGGTTGCTTTCGGCGAGCGGCAGGGGCTCGAGGGTGGTGGTGACGGAGATGCTTTGGGCGTCGCTGATCTTCGGGGTGGAGGCTTGCGGTGTGGGGGCTTGCTGGGCGGGGGCTTGGCTGCCGCAGAGCAAAGCGAGGGCGAGATGGTGGAGCTGGATTTTCATAAATTCGTTTGCGCGTTTGTCCGCTGTTTTCATCTTCCACTTCAGGCGCGTGGAATGGAAGCTAGTTTAGGGCTGTTATAAATAGTTGAGTCCATAAACTTATCTGTGAGGTGTCATGCGGATCGAGACCTTTCTGCGGCAGAGCCCGATCGTGCAGACCAGCCGGATGGCCCGGAGGATGGATGCTTCGCTGAATGCTGCTCTCAAAGACGCGGGGGTGACTGCATTCGAGGCGCTGGTGCTGGCGGCGATTTTTTTTGAGAAGCGTGGGGAGATCAAGCCTTCTGCGCTGGCCGAGGCGTTTGAAACGACGCGAAGCAATGTGAGCCATTGCCTTTCGTCGCTTGAGGCGAAGGGCCTGGTGCAGCGTCGGATCGACCCGGACGATGCGCGTGCGGTACAGCTTGTGCTGCGTCCGCAGGGCAGGCGGCGAGCGGTGCGAGTGGTGGGGATTCTGGACAGGATGCAGCGGCAGATTGAAGAGAAGATCGGGGCGGCAAGGCTGGAGAGTGTGCTGGCGCAGATGGCCGAGGTGGAAGAGGTTTGTGGGCGGCTGACAGGACGCTGAAAGGAGTATGCGCTGCCGCGCGGGCCCACTACGCGTGGAGCGGTCACTTCGTGACTTGTATACGGGCTTCGCCTTGGGCCTCCCGTTGGTCGGCAGCAAAATTTCTTCGCGACCAACGGGAGCGCCATCCGAAGGGGTATCCCCCCCACGAAGTGGGCGCCCCACGCGCAGTGGGCCCGGACGGCAGGCCATTTCTTTTCGTTGTAACGTTCTTCGCAATGCAGCCACTATCCTTTTGCTTGACGGGTCCCGGTAAACATTCTTCTCTCCCCCGGTGGGGATGAGGCATAGGAAAGAGGTCTCCTTTGGGGCACTCGGCGAAGTATCGCGTTCTTTATCCTGCCCTGGCATTTGCTTCTGTGGGGGCCATTGCAGCGGGCATTGTCATTCCGAATCTCAAACAGTTCAAGAACTCAGCTGGGGCAGTGGCGACCTACAACAGGGCCGGGAACATCGACGAAAGCAACGCATTTTTTCAACCTCTGGGGACCAACGGGCGTACCTGCGCCACATGCCATCAGCCGGACCAGGCTTTCAGCCTAAGCGCGAAGGGCGTGCGCGAGGTGTATGAACGCACGCATGGCCTCGATCCCCTGTTTGTTGCGGTGGACGGAGCAAACTGTCCGACCTCGAGCCCGACCACGACGCCGGACGATCGCGCGTCGCACAGTCTACTGTTGGGACGTGGCCTGATCCGGGTGGGGATCACACTTCCGGCGGATCCTCAGTTCACCATTGCCGTGGTGCATGATCCGTATGGGTGTGCGATCACCTCGGATGGCGCTACGGGGAGGCCGGTGATTTCTGTTTATCGGCGTCCATTGCCTTCAGCCAACCTGCGGTTCCTGAGTACGGTGATGTTCGACGGGCGTGAGACCGTGGTGCCGCTGAACAAGGCCGCGACATTTGAAAGCAATCTGAATGCTGACCTCGCGCACCAGGTGATCAGTGCGGTGACAACCCATGCGCAGGGAGTGGCCCCGACGGTGCAGCAGATCAATGAAGTGGTTCAGTTTGAGCTTGGGCTTTCGACGGCGCAGATACACGATGAAGATGCGGGATTGCTCGAAGGACGTGGCGCTGCCGGAGGCCCTGTCACGCTTTCGAGGCAAAGCTATTATCCCGGCATCAACGATGCCCTGGGGGGCGATCCGCACGGTGTGGCGTTCCGTCCGAGCGCGTTTTCACTCTATGCGGGGTGGGCGAAAGGCGAGCATCGGGAAAGAGGGGAGGACTCAGAAAAGAACGAGGCGGGAGGGAACGAGGCGAGGGAGGAGATTGCGGCGGGAGAGAAGCTGTTCAACACGCAGCCGGCGATCCTTACCGATGTCCGCGGGTTGAACGACAATGCGGCGCTTGGAAGTCCGGCGTCAATTACCGGGACCTGCACGACGTGCCATGACACGCCCAATGTGGGGAACCACTCGGTGGCTCTGCCGTTGGATATTGCGACGAGCCGACAGGCCGGGGTGGAGACGAATGCCGCGGTCATTGCGGGGCTCAATCAGTTGAGCGCGCCCGATCTGCCGGTGTATGAAGTGCGTGGATGTCCCGATGCGCTGCATGCGGGAAGCACGGTGAACTTCTACACGTCCGATCCGGGCAAGGCGCTGGTGACGGGGTTGTGCTCGGATGTGAATCGAGGTAAGGGGCCAGTGCTGCGGGGCCTTGCGGCGCGCGCGCCCTACTTTCACAATGGTGCTGCGGCGAATCTGGACGAGCTGGTGAATTTTTATAATCAGCGTTTCCAGATGAAGTTTACGGCGAAGGAGAAGAGGGAGCTGATCGCGTTCTTGAATTCGTTGTGAGGGTGCGGGTTCGCCATCAGCGACAGTCTGGGCTGTTCCTGAAGGCGGGCTGGTCGGGATTATTCGCGAATGATTTTGACGAAGATCCCGTCGGGGAGAGTGGTGCTGCCGAGAATGTGGACGACGCCGTCTTTGGTGAAGCCTCGGAGCATGGCGTCGGCTTTGGATGGCGGGGTTGCGGGTGCGGCGCTGGGGAAGGGTGCGGCGCTGGGGTACGGCGTGGCTTTCGGTGGGGGCGGGGCGGGTTGGCCGGGTGCAGGCGATCGCTTCATGCCTCGGTCCATGGCTTCGTTGGCAAGGCGGTCGGCTTCCTTGTTTTTGTGGCGCAGGGCGTGCGAGATCTCGAACGCTTCGAGCTTCGCGATCCGGCGTCTGGCTTCGTCGAAGAGCGGCTTGAGATCGGGAGACTTGACCTGGTATTTGCCTTGGATCTGTTTGACCATGAGCTCGGAGTCAGAGACCACGCGGAGGCAGGTGTGGTGGTGATCGAGCGCGTATTGCAGGCAGCCGAGCAGGCCGGAGTATTCGGCGTAGTTGTTGGTGCGAAGCCCAAGAAATTCGCTGAGTTCGGCGAGCACCGTGCCGTGGTCGTCCTGGACGAGGGCGCCATAGCCTGCCGGGCCGGGGTTGCCGCGGGCGCCGCCATCGCAGTGCGCGTTGATCCAGTGGGAGGTCGCCGGTTTTGCATCGGGCGAGGTGGAGAAGAGGCTGGGGGCGGCGGGCGAACGGGGGGCCATGAGGTTCAGTTTACCGGAGTTGTAGACGGGAGAACGTATGGCCTGCCGACCGGGCCCACTGCGCGTGGGGCGCCCACTTCGTGGGGAGTATACCCCTTCGGTTGGCGCTCCCGTTAGTCGCGATGATGAATGATGATGAATTTTGCGCGCACGATCGAGAGGCGCGCTTACCTTTGCCAGAAGGGCGGGTCTATTAGGGTGTTATTCCGATTTCCTGACTCCGGAGTCAGCGTGATGAATGCAGATGCGATTGGGTTGAACCCTGGCGGAGAGCTGGTCTCTTCGCTGGTTACGGGTGCTTCGAAGCGGCGGATCAGTCCGTTCGCGTTGGGACTATCGGGCGCGGCGGCGGTAGAATCATTGCCAGCGATGGCAAAGGCAGCAGCCCAACCCGGCACCAGAGGCGGCAAGCTGACGCAGGCGCAGCTGGAGGCGCGGGCGCAGCAGCGGACTGAAGACGATGAGTTGATTCGCGAGGCCCAGAAGGGCCAACGCACGGCTTTCGATGCGCTGGTGCGGAGGTACGACCAGTCCGTGCTTCGCCTGGCGCTGCATATGCTTGGCAACGAGCAGGATGCGCAGGACGTTCACCAGGAGGCGTTCATCAAGGCGTACCGGCACCTGGGGAACTTTCGCTTTGAGTGCAGCTTTTACACCTGGCTGTACCGCATTGTGACCAACCTGTGCCTGGACCAGCTACGGCGGCGCAAGAGCCGAAGAGAAGATCCGGCAACGGTGCTCGACGCAAGCGGCGACGAGCTGGACCTGATGGCCAACGTCACCGACGATCGTGCGATGGCCAACCCCGGCCGCGAGTTGGACCGCAAGGTGATGAGCGAGCGAATCAACGAGGCTTTGGGCAAGCTGACCCCGCGGGAACGGACGGTATTCGAGTTGAAGCACTACCAGGGACTGAAGCTGCGGACCATCGGCGAGATGTTGAGCACGACCGAAGAGACGGCCAAGAACACACTTTTCCGGGCGACGCGGAAGCTGCGAGCCAACCTGGCGGAGCTTCG
>JALYVA010000013.1 GCA_030853485.1 Acidobacteriota bacterium
CCCCCCCCCCCCCCCCCCCCCCCCCCAAAACCGCCCACTCGGTCCGGCCCGGAAACCATTCTGTCGCAGGCAGGACTCTGCCGTCTATCTCGCACCGAGATCGAGCAGCTTGTCTTCGGTCCCCGCCGGCTGTACCGGCCAATGCGGACACCGCGCGACAACAGTTCCAGACCTCGGCCCAGGCTCGACCATGGCCTTCGTCGCATTGCACTCCTGGGTATTGAACGCCTGCGTCTTGATCCTGCGGCTGAGAAACGGCGCGAACCGGGGGCGGTAGTACACATCCACGTCCACCCCCGAGTTGCCCAGACCGTTGTTGCTCCACGGAACCACCTTGTAATAAAGGTTCTCGCCCACAGGCTGCTTCGTGATCGAACCCCGCCGAAACACGCCCGTGAGAGGAAGCAGAATCGTCGAAGCAAACAGCGGGACCAGCAGGATGAACGCGCTCAACGACGTCAGCCAACGCGGAGGGAGACGCGAGAACAGCAGCACCAGCAGCTCATACGCCGCAATCGCCATCCAGTTGATCCATACATTGACGTAGGTCGACGTCGTACCCCACTTCGTCACCGAAAAAAACAGCTGTACCACGATGACGGCCACTGCCGCGCGAGGCAGAAACGTCCGAACACCGGGCGGCAAGCGCTCCCACAACAGACGCACGGCCACCATCGCCGCCGTCACCACAAGGAGCGCCGCGATTGTAAGGGGAATCAACATACCCGGGTCTGACCAGACTAAATCAGCGGCTAGCACAGCCGTCAGATGCCCACATCATAGACAGGCATCGACCAACCGGGGCAGGGAAGAGAGACCACCTTCGTGCCTGGAGATATAGAAGAAATAATGCTGGAGCGAACGTAAGCCGCCCCAACTGCGCAACAGCAGCAATTCCGTCGCTCTACCGCAATCACGCAACAGCGCGGCCGCCGTCTGTCGAAACCCGCCGATTGAGGTTCACGCTGACGATCTTGGAAACGCCGGGCTCCTGCATCGTCACCCCATAGATCACGTCCGCCTGCGCCATGGTTCGTTTGCTATGGGTGATGACGACGAATTGCGTCGTCGCGCTCATCTCGTGGATCAACTTGGCGAATCGCCCCACGTTGGTCTCGTCGAGCGGCGCATCCACCTCGTCCAGGATGCAGAAGGGAGCAGGCTGGAACTGAAATATTCCGACCAGAAGCGACAACGCCGTAAGCGCCTTCTCTCCTCCAGAAAGCAGCAGAATATTCTGCAGCTTCTTCCCCGGAGGGGACGCCACAATATCAATCCCGCTCTCATTCGAGTTCTCCGCGTCCGTCAGCTTCATGAACGCCTGGCCACCCCCGAACAGCTTCGTAAACGTGATGGAGAAATTTTCGTTAATTACCTTGAAAGCCTCGTCGAACTTCAGCCGCGAAACATCGTCAATCTCCTTGATTGAAGCCTGCGTGTTCTCGATCGAGTCCAGGAGGTCCTTACGCTGCGCCTCCAGGAAGCTGTGACGCCCGACCGTCTCGTTGTACTCCTCGAGAGCCATCATGTTCACCGGTCCCATTGCCTCGAGCTTCTGCTTCAGCCCGCGCGACTCTTCTTCCTGTGCCTGCAGCTCATCGCCTCCGATGCGCGCAATCGCTTTGTCCTCCCGCAGCGTGTTCGCCTCCGCGCCCAGATCGTTCAGGCACGTGGCATCGATATGCTCGATGTCGGACGCAAGTTTCGCGGCGCGCGCGGTGAACTGAGCCCGCTGTTCCCGAAGCGCCTCCGTCTCGTGCCGCAGAGAACGCAGCCGGAGGTCGAGAGCACTCATCGCAGCTCGCAGCTCGGACGCCCGTGCCGTCAACTGCGCGCCCTGTTCGACCGCGCGAGCCCGCAACTCGGACAACTCGCTCTGCTGCACAGCCAGCGCCGCCGTCTCTTCTTCGCGGCGCACCCTCTCGGCACCCGCCGACGAGAGCTGCTGTTCGAGCTGCTGGATGCGCTTATCCTGCCCGTTGTAAAGTCGCGTCGTCTGTTCAAAGTTTGCCGCAGCATTGCGTCGCCGCTCCTCAAGCCCAGCCAGCGCGGCAGAGGCCGCAGCCGCCGACTGCTGCAGTTCTTCCCGTCCGATCCGCAGCTCGTCCAGCTGCTCCTGTAAAGCGGCAAGGCTGGCTTCAAGCGTGGTGCGTTCGTTCTCAAACGCGGCCGCCTCCTGCTGACGCCGCGAGATCAGCTCAGCCTTCTGGCCGCGTGCGTCCCGATTGCGCTCGCTGGTCAGCGCCCAATCCTGCAACCGGCGCTCGATCCGCGCAACCTCGGACTCCATCTGGCGAAGCGCCGCTCCCGAGTTGGCCGACTCGCGCTCCGCATCCCGCCGCTCGTGAGCCTTGCTCTCAAGGGAAGCACTCAGCGCGGCAATTTGGTGCTGCAGCTCGAGTGTGCTGCGATCGGTGTCGGCCAGCTCTCGCTCTGCCTTTTCCAGATTCCGCTGCACTTCCGCCAGTTCACGCTTCAGCGCCAAAGGCCCCTGCGTCCGCTGCCGTCCCCCGGTGACCGTCACATTGTGAAATGTCTCTCCGGTAGGAGAAAGAAAAAACGCCTGCGGATGCGACAAGGCCAGGCTCCGCGCAGTGTACGAATCGGGAGCAACAAATCCTTCTCGCAGCTTCGGCAAAATCACCTCAAGCGACTTGCCAAAACCGTCGAGCACACGCACACACTCTTTCAGCGGAACCACGCCTTCGATCCCAACAATCTCCGTCTGAGCCGCGCTCTCCATTCCTTCCGCAAAGGCGAAGTTGGCCTGCGAGTCGTTGGGATGCACGAGAAACGTAGCGCGCCCGGAAACATCGGTCTGGAGCAATTGCATTCCCGCATTCGCCGCATCCCAGCTCTTCACAACGATGTAGTTCAACTCGTCGCGGAGGAACTCATCGACAACGCTCTCGTACTTTCCCTCCACCTCCAGAAAGTCGGCGAGCGTGCCAGCAGGAGCCAGGCCTTCGACGTTTTGTGTGTAGGCATTCGTCTTAAAGAGATTGCGAACCGTATCGGTCGAGTAGCTATGCTCGCGAATCAGAGCCTCCAGAGAACCGCGCCGCCCCGCGGCCGTTGCAACCTCACCGCGTAACTGGTCTCCGCGCCGCTTCGATTGCGCCTCTTCGCTTCGGCGGCTCTCGATCTGTAGCCGAAGCTCCGCGATCTCCGATTCCAGCCGCTTCAGCCGCTCGGTCACGGACTCGAACGACATCTTCACCTGCCCGCGTTGAAGCCCCAGTGTCTCCAACTCCTGCTTGGCAATCTCCGATTCAGAGAGCAGGCGCTCAGCCTCACGGTCCAAGCCAGCAAGTGCCGCTTCCGCTTGTGCCTGTTCATTGCGCGTCTGGCTTATGCGCTGGACAAGTTGCATCGTGGAACGCCGGTTCTGCTCCGCCTGTTGCTCTCCTGCAGCAACCGCACGCGCTGCTTCCCGCACCTGCGCCTGTTGACTCTCTGCCTGCTGCCGCGAGCCGCTGGTTTCCGCCGTGGCATTCTCGAGAAAGCTGCGATGTTGTTCAAGCTCCCCAGCCAGACCCGCAAGCTGCACCCGCGCCTGCTCCAACTCGTCCGTTCCAGTAGTCAGGCGATTGCTCAACTCAATGATGCGATCTGCATTGGCAGCCGTCCGCGCTGTAATTCGCTCCAGTTCTACGGCCGCCTGGTTCGATTGCGCGCCTGCATCCCGAATCTGCTGATCCAGCGTATAACCAGTGCGCACGCCGTCGCTATGTTCCGCGTCCATAGAGTCCACCGTCGCGCTCTGAGCATCGATCTGCACTCCCAGAGCAGCGATCTTCTCCGTAGTCACCTTCTGCTCCGTATCCAGCTGCAACATACGGCTGGCCAGCACCACACGCAACCTCGTACGCAGCTCATCGCGCAATGTGCCATAGCGCTCCGCCTTGGACGCTTGTCGCTTCAGACTCGTCATCTGTCGCGTGACTTCGTCGAAGATGTCGTTTACCCGTGCGAGATTCTGCCGCGCCGACTCCAGACGAAGTTCAGCAAGACGCTTTTTGGTTTTGAACCGTGTTATCCCTGCGGCCTCTTCAATGATCGAGCGGCGATCGTGCGGCTTGGCCGACAACAGTTGACCGATCCTCTCCTGACCGATGATGGCGTAGGACTCTCCGCCAAGTCCGGTGCCCATGAAGATGTCCTGGATATCGCGCAGACGGCAGATCTTTCCATTCAGAAGGTACTCGCTATCTCCGGAGCGAAACAGACGGCGCGTGATCGTCAACTCTCCGGCCCGAATAGGGGCTCGTCCAAACTTGCGCCGGCGAATCTTGAGCACGACATTATTCAATGGAACCTGCTCCACGGTCACCGCGGCGTTCTCGGAGACCAGAATCTGCGGGCCGCTGGTTTTCGCCTCGCCTTCGAGCACCGTGCCGGGCTGTGCGTCCGCCACCGCCTCTTCGGTTTCTTCCGCCCGCTGCTCGCGCAGGCTTGTCTCATCCCAATCCGTCGGCAGGCCCTCGTCGATCACAATCTCCGGACCGGCCTGAAAGTTGGCTCCGTCATAGACCTCAGGGTCCACCAGGGTAAGCGAGACCTCAGCCATGCCCGTGGGTTTGCGGTCCCGCGTTCCTGCGAAAATGACGTCTTCCATCTTTAGTCCACGAAGGGATTTAGCCGACTGCTCGCCCAGAACCCAGGTGATCGCGTCCGAAATATTGGACTTTCCGCAACCGTTCGGGCCCACAATCGCGGCAATGCCCTCCCCGGAAAGTTGCACCTCGGTGCGATCGCAGAATGACTTGAACCCGAGAATCTGAACCTTTTTGAGCTTGAGCACATGAACCTCTTCCGAAGTGGACCTTGATCGTGACGGGCACTCCCGACACATAGGACTGGGACAACTCTAGTCGGGGACCGGCACGGAATCAACGCAAACAACGCTACATCTTGTGGATAAGGTGGAACAATTACTACAAATAGGCAGGACAGGCGTAACCAGCACTCTTACGCCGTGTGAAGCCTCCCCTTTTCATCTCCGTGGCGCCTCCAGCTGATGAGAGCGCCTGCACAGTGTCATAGGTAGCTCGACGAGCCTTGTGCCCACACCATCGCAACCCCGAGTATCTCAGCTTGTCAGAAGGCGACGTTCAGCCTGCTTGCCATCTGTACAACGAGCTTTCTATAATTCGCATCATCATCCAAAGATGCTACGAATAATGCAATTGCACGGTCAATCGCCGCGCTCAAGAAGCGCACTCCCCGGATGCACTATGATCAGGCTGTGCTTCGTTGTATCCAGGTGCCCGGTTTAACGGGGGTCACATCAATACAGAAAGTTTCAAGATTGAATGAGGAGTGTGGAATGAAGAAGGCAGTCGTTGCGTCTCTCCTAGCGGTCGCTGGCGTCACAAGTGTTGCAGGTATGGCAGTGGCGCAAACCCAGGTCAATCTGGGTTCGAATGCAAATGCGCAGTCCTCACCAAGTGGCGGCGTACAGATGTCCCCGGCCGAATATGCTGCATATAACAATGCGATCACGCAGACAACCCCGCAGACCAAGGCCCCGGCTATCGAGGCATACCTGACGGCTTATCCTCAGTCCGCCGTTAAGGCCGCTACACTCGAGCAACTCATGCTGGCCTACAGCGCGTTTGATCCCGCCAAGACCCTCGACGCGGCCGACCGGCTGCTTCAAGTTGATCCTAACAATCTTCGCGCGCTGACCTTTGAGGTTTACTTCCGTTCCCAGGAAGCTGACAAGGCAACGGATCCGGCAGCCAAGCAGACCGCTCTGGACTCCGCAGCCTCTTATGCCACCAAGGGTCTGGCCGTCACAACCAAGCCCGCCGATATGAGTGATGCAGACTTCGCGAAGGTGAAGGACGCCGCAACCCCCGTCTTCGATCGCGCCATCGGTACCGCTGCGCTCAACAAGAAAGATGCAGCTACTGCAATCACGGAGTTCAAGACGGAACTAACCAGTGTGCCTGTTGCGCAGACCCAGATCCCCGGGCCGCTCCTGCAAGACACCTACACCCTCGGCCAGGCATATTACCAGTCCACCCCGCCGGACTACGTCAACTGCACTTGGTATACCTCCCGGGCAGCTGCTTTCGCGCCCGAGCCCTACAAGTCTCAAATGCTTCCTTTGGCGAAGTTCTGCTACAAGAAATACCACGGTGCAGACGACGGCTACGACGCAGTCACCGCCGCGGTTCAGACCAACCTGAATCCTCCAGCTGGCTTTACTATCAAGCCCGCTCCTTCGCCAGCCGACATCGTGGCGCAGGTTATCGCGAGCACGCCGGACCTCGGTGCACTCGCAGTCAGCGACAAGGAGTTCATTCTTCAGAACGGCAAACCGGCCGATGCAGCGAAGGTCTGGGACACAATCAAGGGCAAGTCTGTTGAACTCCCCAACGTAACCGTGATCTCTGCTACGGAGAGTGTGATTCAGGCAGCGGTTTCGGATGACGCAGTGCAGTCAAAAACGGCGGATTTTACCTTCAACATGAAGGAGCCGCTAAAAACAGTCCCGCCTGTTGGTTCCACGGTAACTCTGTCTGGAACCTACACGTCGTATACGGTGGGAGGAGTCGCATCCGGATCCGCGGCTTCGACGACCTCGACCGATGCGGCAACGCCTGCTCCTGCCACGGATGCCTCTGGCACCCCTGCTCCGGCTGCTGCTCCGGCTGCAACTCCCGCCGCCGCGTCGGGGCCCGTGATGATCATCATGAGCAATGGCGAGATGGCAGCACCAAAGAGAACTGCTGCGCCAGTCCATCATCCCGCCAGAAGGCACTAGAACGAACGGCTTGATGGTGAAAGGCGGCCTCATCGAGGCCGCCTTTGTCCTTTGACTCAAGGCTGTACTCGGACCCTACATCACCTTTGTTGCGGATCCAGCCACTGATTCCTGTTAGCGCCATTGCGTTTGTCTCGTCATCCTGGGCGAGAGCCAGTTGCAGTACGTCTACTCCCCGTCTCCGTTAACTCGCACCAATCGCAACCGCCTTACTCGCCGAGCATCAAGCGTTGTATACGGTAGGCGCGTCCCGTGGCTCCGTCACACCCGATCAACACCGCACACATCTTCGGGTTGCCCTTCGCGGGTTCAAATTTGCCCGGCATTCCGGTAAGGAAACGGGCGAGCACAAGCTCCTTCTCCACCCCAATCACGGAGTCGTACGGGCCGGACATACCCACATCCGTTTGGTACGCGGTTCCTCCCGGCAGCACGCGCTCATCCGCCGTAGGAATATGGGTGTGAGTCCCAAGCACTGCCGTGATGCGGCCATCGAGATACCATCCCATCGCAACCTTCTCGCTGGTAGCCTCGCCGTGCAGGTCGAGCAGGACGACTTTGGCGCTTATCTTGCCCAGCAACTCGTCCGCCTTGCCAAAGGGATCGTCGCAGCTCGACATGAAGACGCGACACTGCAGGTTGATCACAGCGTAGCTCTGCCCATTTCCCAACTCGCCCTCATAGAACCCAAAGCCCGGTGTCCCCATAGCGTAATTGCCAGGCCGCAGCACACGCCGGCCCCGCGTGTGTGAGTCGGCAGGCACAGACATATATTCAAAGATCTCGCGCTTGTCCCAAATGTGGTTTCCCGTCGTGATGACCTGGGCGCCAAGATCGAAGAGTTCTTCAGCAATTGAAGGCGTAATGCCAAAGCCTCCAGCCGCATTCTCCCCATTGATCACCAAAAGATCGACGGCGTTGGTCTCAAGCACATGGGGCAGGTGTTCTCGGACGATGTGGCGGCCGGCCGACCCGAATACATCGCCGACAAAAAGAATGTTCACTGTGAAAGTTTACATGGCGAAACGCTGCGATGTGCCAATCTCCTGACCTTGGAGGCGCATTGAGCGGATCAAAGAGCGCGAACCAAAAGGCCCATCCCGGGCATGGGTGTGATAGTTTTTTCTGATGGCACAGAGCGGGCGTTTTCAGTTGAGTGTGCGGGTGTTGACGGTGCTGGCGAGCGAGCCCGACCGGATGCATACCTCGGCGGCAATCGCGGAAGCGCTCAACGAAAGTGCAGTGATGGTGCGCAGGAGCTTTCTCCTCTTGCACAAGGCCGGCCTGGTGGAACAGAAGAAAGGACCCCATGGAGGCGCCAAGCTAGCCGTGCCCGCCAAGCAGATCGGGCTGGGCGACGTCTTCGAAGCTTCAGCCGGTGACTGGCTCAGCATCGATGACAGGACAGTGGCCCCGCTGCTCAAAAGGGTCCGCAGCGATGCGGTCAAAGCCATGAATGAGCACTCCTTAGCTGGAGTCGTCAAGCGGATCAAAAAGGCGCAGTGAAGTTCGGCTCCTAAGCGCGCAAAGACAAAGCCCGGCTCTTTGCCGGGCCTTGCCTTCCTACAACACGCCGGAAATACTACCCTGAGCACTCAAAATACTTTGAGCAAAAGCAGGATGAGAACGATAAGCAGGATGAGGCTGATGCCGCCGCCGCCGTAATAGCCAAGCCCGGGTCCCATGCGGTAGCCGCCAAAGCCGAACACCAGAATCAGAACGATCAAAAGAATAAGCATTTTTTATATTTCTCCGTTCAGCGAAATTTCGCCATGTGAAGTTGTGATGCGGAATCTTACGCTTTTGTGGCGCACAAGAACCATTTGTTTTTTGGAACTCATCTTGCCATGATCCGCATCACAGTGTGGCTTTCGATCTCTGCAGGTCAATGCCCAAGCGGAAGTTATGGGCGATGCGGTGCGATTTTGCGATTACGTTAGCCGCGTGTACTGGTGAAAGAACCTCGTCAGCAGTTTCGGCAAATAGCGCGAGCCAGCGCTCGAAGTGTGCGGCATCAAGCGGAAGCTGCAGGTGGGTCATCATCGGGTCGCCTTTGTAGCGTCCAGACGTCAGCAGCACGGTGGACCAGAAGTCCTTGAGAGTAGCCAGGTGATGAGGCCAGTCGCCCACGATCGCGTCGAAGATCGGCCCAATGTCCGGATCGCGGCGAACCTTGCTGTAAAATCCGTCGACCAGCGTGCTGATCTCTGCTTCTGTGATAGTGGGTTGCATGCTGTCTGCTCCGGTTGCGGCGTGATGGCTCTCTGGTAGGCCTGGGAGGTTTCGGCTAAGGATCGGGATCGCCAGCTCACAAGCTGATGGTCACGCCCTCCGGAAGCTTCATGAGAGTTGCGGGATATTTGAAGGTGTCGGTTTTTGCGTCGCTCTGGTGCCCTTTTGCGCCGGTGCTGGCGAGAGGCGTCATCAGACCGAAGATGTTTTTCGCGTCGACTGTAAGGGTCACATATCCGTGATGAAATTCATCGTGGAAGATGAGCTTCGCACCGAGCGCAGGGTCCACGTGGCCAGAGGCGGCGGTCATTCCGTGGAGGTGATAGTAGCCTCCTGCCCCCGCGACGAGAAACGGTGTGGCGGCTCCGGTGGTGACGAGCTGGCGCTCGATGCGCTGGTAGTTGTGGACGTGGGCGGTGAGGACCAGGTTCGGCACGCGGCGGGAGTCGTTGATGGCGTGCTGGACGGCGTCGGCCATGGCGGCGCTTCCGCTGTGGTGGTCGTCGAAGGAGTAGATGGGGTGATGCAGTGCGAGAATGAGGGCCTTGTCTTCGGGTGCGGTGGCGAACTCGTTGGTAAGCCACTGCTGCTGGATGGAGTCAATGGAGCCGCCTTCGGGGACGTTGGTGTACATGCCGATGATGGTGACGAAGGGGCAGTTGAGGGTGAAGTAGACGTTGGGCAGAGAGAGGGTGACGCGTGGCGCATCGGCGGAGACGGGGTCGATGTGCGGCTGCGCGGTCATGAAGTAGCGGACCCAGCCGTCGAGCGAGGTCTGGCCGGAAAGCGGGTCGCCGTCGTGGTTGCCGGGAATGGCGATGATGGGAGCGCCGTAGTGGTCGTAGGGCTCGTAGAACTGCGGGTAATACTGGTTCGCTTCGCCGTTGTAGTAGACGACGTCGCCGAGGTGGAAAAAGAATTGGGGGCGGGTGGAGTCGGGGTTGTTGAGGTCGCCCTTCATGCTGGCGGCGACGGCGGCCTGGTAGTCGGCGTTCTTGATGCCTCCGGTGTCGCCGACGGTGTGGAAGACCAGTTTGCCGAGGGTGGAGGCGGTGTGGGTGATGCCTGGGAGGACGGTTTCGAGGTCGAAGTGGTAGGGCGGGAGGCCGAGCGGTTTGGGCAGGGGCTGAAAGGCGGCAGTGCTGAGCGGGCTCAGAGGGAATACGCCTGGACGGGCCTGCGCTCTACCTCTGGGGACTCGGGGGCGGGTTGATCCGGGTTGCAGCATGGTCAGCTTTCTCCTTAGTGTTTGGCCAACACGTAGGAGAGAGGTTACACGAGATGCACTGCGTGACTATTAAGGCGGCGGGTGGGCGATTTCCGCAGCCTTGAGGACTGCGCCGGATGCCCAGGTGTGAAGGTTGGGTACCCCCCTCCCCCCCCTCCCCCCTTACCTGCGCGTAAGTCATTTTGTTTGAACTCGTTAGAGGCTGCACGGGTCTCCAAATTCGTCCAAACAAAGGGGTTACGGGCAAATTCGTGCAGCGAAAGGAGTTAGCTCCATTCCTCAATGTCATGGAAACGAGAAAAGCCCCAGCACGTATGCCGGAGCTTTCATTTGTTTCTAATGAATTAATTGTACCACATTGACCATAACTTCTACGCCACGCGCATCTCTATGAGAATAGGTGGATTAGGCGCGGGAGGGGCTTGACAAGACTTGCCTGTGGAAAACTTTGGGCTCGTATCTGTCGGGCTTTCGCTTGCCGTGGCCCTTCCGGGGCGCACAGACGCGGGTGCGATGGCGTCTCCTGCACGGGGTAAGGAAGTTGGTTCGCCCCGCCGACGTTTGCGATATGGTGAACGGTGTCAAGAGGTTGATTGCGGGCCGTGCTGGTGAAGCGAGCTTATCAGGAGGCAGACGATGGTTGGGACGTTGAGGCTGAGGGCGGTATCGGGTGTGGTGGTTCTGGGTATGGCTGGAATCGGGTGGGCGCAGGAGGCGAAGGCGCCGTATCCGGCGATGGCTCCTGTGGAGCAGTATCGCGTGGCGAGCGTGGCGGAAGAGGTTGCACTTGCGCGCAGTGCGGCGAATGTGGTCGTGAGCGGCGACGCGGAGGTGATGGTGCTTGGCAGCCGCGGCTACGAGACGGCGGCGAAGGGGCGGAGCGGCTTCGTGTGCCTGGTGGAGCGCTCGTGGGCTACGACGTTCGACGATCCTCAGTTCTGGAATCCGAAGCTGCGCGCGCCGCACTGCTTCAATGCGGCGGCTGCGCGGTCGGTGATGCCGGCGTACCTGAAACGCACGGAGCTGGTGCTGGCGGGATTGTCGAAGGACCAGGTGCAGGCGCGCATGAAGGAGGCGGTGGCGAAGAAGGTTATCGGGCCGCCAGAGCAGGGGGCAATGTGCTACATGCTGTCGAAGCAGGGCTTGCTCAACGATCATGACGGCCACTGGCATCCGCACGTGATGTTCTTCCTTCCGAGGACGGAGGCGGCGAGCTGGGGAGCGAATCTTGCGGGGTCGCAGGTCTACGCTGCGCAGGGCGACCCTGAGCCGGTGACGACATTTCTGATCCCGGTAATGGCGTGGTCGGATGGCACGGTGGAGGAGATGAAGTGATGCTTTGGCTCTTACCGGTGCTGAGGGAGAGCGGTCTCGCTTCGCTCGATACCCACATCTCAGAATCGAGATATGGGGCACCCTGTACGCGGTGACGGTGTCATACTGGAGTTGGCTTACGGGGGGCGCGTGGATGGCCGGAATACAGTTTTTGACCGATGAGAAGGGGCAGAAGACGGCGGCGGTGATCGATCTCAAGGTGCATAAGGCGCTTTGGGAAGACATTCAGGATGTGCTTGTGTCCAAGGCGCGTCGGCATGAGAAGGGCATTTCGCTCGACAACGTGAAGGCGAGTCTGATTGCACGCGGGAAGTTGCGTGGGTAAGTATGCGGTGGAGTTGAAGCCGAGTGCTCGGAAGGAACTGGGGCGGCTTCCGGCTAGCTTGATTGAGCGGATCTTTCCGAAGCTGGAAGGGTTGGCTTTTGAGCCGCGGCCGGCTGGATGCAAGAAGCTGAAGGGTGGACAGCGGGAGTGGCGCATCCGCATTGGGAATTATCGGGTGGTGTATACGGTAGATGATGAGAAGCTGCTGGTTTCGGTGATGCGGATTCGGCACCGGAGCGAGGTTTATGACGGGTGAGGGAAGGGTTCGCGCTTTGGCGCGAATACCCACATCTCAAAATCGAGATATGGGGCACCCGGATTCTCGTCAGGTTTGGATATGGGGCACCCGGATTTGCGGTCAGGGTTGGGTGATCAGGACTGGGGTGGGTTCGTTCAGGAGGTAGAGGCGGTAGGTTGACCAGGGCCAGTCTTCGGGGTGGGGAACGAGGCCTCGGGTGACTGGGTTGCGGTGCATGTATTTGAGTTTTTCGACGCGTTTGTTGTGGGTGAAGACGTTGAAGTCGTAGTAGCGGGTCTGCCAGAAGGGACGTTCGGTGAGGCGTCTGGAGGTGGAGAGTTTTAGAGACTGGAGGGCTTTTGAGAGTGGGGTGTCGGGAGGTTCGCTGAGGAGGAGGTGGACGTGCTCCGGCATGATGACGTAGCCGAGTACTTGGAATCGATAGCGGTCTCGGGTGCGTTCGAGGGAGTCGAGGAAGATGTGTTTTGCGGTGGGGGTGTTGAGGTAGGGTTTGCGGTCGTAGCAACTGAAGGTGATGAAGTGGTCGTCGCCTTCCTGTTGATGGCGCTTGAGCCCGAGCGGCATGGCGTTAATTGTAGGGTATCGGGTTCGCGCTTTCGCACGAATGCCCACATCTCACAATCGAGATATGGGGCACCCAGGTTTTCAGGAACGGAGATGTGAGCCACCAGCCCCACCGCCGGCAAAGTTCGCAGGGAACATTAGGAGGATGGGTGTGGAGGGTAGGGATCAACTATAGACAGCAAGTCTTTCCCATAGGTGCACCCCTCGTACATCCAGAAACAACTGTAGTTAAATGCAGTGTACTTCTTCCAATCTTCGAGAATTGATTTAGATCTAGGCGATATGGCGACTGCGAAGTAATCAACAACCATTTTCCCATTCCGGTCATACCATATCTTCTGCCACCCTTTGTCAACCGGTGGTTCTACAGCATCAGTGGGTTTTTCATGGAACCTTTCTTGATGTTTGCGCTGAATTTCTTTCTGCCATTTGAACCAGCTTTCTGTTTGAAAAACAGATACTCTAGGATGGCCAACATAGGCT
>JALYVA010000020.1 GCA_030853485.1 Acidobacteriota bacterium
ACCCACACATTACTTCCAGCTTCTGGGAGCGCGTCACCGGAGATCGATCCACTCTATGAGCAATCCCGCCATCATCCCCGCGCTTGCCGCGGCTCATGCCGCCAACAGCAACAAGGCCCCCCTCAAGATCCTCGTCCTCGGCGCCACCTCCGGCATCGCCGAAGCCACCTGCCGCATCTGGGCCACGCAAGGCGCAAGCCTCTTCCTGGTCGCGCGCAATCAGGAAAAACTGGACGCCGTAGCCGCCGACCTCCGCACCCGCGGCGCAAGCTTCGTCGACACCGCCGTCGCCGACCTCGACAACACCGAAGCCCATCCCCAGCTCCTCGCCCACGCCATCAACTCCCTCACCGGCATGGACGTCGCCTACCTCGCTCACGGCATCCTCGGCGACCAGGCAGAAGCCGAACGAGACTTCGACACCGCCGCCCAGATCCTCCACACCAACCTCATGGCGCCCATCTCGCTGCTCACCTGGCTGGCCAACTATTGCGTCCAGCGCCGCGCCGGCACCCTCGCCGTCCTCTCTTCAGTCGCAGGAGATCGCGGCCGCAAATCCAACTACGTCTATGGCTCCTCCAAGGCCGGCCTCTCCGCATTTCTCGGCGGCCTGCGCAACCGCGTCGACCGCGAAGGCGTCCACATCCTCGCCATCAAACCCGGCCCCACCCGTACCGCCATGACGGCCGGCATGCCCAAAAGCGAAAAGTTCGCCGACGTCGACTCCGTAGCAGAATCCATCGTCAAAGCCATCGACAGGCGCGCCGACACCCTCTACACACCCTTCCAATGGCAGCCCATCATGTTCGTCATTCGCAACATCCCGGAGCGCATCTTCAAAAAACTGAACCTCTGATCCGCCCAGCCACAAGCCTCTCGCCACCCCTCGTTTTCGACCCCCGTCGCACGCCGGAAATTATTTTTCTTCATTTTGCTCAGCAAATTGCGTTGTCAAGCCCCTAAATGGCTTAAGTTCCTCATTGCATGCAACTTACGCGTGGCGTAGTAGTTTCGCCCAATTCGCTATAATAGTAATAGAAAGCTAAAAACGGAGCCGAGAGCTCGGCTTCATCCGCCTAAGTCATTTGTTTGCCAAGAGTTGCGCCTAAGTCCTTTCTTTGGAAGAATTTGGGCCTAAGTGCCTTTGTTTGGACGAATTTGCGGCTAAGTCCTTTGTTTGGACGAATTTGCAGGCGGGTGTAGGCCGCAAGCCCTACATTCCAAAGAAGTTACGCGCGGGCAATAGGGGGGGGGTACCCCCCCGCAAATCTTCAGCGCTCCTGCTGCTGCTGCGCCATCTGCTGCTGTCTGCTCGGGGGAGGCATCTGCTCCGGCAGCCTTGTAGCCTTCTCCACCAGCATCGACCAGTCTTCCGGCACCGGTAGTTCCTGATCGAGCGACAACGTGCCCACGCTCGGCGTTACCCGCACGGCCACGGTCAGTTCACTGGCCGCACGCCCGCGAAAGATGCCATGCGTCGGCGGCACATCGGAGTAGTCGCGCCCTATCGCAGTGCGGATATGCCGGTCCCCCGCCACCAGCCAGTTGGTCGGGTCGAAGCCCACCCAGCCCAGCTGCGGCACCAGGGCTTCGATCCAGGCATGGGTCGCGGAGCTGGCAGAACGGTCCATGTCGCTCTCGCCATGAAAAAGATAGCCGCTGACGTACCGGCACGGAATGCGCAGCTTCGTCCGCACCAGCGCGATCATGATGTGCGCAAAGTCCTGGCAGACACCCGCCTTGGTGCTCAGCGCAAGATCGATCGGCGAGTCCACCTTGGTCGACTTCGGCTTGTAGTCGAAATATTCATAGATCTGCTGGTTCAGACGGTGCAGCACCATCAGAGGATCGTCCCTGCGCCGCACGTCGAGCTCAAGCGCCAACGCATCCAGTGCAGGCGTCGGCACGGCGAACTCGCTCGGCAACAGCATCTCCCAGAAGTCGCCTTTCTCCACCATCGCGTCCAGGTCTTCCCACGCGTCGGGCGCGAGAAACGCCGGGATCTGCATCGAAGGTTGCACTTCGACCAGCGACTCGGCCACGATCACCAACTGGCCGTGCATGCCCGGAATGTCGAAATGGTGGACATGGTTCGCCAGGTGGTCGCGATAGCTGAACACCCGGCACCGCGGACTGACAGAAAGATGAAACGTAAGACAGCGCTGGTTCTGATCGCTGCGCGGATGCATCCGCGTCTCCATCATGCTTTCGCTCACAGCATTGCTGTACAGAAACTTCGTCAAATGGCGAATGGAGTAATACATGATCGGCCTCCTTGCAAAGCATGAACGGAAAACAGCGTCGTCGCATCACCACGGCCAGCAAAACAGCCACTCCATCCGAAGATATGCTTTCGGTATCTGACCATAGCAGGTGCAAGCACAGGCGCTGCCTGGGTCTTCATCCTCTAGCTGGCCAGCGCAGCCTGGATGGAGTAGTCCACATAAAGTTCATAGATCGTCTCGTGGATAGCCCGGCACTGCGCCTGGATGTTCCGCAGGTAAGCGACCACGTCCTGGTTCAGGATCTCGTCCGCCGAACTGTAGTTGAGCGATGCCTGCAGACGTCCGCCCAGGCGCCGCAGCGCATCGACGCGGGCCCGGCCGCTGTCTCCCTGGATTTTGTCGAGAGCACATTGCAGGCTGTCGATCGAGAACCGAACCGAGTGCGGAAACTCTTCGTCGAGCAAAAGGAACTCGAAAATCCGATCCGGGGTCAGGTCTGCCGTGTACACCTTGCAGTACGCCTCAAACGCCGTCGCCGAACGCAGCAGTCCCATCCAGTCCAGGTATTCGTTGCCTCCGGGAATTCCCTCCGGATGCTCCCACAGATCGCCGTGATACGCCTCCAGCAGAAGCGCCGTAGCCGACGCCCGCTCGATGTATCGCCCCACCTGGATGAACTGCCAGCCCTCGCCATGGTTCATCGTCGAGTCGGTCACGCCCTGGAACTGGTGCACCGCCTCCATCACCGACTGCAGAAATTCAGTCGGCTCGGAAGCTTGTCCGGCAAGCGCTTCCAAATGCCCGCCGTTCTGCACCTCAGGCCCGGTTACCTCCAGATAAAGGCTGTTCAGCCGGTGCCACTGCTCGGTCGAAATCTGCTCTCGAACATGACGGGAATTTTCCCGCGCCGCAATAATGCAGGACACGATCGAAGCTTTGTTGCCTGTGTCGAAGATCAAGGACTGCGTCAGCGCAAAGTGATCCCCCGTCCACTCCAGATCCTTCGGTTTGCCCAGCGCAAGCAGCACGCGTTCCCAACGTCTCTCCGCACTGGCCGCACTCTCATCGAGCATCAGGTTGAGGTTCACGTCCAGCAGGCGCGTCGCGTGCTCGGCGCGTTCGAGATATCGACTCATCCAGTACAAACTATCTGCAACGCGAGACAGCATCGGTATCTCCTCTCACTGACTCAGCACCCAGGTATCTTTGCTTCCGCCGCCCTGCGACGAGTTCACCACCAGCGAACCGGGCTTCAGCGCCACACGCGTCAATCCGCCCGGCACAATGGTCACCTTGTCGCCATAGAGTACATACGGCCGCAGGTCCACATGGCGCGGCTGGAGTTCATCGCCAACCAGGCACGGCGCGCGGGAGAACGAGATGGTCGGCTGCGCAATGTAGTTCCGCGGATCGGCTTCGATCTTGCGCGCAAACTCCTCGCGCTCGGCCTTGGTCGACTGCGGTCCGATCAGCATGCCGTATCCGCCGCTCTCGCCCACAGCCTTCACCACCAGCTTGTCGAGATTCTGGAGCACATGCTGCCGCTCATGCGGTCTGGTCAGCAGAAACGTCTCGACGTTCTTGAGCACAGGATCTTCGTTCAGATAGTACTTGATGATTTCGGGAACATACGCGTACAGCGCCTTATCATCGGCGACCCCAGTCCCAAACGCATTGGCCAGCGTCACGTTGCCCGCGCGGTATGCGTTGAACAATCCCGCGACGCCAAGGATCGAGTCTCCACGAAACGCGAGTGGGTCGATGAAGTCGTCGTCCACGCGGCGGTAGATCACGTCCACGCGGCGCAGGCCGTTGGTCGTTCGCATGTAGACGACATTGTCGTGCGTGACGAGGTCGCGTCCTTCCACAAGCTCGATGCCCATCTGCCGCGCCAGGTAGGCGTGCTCGAAATAGGCGGAGTTGAAGACGCCAGGCGACAGCAGCACGATGTTCGGCTCGGGCCGGCCTTCGGGCGCAAGCGAACGCAGTGTTCCCAGCAGCAGTTGGGTGTACTGCTCAATGGGCCGCACGTTGTAGCTGCGAAAGAGCTGCGGAAAGATCCGCTTCATAACCCTGCGGTTGGTCAGCATGTAGCTCACGCCGCTCGGAACGCGCAGATTGTCTTCAAGCACCACAAACTCACCGTTCTCAAGCCGGATCAGGTCGCTTCCGCACACTGCGATGTAGATATTGCGCGGTACCTGCAAACCAGCCATCTGGCGGCGGTAGTGCTTGCAGCTATAGACAACCTCGCGCGGAACAATGCCGTCATCGAGGATTCGTCCTTCGTTGTAGATGTCTCTGAGAAAAAGATTGAGCGCCGTAATCCGCTGCGTGAGTCCACGTTCCACCGTCTCCCATTCGGCAGCGGTGATGATGCGCGGCACCAGGTCATACGGAAAGATTTTTTCGGTTCCTTCTTCGCGGCCGTACACCGTAAAGGTGATGCCCTGGTTCAGGAAACTGAGGTCTGCTGCTGCCTTGCGCCGCTGCAGTTCTTCCGGTGGCAGGGAAGAGAAGAGTTCGAGCAGAAGCTCGCAGTGGGGATGGAGATGACCCGGGCCGGAGAACATTTCGTCGTAGGCATGGTCCAGCAGATAGTTCTTCAGTGCAGCCAATTCGAACTGGGAGGATGGACTTGAGTGCATGAGGGAGCCTTGAGTATAGCGGTAGATTGGCAACGCACCAACGGTTGTTTGGAAGGAGGCCTCGGTTTAGCCCGGCGGATTTACCGGATCTTCTTCCCTTTCCACGCACTTCGGCAGGCCAGCCAGGGCTCATCTGGGATAAACTAGAAGAGACGCGCATTTCCCCTGAAACTTCATACCCAAGCGCACAGACAGGACACACATCCGAGTGAGCAACTCAACCGCAGTCGCCGTTAAGCCCATCTTCAACATTGCCATCATCGCCCACGTCGACCATGGCAAGACCACTCTTGTCGACGCCATGCTGCGTCAATCCGGCACCTTCCGGTCGAACGAAGCCGTCACCGACCGCGTCATGGACTCGAACGATCTTGAAAAAGAGCGTGGCATTACGATCCTCGCGAAGAACACCGCGCTGTACTACCACGACAACAAGATCAACATCGTCGACACGCCGGGCCACGCGGACTTCGGCGGAGAAGTCGAGCGCGCCCTCAAGATGGTCGACGGCGTCGTCCTTCTCGTCGACGCCTCCGAAGGTCCTCTGCCGCAGACTCGATACGTGCTTTCGAAGGCGCTCGAAGCCGGGCTGACGCCGATGGTGGTGATCAACAAGATCGACCGCCCGGACGCGCGTCCTCAGGAGGTTCTGAACGAGGTGTACGACCTCTTCATCGACCTCGATGCGGACGAGTCCATGCTCGACTTTCCTGTTCTTTACACCAACGGCAAGCTGGGGACGGCGACCAACGACCTGGCCACCCCGGGTACGGACCTGCAGCCTTTGTTCGAGCAGATCGTGCAGACGATTCCGGTTTCCAAGGGCGATCCCGAAGGCACGCTCCAGATCCTGGTGACTAACCTCGACTACTCCGACTATCTCGGGCGTCTTGCGATTGGGCGCGTGTTCAACGGCACGATGCGCACGGGCCAGGAGTACACGGTCGCCAAGATCGATGGGACCTTTACCAAGCACAAGATCACCAAGCTGTTCAGCTTCTCCGGCCTGAAGCGAACCGATATTGAAGAGACCCAGGTTGGCGACATCGTTGCCATCGCCGGCATCCCAGGCATCTTCATCGGGGAAAGCTTCTGCGATCTGGAGAACCCGCAGCCTCTGCCGCAGATCACCATCGATGAGCCTACGATTGCGATCCAGTTCAACGTAAACAATTCGCCGTTTGCCGGACGCGAAGGCAAGTTTGTCACGTCGCGCAATCTTCGCGACCGTCTCGATAAAGAGCTTCTGACTAACGTGTCGCTGAAGATGCAGGACACCGGCTCGCCGGATTCGTTCAAAGTCCTGGGACGCGGCGAACTGCAGCTTGGCATCCTGATTGAGATGATGCGCCGTGAAGGCTTTGAGCTGATGGCGAGCCGGCCTGAGATCGTCACCAAAAAGATCGACGATCAGGTGATGGAGCCTGTGGAACATCTTTCGATCGACGTGCCGGAGAACTTCGTCGGCACGGTGATCGAGCGGCTGGGGCCGAGAAAAGGTGAGATGACCAAGATGGTCAATCACGGCTCGGGCCGGGTCCGGATGGAGTTCCGCATCCCTTCGCGCGGCCTGATCGGTCTGCGGTCCGAAATGCTGACCGAGACCCGCGGCACTATCATCATGAACTCGATCCTCGACGGCTACATTGCATACCAGGGCGAGATTCCGCAGCGTCTGTCGGGTGCGTTGATCTCCGACCGCCAGGGCACGACGACTGCTTACGCGCTCGAAGGGTTGCAGGACCGCGGCATTCTTTTCGTCTCCGACGGCGTGGAAGTGTACGAGGGCATGGTTGTCGGCGAGCACTCGCGCGATAACGATCTGGACGTGAACTGTGTGCGCGAGAAGAAGCTTTCGAACATGCGGGCTTCGGGTTCGGACGATGCTGTAAGGCTGGTGCCTTACAAGCAGCTCACGCTGGAGCAGTGCATTGAGTTCATCGCGGACGACGAGCTGGTGGAGGTGACGCCCAAGTCGCTGCGCATGCGCAAGAAAGTGCTGCAGGCGAACCGCCGTCCCCGAAAGGGCTCGAGCAACGAATAAGGGGTTTGTCCGCTTTCCTGGGGCCGTTGGGGAGGGGGTACCCCCCTCCCCCCCCAATTGCCCGCGCGTAACGCTTTTATTTTGTTACATTTAGCGGCAGCATGGAACGCCAAATTCTTGCAGCGAAAGGACTTACGCGCAAATTCTTGCAGCGAAAGGACTTACCGGCAGGCTTCGGAGTTCCGGAAAACATTCGTGTCTAAACAGGAAGGCTCCGACCGGGTTGGGTCGGAGCCTTTTTTTACTTCTACTTCAATTATACAGGATCGAGGGAAACTAGTACGCCACGCATAAGTGGCTTACGTTTGTTACATTTACGCGATTCAGGGGCTTGACAACGAAATTTGGCTGGTTTTCTGCAAATAATTTTGTATCTCCCTCCATCGAAATGGTTTATTTCGGGGCACCCGGGAGGTGTCTGGAGAGGTGTGAGCCGCGGTGGGCTTGTTTCGCAGTGCCAAGGGAACCGAAGAGCGCAGGTGAGGGTGCCGGGTGTGGGCGCTTTCGCTTCAGGGTTGGAGGAAAAGGCGGAGTTCGCGGGGGGAGCGCTCGGCGCGCAGGTTGTGGGCGAGGTGAAGTGAGGAGCCGGTGCGGGCGGCTACGGTTGTGGCTCCCGTGGTGGGGTAAGGCTGGAAACCGCAGAGGGCGAGGAGGCGGGCGGTCTCGTCGAAGGAGAGACGCGCTCCCAGCTGGAAGGCGGCGGCGCGAAGGACGCGGCGGCGGAGGGCTGGGTCGAGCGGGCGGAGGCGTTCGAGTTCGATCGAAACGGCGGAGGTGCCGGGAGCGGTGCTGACGGCACGTCCTCCGCCGCGGACGGGTTTCCCGGGCAGGAGGAGGTGGGGCAGAAGGCGTGTGAGTTCGGTCTGCCAGCGGGTCTCTTCTTCGCGGGCGAGGTCGGAGAGGTTGGCGAGGGTTTGGTCGATGCCGGGATTGTAGGTGCGGAGCTGGGGGAGGAGTTCGTGGCGGATGCGGTTGCGTGTGAATGCGGTGTCGGTGTTGGTGGAGTCGGTGCGCCAGGGTTGGTTGAGGGAGGTGAGGAAGCTCTCGATGGCGGCGCGGCGGGTGGCGAGGAAGGGGCGGAGGACCTTGCCTTTGGGAAGGGTGAGGACGGGATGAATGGCGCTGAGGCCCTGGGTCCAGGCTCCTCGGAGGAGCTTGATGAGGACGGTTTCGGCCTGATCGTCGAGGGTGTGGGCGGTGAGGACGGCGTCTGCGTGGCTGTTCTGGAGGAGAGTCTCGAAGCGCTTGTAGCGGAGGTTGCGGGCGGCTTCTTCGAGGGTCTCGGGCTCGCCGGCGGTGCGGGTTTGGGCGAGGCGGGCTGGGACGCTGGCGTGGTGGAGGTGCAGCGGGATATCGAGGCGGGCGCAGAGGTCTTCGACGAATTGCTGGTCGGCGTCTGCTTCGGCGCCGCGAAGGCCATGGTGGATGTGTACGGCGGAAAGGCCGATGCCGAGAGATTCGCGCGGGGTGCGGTTGGCGGCGTGAAGGGTGAGCAGGAGGGCTACGGAGTCGGCGCCGCCGGAGAGGGCGACGCAGAGGCGGTCGCCGGGATGGATGCTGGTGCGGTCGAAGGGGAGGGCGGGTTCGGGCATGGAGTTCCATGGTAGCGGGTGCGTCTGGAGGAGAGGCGCCGACAAGGTGGAGGATTGGGGGTTCGCTATCCGGGTTGTGTCTGCGGATGCGGTGGTGTCGTGTGAATGCAGGTTCGTTTGGCTGCGCCTGTCGCAGTGAGGCTGCGACCGCGTTTGCTCAGGAGGACAGCTTTTCTGATCTTTGCTTGTTACAGCTTGGCTCTATCGCGATTGTGCCCTTAAGTGGAGTGAGTGTTCGGGCGGGAGGAGGGCGGTCTTGCTTGGCTCGATGTCCCACATCTCAGAGTCGAGATATGGGGCACCCCGGTTTGGTGGGGGTGGATGTGCTGCTCGTCGGAGTCGAGTATTGGGAGGGCGGTCTTGCTTGGCTTGATGTTCCACATCTCAGAGTCGAGATATGGGGCACCCCGGTTTGGTGGTGGTTGATGCCGCTGCTTGTCGAGTCGAGGTCTTGGAGGAAGGCGGTCTCCGCTTGGCTCGATGTCCCACATCTCAGAATCGAGATATGGGGCACCCCGGTGTGGTGGTCGATGTCTCGCTCGTCGGAATTGAGGTATTGAAGGAGAGCGGTCTCGCTTTGCTAGATGTCCCAGATCTCAGAATCGAGATATGGGCACCCCGGTTTGTGGCGTCGATGTGCTGCTCGTGGGAGTCGAGGTATTGAAGGAGGCGGTCTCGCTTTGCTCGATATCCCACATCTCAGAGTCGAGATATGGGCACCCCGGTGTGGTGGCGGTCGATGTGTCTACGCGTCACGATCATTTGATCGGTGTACGGGCACCTGGCTAGGACGGCAGGAGAGGGACGTGCAGTTGGGTGCGGGCGTGCCAGATTTCGAGCAGGGTGGATCCCATGGTGAACAAGACGGGGCCGAGTACGATGCCGAGCGGTCCGAAGACGGCGATGCCTCCGAGGATGGTGAGCAGAATGGTGGCGATGTGGGCGCGGATGTGCGAGCCGATGAGGATGGGGTAGAGGATGTTGTCGATGGTGCTGACGACCAGACCTCCCCAGACGATCAGCAGGGCGGCCTTTCCCCAGTGGCCGTTGAGGCCGAGGTAAATTGCTATGGGTCCCCAGACCAGGAAGGCTCCGAAGGCGGGGATCATGGCGAAGGCGGTGAGGGTGAATGCCCAGAGCAGGATGTTGGGCACGCCGAGGACCCAGAAGGCGAGGCTGGCGAGGATGCCCTGGACGGCGGCGATGCTCAGCCGGCCGAGGGCGGTGGCGAAGATGGTGTTGCCGATGCGTTCGAGGAACTCGGAGGTCTCGTGCTCGCGCAGGGGAAGGAGCGAACGGAGGGTGGACAGTGCGAGCTCACGGTCGCGGAAGAGGAAGAAGAGGAGGAAGAGCATGACGACGAGCTCGGTAATGACTTGCACGGAGCTTCCGAGCAGCCCGGCGAACTTCCTGCCGACAAAGGCGGCGGAGGTGCGTGCTACGTTGTTGGCGTCGATCGAAGCGGAGAGGCTTTCGATCTGCGCGGCGAGCTCGGGGCGGCTTCCGATGTATTCGCTGATCCGGGTCTGGGTGGATCCGCTACGCAAGGCGACGATGCCGCTGAGGGCATGTCTGCCAAGGGACTGCGCGAGGAAAAAGGCGGGAACGATGACGGCGAGGATGACGGCTAACAGCGCGATGGTGGCGCAGAGATTTCGGTTGCGGATTTTCGTTGCGAGCCTGTCGTAGGGATGGCGTGTGATGACGGCGAGGATGATGGCTCCGGCAATGGCCGCGAAGAAGGGATGCAGCAGAAGGCCGCACAGGACCAGCACGACGAGTGTTAAGAGAAAGAGTGCGATTTCACGCCAGGGTGCGGGTTCAGGGGTGGGCTGCGTGTTCGGTGCGGTGGCGCGCGTGCTGGTGCCGCTGCCTTGGAGGGTGGCTGCGCTGTTCTGGATGATGGCTTCGTTGTCCGGCATGTTGGCTCCATGAAAAAGGCTGGACGTATTGTCTTCCCATTATGGCTTGCCTGCGGGCTTTGCTGTGCATTGACCCGCCGGGTATGCAGTAGCATCAAGGGATGGACAGGGTCGATTTTCTGGTGATTGGGGCGGGGATTGCGGGGCTGAGCGCGGCGATACGACTGTCCGCGGCGGGCACGGTACTGGTGGTGACCAAGGAGGAGCTGGCCGAGTCGAACACCGCGTATGCGCAGGGCGGGATCGCGGTGGCGATGGGCGGCGAGCAGGACGTTGCGCTGCATCTGGAAGATACGCTGGCGGCCGGGGACGGGCTGGTGAACCGCGAGGCTGCGGCGGTGCTGGTGGAAGAGGGGCCGCGAAGGGTGGAGGAACTGCTGGACTGGGGGACGGCGTTCGACCGGTATCCGAAAGACGCGAGCAAGCAAGGAGGCGAGCTGATGCGGACACGGGAGGGAGCCCATAGCCGGTCCCGCATTCTGCATGCGAATGGAGATGCGACGGGACGGGAGATCGCGGTTTCGCTGCTGCGGCATGTGCGGGAGATTGCCACGATCGAGCTGATGGAGTGGACCACGAGCGTGGAGCTGGTGCAGGAGGCGGGCCGTGTGGTGGGCGCTTCGCTGCTGGATGGCGAAGGCGGACTGCGCGTGGTTGAGGCGAAGGCCGTGCTGCTGGCCAGCGGGGGTGCGGGGCAGGTCTACAGCGATACGACCAACCCCGAGGTGGCAACGGGAGACGGCATTGCGATGGCGTATCGGGCGGGCGCGGCGGTGAGCGACATGGAGTTCTACCAGTTTCATCCGACGGCGTTCAGCGAAGCCGGGGCACCGCGTTTTCTGCTCAGCGAAGCTCTTCGGGGCGAAGGAGCGTACCTGGTGAATGCGAAGGGGGAGCGTTTCATGGAACGCTATCATCGGCTGCTCGAGCTTGCTCCGCGGGATGTGGTGGCGCGGGCGATTACACGCGAAGGGATCGACGGGCCGGTGTATCTCGACATGCGACACGTCGAGCAGGATTTGCATGCGCGCTTTCCGGGGATCTCGCGTTTTCTTTCGGGCTACGGGCTGGAGCTTGGCCGGGACCTGATTCCGGTGCGCCCCGCAGCACACTACCTGATGGGCGGGGTGCTGAGCGATGTGCATGGAAGGACGACTTTGCCGGGTCTGTACGCGGCGGGTGAGGCGGCCTGCACCGGCGTTCATGGAGCGAACCGGCTGGCCAGCAACTCGCTGCTGGAAGGCCTGGTGTTCGGGGCGCTGGCGGCGGAGACGATGATCGCAGAAGCTCGTGCGTGGACGGCGCCGGGAGCAAAGAGCGCTACGGTTGCGCCTTCTGCCGGGTTGACGCCGGAAGCGGTGACCGAGAAGTGGATTGCGGAGCTGCGTGCGATGATGTGGCGGTATGCCGGTCTGCTTCGCGACCGGGCGGGGCTTGAGGAGGCGCAGCGTCTGATCGATACGCTTGCGCGGTCGATGCCGCAGGGGCTGTACCGGAGGGCGGTGGAGGCGAGAAACCTCCATGCCGTGGCGAGGCTGATTATCGCCTCGGCGCTGGGCAGGCAAGAGAGCAGGGGAGCGCATTTCCGCAACGACTTTCCGGGGCGGGACGATGTGGCGAGACACTCGAGGATGCAGCAGGGAAGAGTGGAGTTTGTCGCTTGACGGGAGACTCAGGCGGCAGGGGATCAGAGCAGGAGCGAAGGGGACGGTACCGAGGCTTGAGGCGAATTGTGGTGGCGCTGGTGACAGCAGGGGCGGTCTTCTGCGCGGCGGGTGCGGGTTTGTTCTACGAGGTGGCGGACGTGAGGCACCTTGGTTGGCGCGTGTCGGGGCCTTCGGCTCTGGCAGGGGAGATGGCGGCGCTGTTTGGTGGCGGGCTGTTGGCGGTGGTGATCTTTATCGCGGCCCTGCGCTGGCGGCGAAGTCATGCAGACGAAGATGGAATGCGATAAGTCAACGTCACCTGCTGGGCAGAAAAGGGGTCGCCATCGCTGACGACCCCAGATCGAACTATCTTTAATTATTTTTGACTACCTTGCAGGAACGGCTCGCTGCGGTGTTCCGATGCGAGCCATCTGCCGGTTAGGCGGTGAACCGCTTGCGGACCACGCCGGCTGCGCTGAGAAGGCCGGTCGCCATCAGGCTAAGCGTGCCGGGCTCCGGGACCGGGCTGGCGCCGGGGCCTCCGGGAAAGCCGATTTCCGCGGAGCCGCCGCCGATGCTTGCTCCGAAATCAAGACCGGCAACGTCGCCAGTGAGGTTGACGCCCACGGTGCCAAGCGCGGAGAGGAGAGTTGCGTTGCCGAGTGAGGCATCAGTGTAGGAAAACGCGAGTGCCTGGCAGGGCTTTGCCGCGAAAACGATGTTGACCTGAGCGCACACATCGGTGACGTTGAGGAGCTTGACGCCGAGCAGGTCGGTAAAGGTTGCGGTGAAGGTCTGCAGTGTGGTGTTGAAGATGTCTGAATAGATGTTGGTGTACACGTAGGCTTCTCCGCCGAGGACGGGAGTTTGTACAAGAGTCACGGCTTGGGCGTTGGCATCGAGCGATACGATGGGGTCGGCGTGGAGGTTGACGGAGGCGGAGGTGAGAAGGACCAGGGCAAGAAATGATGCGAGGAATTTCATTGGATGTATCTCCTTATGCCCGGCAGTAATGCAAGCGCCTCGCCAAAGGGTTACCGATGACATTTCTATTGAAACTACTGTTTTTTCAGGGCGTTTGCGCAAATTATGGAAGGTTCGCAAAACGACGCGAAAAGCGGGGTGGATTGCCGGTTGAAAAAATAATTTTCGGTTAAATTCCATTTTGGGAATGACGTGGAAAACATTTTCCACGGTAAAAAGGAAAAGATTTTCCCATGCGCAATCGAGCTGCCAACTGAGGAGCGGTTACGAGAGGAATCAGGGCTTGGCTGAGGGTTGGGCTGGGGGCTCGGTTGAAGGTGCGAGGCGCAGCGAAAGGGCGATGGTTGTGGCGAGGATGGCGAGAATTACGGCGAGCGATGGAAGCGGGCCGATGTCGAACCACGGTGCGGCGAGCATCTTGAGCGCGGCGAAGCCCAGTATGGCTGCGAGGCCGAAGTGCAGGAGGCGAAGCTTGACGAGCAGGTGCGCCAGAAGGAAGTAGAGCGAACGCAGGCCCATGACCGCCATGATGTTTGAGGTGTAGGCCAGGAAGAGGTTCCGTGTGATCGAAAGGACGGCCGGGATGGAGTCGAGCGCGAAGACGACGTCGGTCAGTTCGATGGCGACCAGGGCGAGGAAGAGGACGGTGATCCTGGGGCTGCCCTCTTCGCGGACAAAGAACTTGTCCTGACGGAGACTGACGGGGTGCACGCGCGCGAGCCATGCGATCCAGCGAGGGGTGTGAGTTTGCCCGGAGTGCGCCTCGGGAAAGAGAAGGCGGATGGCGGCGATGAGCAAGATGGCGGCGAAGACGTAGCTGATCCAGCTGAAGCGTGTGAGCAGGCCGAGGCCGGCTGCAATAAACGCACCGCGCATCAGGATGGCACCGAGCACACCCCAGAACAGGACGCGGGGCTGGCGGGTGGGTTCGATTCTGAAGATGCGGAAGAGCAGCAGGAAGAGAAAGAGATTGTCGACCGAGAGCGCCTGTTCGATGGCGTAGCCGGCAAGGTATTGGGTTGCTGCCTGGCTGCCGTAGGTGCGGAAAAAGAACAGCGCCAGAACGAGCGCGGCAGCGATCCAGAGGATGGTGGCGCCTACGGCGGTCGAGTGGGTTTTCTGCTGGGCGCTGGCTCCGCTACGGCGTCGTGCGAAGGCCAGCTCGAGGCCAAGCAGGGCCAGGACGAACAGGTGGAAGCCTATCCAGTGGGTGAGGGGAGCGGCGCCGGGCATCTGTGTTGGATGCTACAGGCTATATGGGGGAACTGCAGGGAGACGAGGGCTCTGTAGGGGCGCATGTCGGGGCGCAGATTCGGACGGAGGGGCGGTCGCATGGCCGGGCGCCTGTCTGGACGCATGGGCGGACGGAGGGACGGGCTCTCAGGCGTAGGTGTGCGTCAGTGCGCGTCCACGAAGATTCGCTGAGCCCGAGCGGGATCGCTCGCGCGACGGTCTCAGTGGGCGATCATGCTGTACACGGTGTAGACGGTGATGGCGAGAAATCCCCACATGAGCGATGAGACGAACACGCTTCGGACCACGTCGGTGAGGGGATGCGCCTGGAAGGAGCTGTCTCCGGAGCTGCGGTGAGCGGGCTGGCTGGAGAGCTCCTTGGAACGGAATTGGATAAGGGGGAAAGACGGGTTTCGCATGGCTGGTTCCTCAAATCGATAGGACGAGGGTAGAGCAGGAGGGCCTGGCAGGATATTCCACAAAGGGGGGAGGCAATAGCACTTTTGGGGGATGCGGGTGCGGGTTTGGAAGGTCGCAGACTGAGGCGCTGCGGTGGAGAGCGGTCTCGCTTTGCTCGGTGCCCACATCTCAGAATTGAGATATGGGGCACCCCGGTTTGTTGCGAGCGTGGGGTGAATGCATGGGGTCCCGGATTTGCGGGAAGATGAGCTGAAGGTGTGGGTTCTTGTGGGCGGGGTGGAGAGCGGTCTCGCTTTGCTCGATGCCCACATCTCAGAATCGAAATATGGGGCACCCGGTTTGGTGGAGGGTGGTGTGTGAATGGGTGGGCACCTAGGTTGGTGGAAGAACATTTGCGCGCGGGTTCGGCAGGAAGTCCGGGGCGGGTGGCGGGAGATAGGAGTGGCGGGATGACAGGAGTGGCGGGATGGGATAGGATTTGGCGGTGTTGGGGCCCGTTTTCTATTTCGATTCAGGGGGAAACAGTATGAAGAGAGCAGTTCGTTTTGCGGCAGTGACATTGGTTCTGGTGGGGGGGCAGCTTCTGGCGCAGACGGCGGCTCCGGCTGGGTCTACGGGCCAGTGCAAGGATGGCACCTACTCCACGGCTTCGAGCAAACAGGGCGCGTGCCGGGGACACAAGGGCGTGAAGGAGTGGTATGCGGCCTCGTCCACCACGCCTGGGGCACCTGCGGCGAAGGGTCAGGCGCCTGCTGGAGCTCCGGCGCCTACGTCGACTCCGGCTGTTGCGGGGTCGGCTGCTCCGGTTCCGGCTGCGGCGGCTACGGCTTCGCGCGGACCTAAGACTTCAGCTGGAAAGGTTTCTCCAGCGGCTGCGGCTGCGGCTCGGCCCCTCGCTCCGGGCGGCGGGGCGGGGCTGGTGTGGGTGAACACGTCGAGCAACGTGTATCACTGCTATGGGACGGACTTCTACGGCAAGACTAAGGCGGGCGCCTATATGTCCGAAGCGGATGCCAAGGCCAAGGGGGCGCACGCCGATCGTGGTAGAGCCTGCAGCAAATAGTCAGGCAGATACGTCAGACAGAGCGGATGAGTCACTCTGTCTGATCAGTCAGGAAAACGGAACGGGGAGCTCTCGCGGGCTCCCCGTTTTCTCGTTTGCGGTGATGGAGGGAAATCTCACGTTTACGTGTGCTGGTTGATGAGGCGGATCATCTCGAGCAGAAGATCGCCCGAGATTTGAAGGGAGTGCGCGCTGATTTTGTCCAGCGTGTCCTGGTCGGTGTGGTGGTAGCCGTCGGGGGTCGCCGAGGTCACGGGCCCGTAGTGGGCATCGAGGAAATCGAGCACCGGTACGCCGCGCCGGGCGAATGGCAGATGGTCGTCCTCTTCCGGTTCGTGATACTTGAAGATGTTTGCGGAGTGGCCTGTGTTGCGCGCGGCGACTGCGAGGAGGTCGAGCAGCCAGGGCGTTGAGTTGTCGACGTGGTCTATGTTGAGGTCTTTGTCGGCAACCATATCGACGACGATGAAGGCCTTGATTTTACCGAGGATGCCATCGTTGGACCACTTAGCGGCCAAGTGACGTGTGCCGTAGGTGTTGTCGTTTCCGTTGTTGGAAAACCACTCTTTTACTGCCTCTTCGCCGTCGTCGAAGACCAGCCAGACGGAATTACCCTCGGGAGGATGCGCGCGCAGCACATTTCCGATCTCGATCAGCAGGGAAGAAGTGGCCGCGCCGTCGTTGGCTCCGTAGAAGTTGATATCGCGCAGTGGGAAGTTGGTTTCGTAATGGCTGGCGAGCACGATGATGCCGTCGCGTTTGCCCGGATACTTGACGATGAAGTTATGCATCGTCTGGAGACCGGCAGGCGTGCTGGCGGTGAAGGTGTCGGTTTCGAAGTTGCCCTTCGCGGCCTCGGCGGCAAAGTGCTGCCGGATGAACTCCTCCGCCTTCTGGTGCCCTGGCGAGCCGTTGAAGCGTTTGGGCGCGACGTGCAAAAGCTGCTCGGTGAGGGTGTAGGCGGCCTGTCCGCTGAAGTGTCCTGCGGGCTGGGCGTGGAGCATGGGGGCAAGAAGGACAAGCAGCGCCACGAAGCGATAAAGGCGTGCTAAGGAACGCCGATGTGCGGGGGCGAGGCGGCTGGTTTTTCGGGTGTCATCCCCGGGGAGTCTTCGCGCCGGAGCTGTGTCGGTGTTTGTGAGAGACGTCATGCCGGCTTCTGCTCCTTCAGCTTGCGTCGCGCGGGGTGAACAAGGAAGGCGATACCGACGCCGATGAGATAGAGCGCAAGCATGGGACTGGCGAAGAGGCACATTCCGATGGGATCTGGCGTGGGGCAGATGATGGCGGCGATGAGGAAGATGGCCAGGATGGCATAGCGAATATGCTTGACCAGAAACTTCGCATCCACAATGCCGAAGAGCGCGAGGAAGAAGATGACGATGGGAAGCTCAAAGGTGACGCCGAGGCCGAGGATGACGGCGAGGAAGAAGTTGGTGTAGTCCTCGATGGTGAGCATGGCGTGAAAGTTGGCGCCGAAGCCTCCGATCAGCACCTTGAGTGCGCCTGGAAACACCCAGTGATAGCCAAACCACGCACCCGAGAGGAAAAGCACGATGGTGGCCGACATGAAGGGCACGACGTAGCGCTTCTCGTGCGAATACATGCCAGGCGCGATGAACAGCCAAAGCTGATACAGGATGAAGGGACTGGCCAGGATGGCTCCGCCGTAGAGGGCGGTCTTGAGATAAAGATTGAGGGGGTCGGTCGGATGGGTGTAGTTGAGGCCGATGTGCAGATCGTTGAGCGGCTTCTGGATGATTCCATAAAGCCGCACATGGAAGGCATAGGCGACGGCAAACCCGACGAGCAGATAGACGGTGGCGTGGAGGAGGCGCTTGCGGAGCTCGGTAAGATGCTCCATCAACGTCATTCCGGGAAGTTCGGCGCGATCGGTGACTGCGGCGCGAACGCGGTCGATCGGGTCGAGTTCAGCCATGCTGTGGCGCCTCGCTGAGCTCGGTATGGGGTGTGTTGGCCGGCTCGGGCTCCGGGGTGTGCGGGATGGCGTCGAGCACCGGCGTCAGGGCGGAGTTGCTGACCGGAAGACCGGTGGAGGGCGGCATAAGGTTGAGGTCGCCCGAGGTGGCGATGGGCAGCGGAGCGGGCTCGGCGCCATGAAAGGTGTGGCGGTCGGGCGGGGCTGGTGTGGCGTAAGCTTCGACTTCGGAGGGAGGCTGGGCATCCAGTGGCTCGACCGCAGGCGCGAGGTGCGGATGATCTTCGCCGTACTGCTTTTCCGCCGGAGCGGCTTCGGCGGGAGGCGCAATGCTGTAGTCCGCCAGCAGGGGCGCAGCGGGTGCGGCTGCTTCGATGGCGGCGATTTTCTTGCGCTGCTCTTCCTGGTCGGCGACGCGGAGTTCTTCGTCCATCTGCATGCGGAATTCGTTGGAGGCGCGGCGGAACTCGCCCATCAGCTTGCCCAGTTGTCGTGCGAGCTCAGGCAGCTTCTTCGGCCCGAACAGCAGAAGGGCGAGGAAGAAGATGACGGCGCTGTCCTGAAAGCTAGGCATAGGTGAGTCCCATGATACGGGTTACGGGTTGCAGGAACAAATGGATGGCCGGGGTTCACGCTGATGTAAAGTAAGTGTTGTACCGCAGCAGGACAAAGACCTCGAACGTCTGCGAAAACGCATCGTTTCCGATCCGGCCGGCGTCTAATAAAGTGCAGTACACCCGGTGCCTCCTTAACAGATGCGCCGCGGCGGGAAGGAAGAGGTTGCAACATCCCCGTGGATTGGGTGCAGGTCCCAGGTTGGGCCCGACACAGCGAATCCACTGCAACTTTGCAGTGCATGCTTTCAACATCCCCGTCTTACGCAGGCCCATGAATGGCACAGCTCCCTCTGTGCCGGACAAGCAGCGCGAGACTGAAGGCGGAGTACTTTGAACGGACTATTGGAAATCGCCCCGGCTGCGGCTGGGACGGAGAGCATTGCGTCTAAGGCAGCGGAGTTGTGCTCGCTTGACCACTACCTGAGCGAGCCGGACCACACGATGGACGCCCGGATCGCGGCAGCGCGCGCGAAGCTCGGCACGGAGGTCGTTCTGCTTGGCCATCACTACCAGCGCGATGAAGTGATACGTTTCGCGGACTTTACCGGCGACAGTTACAAACTATCGAAGATCGCATCGGAGACCAGCGCGAAATACATGCTGTTCTGCGGCGTTCACTTCATGGCTGAAACTGCCGACGTGCTTGGGCAGCCATGGCAGCAGGTGATTCTGCCGGATCTCAACGCCGGCTGCTCGATGGCGGACATGGCTGAGATCGGGCAGGTGGAAGATTGCTGGGACTCGCTTGAACGCGCAGGGCTGACCGGCGACCTGCTTCCGCTGACGTATATGAACTCCGCGGCAGCGATCAAGGCATTCTGCGGGGAGCGTGGCGGCCTGGTCTGCACCTCGTCGAACGCGCGGGGGGCCTTTGAGTGGGCCTTTGCGCGCGCCGGGAAAATTCTTTTTCTCCCCGACCAGCATCTCGGACGCAACACGGCGTTTGCGATGGGGATACCGCTGAGCGAGATGGTGGTTTGGGATCCCTACCAGATCAACGGAGGGCTGGCCCCGGAGCGCCTGAAAGCTGCGAAGGTGATCCTCTGGAAGGGCCATTGCTCGGTGCATCAGCGCTTTCTACCTGAGCACGTGGAACGCGTTCGCCGCGAAGAGCCCGGCATGCAGGTGATCGTTCATCCCGAGTGCCGTTGGGAAGTATGCCAGAAGGCGGACGCAATCGGCTCGACTGAACGCATCATCGAGGTGATCGAGAAAGCCCCGGAAGGCGCAAGCTTTGCCGTGGGCACGGAGATCCATCTGGTGAACCGGCTGGCGAAGCGTTTTGCCCCGCTCGGCAAGCGTGTGATCACGCTCGACGATGCAGGATGCCTGTGCACCACGATGTATCGCATCTCGCCGCAGCACCTGGCCTGGGCTCTCGAAAATCTGGTGGACGGACGTGTGGTCAACCGCATCAAGGTGGCCGATGACGTGAAGCAGTGGGCCCGGGTGGCACTGGACAGGATGCTCGAAATCTCCTCCTAAGAGATACCTGTCCTGCCGGACGGGCCTCCTGCGCGGAGGGCGGTCACTTCGTGACGTGTGTACCCCTTTGGATGGCGCTCCCGTTGGTCGAGGAGGGGATCTTCGATCGGGAGGTGCCGTGTGAGGGCTATTTTTGTTTTCCCACACTGTACATTTTTCGAGCTTTCTTCATGGGATCACCACTTCGGAAAATGACTGCTCAACGCGCGGGGAAGAAGGAGCCCTCGCGCATCATACTCAAAATAATGACGCAGAAGCGCGTAGTGATCGTAGGTGCAGGTCCAGGCGGTTTGGCAACGGCCATGATTCTTGCCAGCAGAGGGTTCAAGGTACAGGTTTTCGAAAAGGCTCCTCGCATCGGGGGGCGGAACGGGGAGGTGGTCCTCGGAGACTATCGCTTCGATCTTGGCCCCACATTCCTGATGATGAAGTACATCCTCGACGAGTTGTTTGAAGAGACCGGCCGCACCACAGCGCAGTACCTCGACTGCCGCCTGCTGGATCCCATGTATCGCCTCCATTTTGAGAACAAGACCATGCTCGTACGGAGCCGTCCCGACGACATGCGGGCCGAAATCGAGCGTGCGTTCCCGGGAGAAGGTGCGGGGCTCGACCACTTCCTTTCCGCGGAAAGCATCCGCTTCAAAAAGCTCTATCCGTGCCTGCAGCAGGAGTACAAGAGCCCGCTCGCTTTCCTGAGCCAGACCCTGCTCTCCGCACTTCCGCACATCGCTCCCGGCCGTTCGCTTTATGACGTTCTCTCTACCTACTTCCGGTCCGAAGAGCTGCGCCTGGCGTTCACGTTCCAGTCGAAGTATCTTGGCATGTCGCCGTGGGACTGCCCCGGGCTTTTTGCCATGATTCCTTACACGGAACACGCCCACGGCATCTATCACGTGATGGGTGGCCTTTCGAAAATTTCGCAAGCGTTCGCGCAGGTGGCGCAAGAGGAGGGTGCGGAGATTCACACCTCCTGCGGTGTCTCCCGCGTTCTGCTCGATGGGCGAAAGGCGTGCGGCGTGCAGCTGGCGAATGGTGAGACGGTGCACTGCGACGACGTTGTGATCAATGCCGATTTCGGGCACGCTGTCAGCACGTTGTTCCCGCAAGCGATGCTGAAGAAGTACAAGCCGGCCTCGCTGCAGAAGCGCGAATTCTCCTGCTCGACGTTCATGATTTATCTCGGCCTGGACTGCGCCTACCCTGACGCTGAGCACCACATGATCGTCTTTGCCCGCGACTACAAGAAATGTCTTGAGGACATTACGCGCACGAAATGCACCTCGGAAGATCTTTCGATCTACATCCGCAATGCGGCTCCGCTCGACCCATCCTGCGCGCCACGCGGCCATTCCGCGCTTTACATCCTGGCCCCGGTGCCAAACAACACCAGCGGCATCGACTGGGAGGAACACAAGGCCGCTTATCGCGAGCGAATTCTGCAGCTGATCGAAGAGCGCACTCCCTACAAAGATTTGCGGCAGCATATTCGGGAAGAGCGCATCATTACACCTGTCGACTGGGAGGCGCAGATGTCGGTGTATATGGGCGCCACCTTCAACATGTCGCATAGCTGGAACCAGATGCTGTACTTCCGCCCGCATAACAAATTTGAAGAGTTCGACAATACCTACCTGGTCGGCGGCGGGACCCATCCGGGCAGCGGGCTCCCTACGATTTTTGAGTCTGCCCGTATCTCGTCGAACCTGATTTGCGGCAAGTACGATGTGCCCCATCCGCTTCCCAAGCCGTTTTCCGAGATGGCGCTGGCGTGAGTTTTTCCGATACAGCGCGCATCCGCATGGAGAAAGCCCGGAGCGCACAGAACGACTGGATCGCACTCGCGTTCGATCAGCGACGACGGGCATTGCGTGGTCTGCGTCACACCATTGCCTCTCACATCGACGACATTGTTCGAGTTGTTTCGGAAGAGACAGGCAAGCCTCCGCTCGACGCGCTTGCAGGCGACGTGATGGTGACGCTTGAACAGATGCGGTTTTACGAGCGCACGGCACAGCGAACCCTGCGGCCACGCGCTGCCGGGAAACCCTGGTTCTTCTTCACCAATACACGCTTCGCCGAACTGCGCGAACCCTATGGTGTTGCGCTGATCTTGGCGCCCTGGAATTACCCGTTTCAACTCGCTGTCGTGCCGATGGTGACGGCGCTGTTTGCGGGCAACGCGGTCGTGCTGAAATGCTCGGAGCGTACCCCGCGTACGGCTGCGCTGATTGCAGAATTGTGCGGGGAAGCCGGGCTTCCGCCGGACCTGGTGCAGGTGTGCTGCGAACCGCCTGCGGAGGCCGCGGCTCTTGTCGAGGCACAACCGGACTTACTCTTCTTCACGGGCTCAAGTCGCAATGGACGCGTCGTTGCGGAACAGGCGGCGCGCCATCTGATCCCCGCGGTGCTCGAACTCGGAGGAAAAGACCCGTGTCTCGTCTTTGCCTCCTGCAATGTTGCACGCGCGGTCGAAGCCGCAGTCTACGGGGCCTTCTCGAACGCCGGACAAGTCTGCGTCGGGACGCGGCGGATCTACGTGGAGCAGAGCATCTACGACGATTTCGTCGAACGCTTTCTTGCCCGCGTCGCCGCTCTTCGGATTGGCTCCACGCTGGAGTCTGATCTGGGTCCCATCCGCTTCGACTTCGTACGCGACCTGCTCGCCGCCCAGGTAGATGACGCGGTGGCACGCGGAGCAAAGCTGCATACGGAGTGGACACGGCGGGACGATGGCGTGCCTCCTCTTGTGCTCACAGGTGTTCCACCCGAGGCCCAGCTCCTCACCGACGAGTCGTTCGGGCCTGTGGTTTGCCTTGCGCCATTCCGCGACCAGGCGCACGCAATCGAACTGGCCAACTCCACGCCCTTCGCACTCAGCGCAAGCATCTTTACTGCAGACCTGCCCCAAGGCCAGCGGATTGCCTCGCAGCTTAACTGCGGCAGCTGCGCGATCAATGACGTCATCCGCAACATCGGCAATCCGCAAGCTTCCTTCGGTGGCAATGGCGCGAGCGGCAACGGACGGTATCACGGTGCAGCGGGCCTGCGTACGTTTTCGCGCATCAAATCCGTGATGACGGCTGCTCAAACCCGCCGCCGGCCGATTCACTGGTTTCCTTTCACTGCCCGCACCTTCCAACGTCTGCGCGGTCTTCTGCTTTTTCGTCACACCAGCGGCTCACTCGGCAAACGGATAAGAAACCTGCTGCCGCTTCTTCTTACACTTGCTGCTCTCGTGCCTTGCGGCTTCGGTCAACAAGCGGCGCCCTCTGCGCTCTCGATCGACGTTGCCATACCGCCCGGTGTTCACGGCGACGCGATCGGTTACCTTCTCTTCTCTTCTTCGGAAGGCTTTCCGGGAAGCGTCGATCGAGCGTATCGCCACAGCTTTGTGCCGCTGCCGGCAACGCCTGATTCACACCAGCAGATCAAGCTGTACGACGTACCTCCCGGCCGTTACGCGGTCGCCGTGTATCTGGATGTGAACAGCAACCGCAAGCTCGACAAAAACCTTCTCGGCATTCCGCGCGAGCCGGTCGGCGTATCGAACAACCCTAAACCGCACATGGGCCCTCCGCGGTTCAGCGAATGCGTCTTCACCCATGGGCCGCAAGCCCAGGTAATCTCCGTTCAGCTTATAAAGTAGACGAAAATCAAAATGATCGAACCTGCAAACAGCACACACAGGAGCAAACGTGTCGTCGTTATCGGCGCCGGGTTAGGAGGCATGACCGCAGCGATCCAGCTCGCGCGCGCCGGGTTTCACGTCGACCTGCTGGAGAAGAACGGAAGCGTCGGAGGTAAACTCAATCTCCACGAAGAGTCCGGCTTTCGCTTCGACCTTGGACCTTCGATTTTCACGCTTCCCCAGATGTTCCGCCCGGTGTTTGAAGAGGATGAGGGGAAAGGGGGCGGCAAGCGCCTCGAAGACTACATCCAGCTGCAGCGCGTCGACCCGCAATGGCGCAATTTTTTTGAGGACGGCCGCGTGATCGACCTGTGGCAGGACCCAGCGCGCATGCGCCAGGAACTCACACCTCTTGGGCCGGAGGCGATTGCCGACTATGACCGCTTCCTCGCCTACTCGCGTACGCAATATGAGATTGTCGAACGCGGCTATTTCGCGCGGGGTCTTGATACCTTCTGGGACTTTGTCCGGTTCTACGGCCTGCGTGATGGGCGCGGCCTGGACTATCTCGGCACGATGGCCGGCGGCATCGCGAAACGGGTTCGCAACCCGTACCTCCGCGACATCTTCGAATACTTCATCAAGTATGTCGGCTCCTCGGCCTACGACGCTCCCGGTTTCATGAACCTGATGCCGAACATTCAACTCGAATTCGGCCTCTGGTACGTTTCGGGCGGTCTCTACAACCTTGCGCGGGCCTTTGAAAAACGCCTGCACGAGACCGGCGTGCATCTGCACCTCAACCACCGCGTTCTGAACATCGACAAGCATGGACATCACGTGAACGCCGTACAGGCAACTGCCGCCGACGGCTCGCTCATCAGCTTTCCCGCGGACTTCGTGATCTCTAACATGGAGGTCGTGCCTGCCAACGCGCAGCTTTTGAAAGAGCCACCTCGAGTGATGAGAAAGTTAGCTCGCTTCGAACCGGCTTGCTCCGGCATCGTTGTCCATCTTGGGCTGGACCGCATCTATCCTCAACTCGCGCATCATAATTTCTTTTTTTCCGGGAACCAGAAGGCGCACTTTGACCGCGTCTTTCACGACAAGCTCCTGCCGGACGACCCGACGATATATCTGGTTGCGCCGACACGCACTGACCCGACGCAAGCTCCGCCGGGATGCGACAATATCAAGATTCTTCCGCACATACCCTATATAAACGACAAGCACCCCTACACCCGCGATGATTGCATCGCCCTGAAGGAACGCTGTCTGGACAAGCTCGAACGCATGGGGCTGACGGACCTGCGGAAGCACATCGTCGTTGAAGATTTTTGGACTCCCTTCGATATCGAGGAGCGTTACCTTTCGAACCGCGGCTCGATCTATGGCGTCGTCTCCGATACGCGGCGAAATTTCGCCTTCAAAGCTCCCAAGCGCAGCGACCGCTACGACAATCTTTTTTTTGTGGGAGGCAGCGTCAATCCGGGCGGGGGAATGCCGATGGTGACGCTCTGCGGACAGCACGTGGCGCGCCTTGTGATCGAGCAGTCGGAGAAAAAGTCCTGATCCGGCTCGTGCTTCTGATCCTTTCGTCAGGCGGCTTCGCATGCGGTTTCCTCCTGCTTCGACGCATACCGATTGTTCCTCTCTTCGATCCCGCCCATGGGGAGGGCGGCGGCCAGGATGGGTTTGCCAGACGCGAGATGACTGCTTCACGCGCGGCAGCCACGTTAAGTAAGGCAGAATTTTCGGACCTTTCGGATCTGTCGATTATCATTCCGGCGCGTAACGAAGAAGTGAACCTGCCGGCGCTGCTCGCTTCACTTGGCGAGTCCGGTCTACCGCGCGATCACATCATCGTCGCTGACGACGGCTCGACCGACAACACGCACGCGATTGCGGCAAGCTTCGGCGCAACGATCCGTACCGTGTGCCCAGCTCCTCCCGGATGGCGCGGGAAGAACTGGGCGTGCTCTCAAGGTGTCCTTGCGACCAGTTCGAGCAGGCTTCTGTTCCTCGATTCCGACACCCGGGTCGAACCCGAAGGCCTTTCGCGAATCCTCACGCTTCTCCAAGCTCTGCCCAATGCGTCCGCGCTTTCCATTCTTCCCTTTCACATCACGAGAGAGCCTTACGAAGAGCTTTCGCTTTTCTTCAATCTCCTGACTGCCATCGGGGCAGGCGGCTTCACGGGGCTTGACCAGCCTCGCCTGTTCGGTCAATCGCTGCTGATCTCTCGCGAGCTTTACGACCGCGCCGGAGGACACGAAGCCGTGCGTCACCACATCCTCGAAAACCTTCATCTCGCCGCGCATATCCGCGTTGCAGGAGGTCTTACTTATACTGTCGCGGGCCGCGGTACCCTGTCGATTCGCATGTTCCCGCATGGGATTGCGCAGCTTCGCGAAAGCTGGGAAAAAGCGTTCTCGGACGGTGCAAGCGCAACCTCTCCCCTGGTTCTGGCTCTCTCGATATACTGGCTTTCGGCCGCCACCATGTCCTTCTTACTGATCCTGCTTACGGCTGCTGTGCCCGGACCGATAGTTGTGCCCGGGCCGCCGGCAGCTCTTGCAGCGCTCCTCCTCTATCTTCTGTTCGTCGCACAGATTGCCTGGTTCTCGCGCCAGATCGGCACGTTCCGTCTTACCTCGGCTCTCCTCTTTCCGATACCGCTGGTGTTCTACTTTGCCCTCTTCGGCCGCTCCGTGTGGCTGAGGAAGTTCCAACGTCCTACTACCTGGAAGGGCAGACAGCTTTGAACTTCCCGCTGATGGCGGCCGTCACGGCGAACGTCCTCGGATGGCCGATGCTTCAGCTTGCTCTCGCGCGAATCAGCATCATGGTTCCGGAACGCTTTCTTCTCCCGCTCCGGGCACCCACACGACGCGAGGCGCAGGAAGCCGATCTTTACCGCCGTGCTCTGCGTATCCGCCGTTGGAAACATCTGCTTCCCGACGGAGCACCGTGGGTAGGGGGAGCATTCCCCAAGCAGCGCCTGGCTTCCCGGCAGCCCGCATACCTGCGCCGCTTCGCCCTCGAAGCCCGGCGCGGGGAACTCGCCCACTGGACCATGCTCGCGTGCATACCGGTCTTCTATCTTTGGAACCCTGCGTGGGCGTGCGCCCTGATGACGTTCTACGGACTTGCTGCAAATGTTCCGTGTATATTGGTCCAGCGCTACAACAGGATCGTCATCCTCGGCAACCTCTGTGCCCCGGCGACCGGGCGCAACGCGACGCACTGAAGTCCCAAGAGCCACGGCGCCAGGGCGCAAATTTCGTGCTGTCGAGCCACAGTGCGCCCCGCAGCTATCGCAACAATCCGGCCGCCTCGGCCAGTGGTGAGGTCAGCAGTGCGTTCGCTCCCACTCGCCGCCCCAGAACTGAACCTCGCGCACACGGGAGCTGCCAAACGCGCGGAGGGCGCGGCGAGCTTACTCTACCGGTTTGCCCGCGGGAGGCGGCGGAATGGTGATATCGAGCGTCGTCACCTTGCCCAGGGTGTCGAGCGCAGGACTGATCTGTGCCTGGTTGCCGACCACCACGATCGCCAGCTTCGAAACATCGATGTACTTATTCGCCACCCGCGCAATATCCGCCGCGGACACCTTCTCGATGCCAGCCTTGTACTTCTCCAGCGTGTCCGCGGGATAGTGGTAGAAGGCCAGCGTAACCTGTTCGCTGAGCGTCTTGTCCGGCGTGTCGTAGTGGAAGACGAACGAGTTTAGAAGCTGGTCTTTGGCTTTGCTCAACTCGCTCGCAGTCGGCGGATCGCTCTTGAGCCGTGCGATCTCCGCCAGCAGCGCCTGCGTCGCCGAGACAGTGGAAGGACTCTTCGTTGCTGCCTGCACATAAAAGATTCCGGGATGATCGTAGGAGGCATTGAAGCTTCCGCCAACCTCGTACGCCAGGCCGAGCTTGGTACGAACATTCTGCACAACCCGCGAACCGAATCCTCCGGAGAAGATCTCGTTCATCACGCTCAGCGCATAGTAGTCCGGGTTGCTGCGCTCCGTGCCCAGCCCGACGATCAGCACATTCGATTGATTGACATCGGACTTTTCAACGAAATTCACGCCCTGTTTTGGATCGGCAAAGTTGACCTTCGCTGATTCGAACCGCGTGCCGCGCGGCAACGGCTCGAACGCAGCGCGAAGCTTCCGCTCCATCGCAGCGCCATCGAAGTCTCCCGATACCCCAACAATAATGTTCTCGGGAACCACAGTGCGGTCGTGCCAGGCTTTCAGATCGGCAAGCGTCACCGCATCCACCGTGGCGTACTCGATCTGGCGTGCATACGGGTTGTTGCGCCCATAGGCGATCTGTATCGCTTCCCGGATTGCGATGGCCGAAGCGTCATCGTTGCGTCGAGCGATGCCCGTGTTGAGTTGCTGACGCGCCAGCTCCAGCTTCTCAGGCTTGAACACTGGGTGCAGCAGCAGATCAACCGCTGAGGCAAACACCGCGTCGAAGTCTCCCTTGAGGCTTGACCAGGTAAGCGAAGTAGAGGCCGCGCCGCCGGATGTTTCGATCGAGGCCGCCTTCGCCTCCAGCTTGTCGTCGAGTGCGTCGCCGCCAATCGTGGCCGTTCCACTGGTGCGCCAACTCCCGCCGTACAACGAAACCAGGCCGACCTTGTTGTCCGGCACGTCGCGGCTTCCGCCCCGGATCAAAATCGTCCCGCTGATGAAGGGGAGTTCGTGGTCCTCCTGCAAAAACACCACAAGGCCGTTCGCCAGCTCGATCCGGCGCGGCTGTTCCGGTTTGAACGCGTGCAACGGCGGAATCGGAATCTGCTTCCAGGGCCGCGACCCGGCCGCCGCGGCTTTTGCTGGGGTCTTCCGAGCCGCAGCCGTCTGCGCGGAGGAACTAATCGTCGCAATCAGCAGCAAGGCCGCCGCGGCATGTTTCGGAACCAATGCCTTCATCGTCTTCACTCGATTCATTTCGCACCTCCCGCGTTCGGCTGAGCAGGTGGAGCATTCCGCCTCGTCGCCTGCGCCTTTTTCTGCGGCGCGGCAAACTCGATTTGTGCGCTGGTCCGGTTGCTTTCGAGGAAGATCTTGTCGGCAACGCGGCGCACATCATCCTTCGTGACGGCATCTATCTTGCCGAGCTGACGGAAGAGTTCGCGCCAGTCGCCGAAGCGAGTCTGGTACTCGGCAAGTTGATGGGCAAGGCCCTCGTTATCCGCCAGGCCGCGCAGCAGATCGGCCCGCGCCCGCGTCTTGAAGCGTTCCAGTTCGGCGTTGCTGACGTCCTCGTTCTTCATGCGATCGAGCTCGTGATGGATGGCCGTACGCATCTGTTCGGGAGTGTGCCCTGGGAGTGGCACGGCATACACGGCGAACAGTCCCGGATACTTCTGCCCCGGAAATCCGCTGAAGCCCTCAGCCTCGGCGGCAATACCCTGATCGCGAACCAGCGACCGATAAAGGCGCGCCGTGCGGCCGTAGGAAAAGATATCCGCGATCGCATCGTAAACCGCATCGTCCGGATCGCGGTAGTCAGGCCGGTGATAGCCCTCGATATAGAACGGTTGCGTCGCTTCTCGAATGGTGACGAACTTCTCGGCCGTCTGCACGGGCTCAATCGTCGTCATCGCCTCAGGCTTCGGGCCGGCGGCTATAGGCGCGAAGTATTTTTCCAGCACCGGCATCGCCTTCGCTGCTTTCACGTCGCCCACCACGGCGATCACAATATTTGCAGGCACGTAGTATTTCTGGTGGAACGCGGTCGCCTCGGAGGCCGAAACCTGGCTGATCTCGCTCTCCCACCCAACACCCGGAACGCGGTAGTGATGCGCCACGTAAGCCGTCGCCAGAAACTGCTCGATCATGCGTCCGGTGGGCGACGAATCAACGCGCATGCGACGCTCTTCCTGCACCACATTGCGTTCCTTGTAGAACTCGCGCTCCACAGGATGACCGATGCGCTGACTCTCCAGATAGGCCCAAAGCTGCAGGCGATTGGACGGCATGCTCCAGAAATATTGCGTGGAATCTTCTTCGGTCGAAGCGTTGATCCCAACGGCGCCGTTCTCTTCTGCAATCTCGGAAAACTGGTTTGGAATCACGTATTGCTGCGCGTCCGCCTGCGCAGCGTCAAACGCCTTCGATAACTCGGCCAGCCTGGCAGAGTTCTGACCGACACGTTTGCGGTACTCCGCCTCGTAAGCCGCGTATGCCGTCTCCACCTTGGCGAGCGCAATCTTTTCCGCAGGATAGTTGGTGGTGCCAATCTCCGTCGTGCCCTTGAAGGCCATGTGCTCGAACATGTGGGCCAGGCCGCTCGCACCTTGCGGGTCGTCTGCCGACCCCGCATCGACCAGCGTGTAGAAGCTGAACACGGGAGCTTCCGGACGCTCGCACACGATCAGAGTCAGACCGTTGGGCAGCACCTTCACCGTCGTGCGCTTTTCGAAACTCGCAAGGTCCTGCGCCTTCGCCACCAAACCCAACGCAATGACACACACTGCCAGCGCTGCAACTCCGCCTCTTACACGCACCAAAGCTTCTCCTTCATGCCCATTCACAATTTCGCCAGAGTCCAACTATACCGAAACGTGCGCCGAGACCGGGCAGAGAGGTGTCATCCGGCTCAGCGCACGTGCCCTCTTAACCTAAGACGTATCCAGCGGCGAATCCGCGTCCACCAGTTCTCCGCCTCCGCGTGGATGCTTGTCACCACCGCAGCTAGGAACTGCTGGCGCGTCCACGCATTGCGAGCGGGGCTTGGACCATGGCGAAAACAATGCTCCGCAGCCTGCGCCCACGCTCCCGATTGGACGGCCGCAATGAAGTGAGGGAATTCCTTGAACAAACCCTTCGGACCAAGGTTGTAGGTCATGTCCAGCAGCGCCATCTTCACGCCGTCCGGAAAGCTGTCATATCGAGGAAGCCGATTGCGAAGCTCAGTCTCAAACTCCTGAAGCATGGCGCTGAGCCTGGCGTCGATAGTCTGCTCGGGGAGCACAAGCGATGCAGGCGAACGGTAGAATTCGGGCACATGGCCCAGTGGGAGCGCGTCGACCCGGGCGAAGTCGGAGGCGATCTCCTGAACGGTAGCCGGGCGCATCGCGGCACGAAACGGCAGTTCCTGCGCAGCCTTCGCGTTCGCAAGCATCAGGCCGATGCCGACCGTCACTTTTCCCACCGTGTCGCGGTACATCCAGGGAACGCATCCCTCAAACTCCTTCAGCTTTGCCAGCGTCTGCTCAAGATAGTTCGGGGCCATAAGCGAAAGGCTAGCATAGGCCTGACGCGTCTTAAGGCGCGGGCTGAACCGCAATCGAGCGCGAAACTTTTGCCTGCCTCTCGCCGTATTGTGTACGCAGGGCCTATGGATGGGAAGAAAAGTACGACGGCAACAGCCTCCGGCGCAGCAATAATTCAAAGTGTCTACAAAATCGATGCCCAGTGATATAAAGACTCGTCTAGCTATGCGGCCACAAGTACACATTCAAATCGGAACTATTCTCAGCCGCAATGCGGGCGGACCCGACGCGATGACCCCTCACACGTCGTTCGTCCCGAAATCTTTTCTCACACCGGAAGCTAACTAATGTCGAGTGCAGTGTCCGATCGGTTTACCTTTACTCGCAAACAGAGCGCCACCAACAAGACCCCTCGTCAGATCAATCGCAACCTCGTCTTCAACCTGGTGCGTACCCGGCAGCCACTTTCGCGCGCTGATCTGGCGCGGGTGTCGGGCCTGCAACGCAGCACTGTCTCGCTGATCGTCGAAGACCTGATCAAACAACGTTGGATTCTGGAAGGTTCGACAGGGCGTCTGCCGCGAGGCCGGAGGCCAACGTTTCTCGAGTTGAATCACCAGCGTGCGGTTATTGCGCTAGACATTCACCCTTCGCAAACCACGGTGGCCGTGACCGATCTCGGAGGCAAGATCGTCGCGCAGAATATAGTCGCCTTGTCTTCGGACCCAAACAAAGCGATCCTTTCTATTGTCGCCGCCATCCGCAAGTTGATCGCGGCGCACAGCGACAAATCCTTCGATGGCATCGGCATCAGCCTTCCCGGCCGGGCCGATCCACGCCTTGAAAAACTGATCTTCGCGCCCAATCTCAACTGGCCCGTTGCGAGCATCAAGCCGCGGATCCAGCGTGCCACGGGCCTTCGCGTCGAGATGGACAACGTTGCAAATGCCTGTGCGCTCTCCGAGGTCTGGTTTGGCGACAGCGACGGCTTGCACGATCTTGTCGTCGTCAATGTCTCGGAAGGAATTGGGACCGGCATCTTCGCGAACGGCCAGTTGCTGCGTGGCTCAAACGGCATGGCCGGCGAGTTCGGTCATGTGCAGATGGAAAGCAATGGCCCACCCTGCGGCTGCGGCAGTCACGGCTGCTGGGAGACAGTGGCGTCCAATCGCGCCGGCCTTCGCTACTTCGAGGAGATCAGCGGCACTCCCGCACCTCCAACCTTCGCCGCCCTGGTGAAGATGGCCCAGGCAGATGACGTGCACGCCACAGCGGCGCTCAAAAAAATGTCAATCTCTCTTGGCCGCGGTTTGCGCATGATCGCCTCCGCTCTCGCTCCAAGCGAAATCGTCATCGTCGGCGACATCACCTCGGCGTGGCACATCTTCGGACCCATCGTGGAAGCGGAACTCCGGCAGAATGCGATTTCCAAGGAGCCCAAACTCAGGCCTTCCTTCGAAGGCAACACCGCCCGATTGCGCAGCGCCGTTGCTCTCGTGATGAACGGCAACCTGATCTGACCCGAGAGCTCGCGTCATCGACGAAACCGCAGGCAAAGTGCTCATCCACATGCTCCGTCTCCGCTCCCTGCATCCAACCGTAAGAGGAGAACCACCACCATGCCGCAAAGCACACACGATCGCGCCGCCGAATTTCACAACAAAGCAGCGCACACCCATCAGGCCGCGGCCACCGCGCACGGCAAAGGCGATCACCTCACCGGGCACGAACTTTCCAAGCAGGCGCATGAACATTCCACCCAAGCGCATGAACACTCCCAGGCATCCGCAACAAGCGACAAGACAGAGAAGCAGTAGCCCCTGGTAGCAGGACATTCGGAAATGCGACGAACATTCACTTGACCAACTGAATGACCATTCAGTATGCTTCGCAACGGTCGACCAGATCTCACGCGGAGCGTTCTTTATGTCCAGTAGCACCCCTGCCGCACCGTTCAGCGCTGCGCCGCCTCAACCTGGTGAGCGCACCCAGGCCCGCCAGCAGACCAGGCAGATTGGCAAGGTAGCCGTACTCGGCGCGGGCACCATGGGCTCACGCATTGCGGCTCACCTTGCGAACGCCAGCGTCCCCGTAGTGCTGCTCGACATCGTGCCCCCGGGTACAGATGCCGCCGCACCCAAATCGGAGCGGAACAAGATCGTACTGGCCGCGGTCGAAGGTCTGAAGAAATCCAAGCCGGCCGCCTTCTATACCCCTGAGAGCGCACGTCTGATCGCCACCGGCAACTTCGAGGACGACCTTGCGCTGATCGCCGACTGCGACTGGATCATTGAAGTCGTCGCCGAAAATCTAGAGATCAAGCGCGCGCTCCTCACCCGGGTTCTCCAGCATCGCCGCCGCGACTCCATCGTCACCAGCAACACCAGCGGACTGCCCGTCCACGAGATCGTCAAAGACCTGCCCATGGAGCTGCGCCGGCACTGGTTCGGCACTCACTTCTTCAACCCGCCGCGCTACATGCGCCTGCTCGAAATCATACCCACGCCCGATACCGATCCGGCCGACATCACCGCCGTGGAACACTTCTGCGACCTGCGTCTCGGCAAGGCCATTGTGCACTCGCACGACACTCCGAACTTCATCGCCAACCGCATCGGCACCTTCTCGATGAGCAACGCCATCCGCCTTATGCAGCAGCAGGGCCTTACCATCGAGGAGATCGATACTCTCACCGGCGCCGCGCTCGGCTGGCCCAAGACCGGCACCTTCCGTCTCGGCGATATGGTCGGAGTCGATGTGCTTGCCCACGTTGCAAGCAACTTCTCCGCGCAGGCCGCGAGGATTCACGACGAGCGCGCCGAAGTCGTCCTCGCACCCTTCATCGCGACCATGCTCGAGCGAAAATGGCTTGGCGACAAGACCAGACAAGGCTTCTACAAAAAGGAAGGCAAAGACGCAGAAGGTCGCGACCTGCGCCATGTCCTCGACTGGCAGACGCTCGACTACAAGCCCAGCATGCGGCCGAAATTCCAGGCCATCGAAATGGCAAAGAACCTCGAGCAGACCGGCCCACGGATCGCGCAGCTTCTCCATGGCGACCCCGCGAAGGACAAAGCCGCCGCGTTCTACTGGCCGCTGCTTACCGAGCTCTTCACCTACAGTGCCAACCGCGTCCCCGAGATCGCGGACAATATCGTCGAGATCGACCAGGCCATGAAGACCGGCTTCAACTGGGAGCTTGGCCCGTTCGAGATGTTCGACGCGGCCGGCGTCCGCGACACCACGGAAAAAATGCGCGCCGCCGGTGCGTCGATTGCGTCGAATGTAGACAAGCTCCTCGCCTATGCCGACCAGCACGGCGACAAAAATGCCACCTGGTACAAGGACGACAGCACCGTCCCCTCCGGCCGTCTCTTCTTCGATCCCGTTACCAGCACCTACCAGCCTGTCATCACGGCCGAAGGCGTGAGCTCGCTTGGTGTCATCAGGAAAGCTCGAGGCGTAGTCAAGAAAAATCCCGGCGCCTCGGTCCTCGATCTCGGCAACGGCGTGGCCGCCATCGAGCTGCACTCGAAGATGAACGCACTCGGCGACGACATCGTCAATCTCATCACGCTGACCCTCAAGCCCTCGGGCGAGCTCGTCAAGAACTTCGAAGCCTTCGTCATTACCGGCGACTCGACCAACTTCTCCGTCGGTGCCAACCTCATGCAGCTTCTGCTCGGCGTCCAGGAAGAAGAGTGGGACGAGGTCGAGATGGCCGTCCGCGCCTTTCAAAATATGACACAGGCCATCAAGTTCTGCCCACGCCCCGTCGTCGTCGCGCCCTACGGCATGTGCCTCGGCGGCGGCGTCGAGATCGCCCTGCATGCTGCCGCACGCCAGCCCCACGCAGAGCTCTACATGGGGCTGGTCGAAACCGGCGTTGGCCTGATACCCGGCGGAGGCGGCTGCAAGGAAATGACCCTTCGCAGCGTCGAAGCAGGCTCCAGCATCCGTCCGGATGCGCGCGGCGAAGGCGTCGAGATCTTCGAAGCGCTCAAGAAGAACTTCGAAACCATCGCGATGGCGAAGGTCTCCACCAGCGCCGCAGAGGCTCGCACCCTGGGCTTCCTCAAACCGTCCGACGCCATCACGTTCAACCGCGAGCGCCTGCTCCTCGATGCGAAGACAAAGGCCCGTTCCATCGCCGACGCAGGCTACAGCGCACCCACACCGCGCACCGACATCGCCGCTCCCGGCGAAAACGCCCTCGCCACCCTGAAGCTCGCCGTATGGACCATGCGCGAAGGCCAGTACATCTCCGACCACGACGCAAAGATCGCCAACTGGGTCGCCTACGCGCTGTGCGGAGGCAAGGTTACGCCGGGCACCCCAGTCTCCGAGCAGTATCTGCTCGACCTCGAACGCGAAGCCTTCCTCAGCCTCTGCGGAGAAAAGAAGACCCAGGAACGCATCGCCTTCACCCTCAAGACCGGAAAGCCGCTGAGAAATTAGCGGTCGCAATCAGATACAGGAGTCAGCATGAGAGAAGTCATCATCGCATCCGCCGTACGCACCGCCGTAGGCAAGGCCCCGCGCGGCATCCTGCGTACCACGCGGCCCGACGATCTCGCCGCCTTCGCCATCAACGGCGCACTCGAACGTGTGCCCCAGCTTGCAAAGTCGGAGATCGAAGACGTCATCCTCGGTTGCGCCATGCCCGAAGCCGAGCAGGGAATGAACGTAGCCCGCGTAGCCAGCTTCCGCGCCGGTCTCCCCGTCACCACCTCCGGCATGACCATCAACCGCTACTGCGCCTCGGGTCTGCAATCGATCGCCATCGCCGCAGACCGCATTCGCAGCGGCGGCGCAGACGTCATCGTCGCTGGAGGCACCGAGAGCATGTCCTACGTGCCCTTCGGAGGCAACAAGATCTCCGTCAACCCCTGGCTGGTCGAAAACTATCCCGGCTCCTACATGTCCATGGGCCTCACCGCCGAGCGCGTCGCCAAACACTACGGCATCACGCGAGAACAGATGGACGACTTCTCCTACCAGAGCCACAAAAAAGCGCTCTCAGCCATCGAGACCGGAAAGTTCTCCGATGAAATTGTCTCCATCACAGTTACAAATACAACACCCAACGGCAAAGGCAAAGCCAAGCCCGTCGAAAGCACCTTCCAGCAGGATGAAGGCCCACGTGCCGACACCTCACCCGAAGCATTGGCCAAGCTGAAGCCCGTCTTCCACGCCAGCGGCACCGTCACAGCAGGGAACTCCAGCCAGACCTCGGACGGAGCTGCCGCGGCCGTCGTCATGTCTTCCGAGCGCGCCGCCCAACTCGGCATTCCCGCCATGGCAAAGTTCATCGCCTTTGCCTATGCAGGCTGCGACCCCGAAGAGATGGGCATCGGCCCCATCCACGCCATCCCCAAGGTCCTCAAGATGACCGGCCTTTCGCTCGATGACATCGACCTCTTCGAACTCAACGAAGCCTTCGCCGCACAATCGCTCGCCGTCTTGAAGGTCCTCGGCATCGACCCAGCCAAGGTGAACGTCAACGGAGGAGCCATCGCCCTCGGCCACCCACTCGGCTGCACCGGGGCCAAGCTGACCGCAACCCTCCTCCGCGAAATGCCCCGCCGCAACGCCAAATACGGCATCGTCACGATGTGCGTCGGTGGAGGCATGGGAGCCGCCGGCATCTACGAAGCTGTCTAAAGTACAACGTACCAATCCCGCGTTCAGCATCTTTCGAGGCAATTCCATGGCAACTATGACGACCCCCTCTCCTGCCTCCACGCGCATCCCCGGCGGCAGCTTCCTCATCCACGAAGTCTCCCCCACCGATTGCTTCTTCCCCGAAGACTTCACCGACGAGCACAAGCAGATCGCCGAGACCACGGCCAACTTCGCCATCAACGAAATCATGCCCGCCTCCGACCAGATCGAGGCGAAGGACTTCTCCGTCACGCGCCGCCTCTTGCAGGAAGCAGCCAACCTCGGCCTCACCGCCGTCGATATTCCCGAAGAGTACGGCGGCCTCGAGATGGATAAGGCCACCTCCGCCATCGTCGCCGAAAACATCTCCAAGCAGGCCAGCTTCTCGGTCGCCTTCTCGGCCCACACCGGCATCGGCACCCTGCCGCTGGTGTGGTACGGCAACCCGGAGCAAAAGGAAAAGTACCTCCCGAAAATCGCGTCCGGCGAGATCGTCTCCGCCTACGCGCTCTCGGAATCGACCAGCGGCTCCGACGCCGTCAACGCCCGCACCCGCGCCGTACTCTCCCCCGATCGAAAGACCTACACCCTCAACGGCGAAAAAATGTGGATCTCAAACGCAGGGTTCGCCGACCTCTTCACCGTCTTCGCAAAATGCGCCATCCCCGACGGCCCAAACGCCGGCGCCGACGCAGGCAAAGAAAAACTCACCGCCTTCCTCATCGAACGCGGCACCCCCGGCTTCACCCAGGGCAAAGAAGAACACAAGCTCGGCATCCGCGGCAGCTCCACCTGCCCGCTCATTCTCACCGACTGCGTCATCCCATCCGAAAACCTCCTCGGCGAAGTCGGCAAAGGCCATCACATCGCCTTCAACATCCTCAACGTCGGCCGCTACAAACTCGGCAACGCCGCAGTCGGGGGAGGCCGCATGGCGCTCAACAACGGCATCCGCTACGCCATCGACCGCAAAGCCTTTGGTAAATCCATCTCCGAGTTCGGCCTCATCCAAGAAAAAATCGCCAACTGCGCCACCGGCATCTTCGTCGGCGAGTCCGTCTGCTACCGCACCGTCGGCCTGATCGACCGCGCCCTGGCCGGCCTCCCGCCTGAAGACAAACACAACACCAAGGAGATCCAGAAGCGCATCGAAGAGTACGCCGTCGAGTGCTCCATCGTAAAAGTCTGGGCCAGCGAGATGCTCGACATGGTTGTCGACGAGGTCCTGCAGATCTTCGCCGGTTACGGCTACGTCGAGGAGTATCCCGCCGAGCGCGCCTACCGCGATGCCCGCATCAACCGCATCTTCGAAGGCACCAACGAGATCAACCGGCTCATTATCACCGGATGGCTCATGAAGTCGGCCGTGAACGGCAAGCTCGCGCTCATGCCCGCCATTAAAAACCTGATGGAAGAAGTGATGTCGGGCCCCGGCGAAAAGCTCGAACGCGAAGGTCCGCTCGCCGACGAACTCACCCTGCTCGCGAATGCCAAAAAACTTACCCTCTTCGCCGCCGGTGCTGCCACGCAGAAGTACATGGCCAAACTGGTCGACGAGCAGGAGGTCATGGGCGCCATCGCCGACATGATCATCGAGGTCTACGCCATGGAAAGCGCCATCCTGCGCGCCGAAAAGATTGCCTCCGGCAAAGCCAGCGCTGCGGCGGCGATTCCCGTCGCCATGGCCCGCATCTACGCCGACAAAGCAATGTCCACCATCGAGCTTTCCGCGCGCAAAGTGATTGCCGCCGTAGCCGAAGGCGACATGTTGCGCACACAGCTCACCATTCTGCGCCGTCTGGCCAAGCACGACCCGGTCGATACCATTGCCCTGCGCAGGCAGGTAGCCCGGCACACGATCCAGGCCGGCAAGTACAGCCTTTAGCCCAACGCCCGTGTCTACTATAGTCGGCATGAAAATCCTTCATCGCGACCAGCGGAAGCGCCACCGAAGGGGTATACCCGCCACGAAGTGGCCGCCCTCTGCGCAAGAGGCCCGGCCGGCAGGCCAATGCCGTTTTGGAACTCCCTCCGCCGTTCCCCGCGCGATTTCACACTTTGTGCATTGCACCTTGCAATCGGTCGCACTAACCTCTTTTCAGCAGGGAACGCAACTTTCCTACGGCTCGTCTGTCTAAGCAGGTACCCGGTCGTACGTCAGTTGCCTCCTCGCACCGTGTGGTACTACAGGCCACCCGTAACCCGCTGTAAGGTAGACCATATCCATGCGCAGCCGTTTGATCTCTCGCCTCCTACTCCCCGCCATCCTGCTCTTCACCGGTTTCTCCCATTGGGCCCAGGCCGCTGTCCAGAACCAAGCCCCTCTGCAGAATCGGATCGCCAGTATTGAGAGCAGCAGGGAGACTCCCCTGCCCGGTACCGTCTCCGGCAGAGCTCTGCGCGCCTCCGACCTCGGCGCTGCCCCTGCCGATCGTAAGCTCGATTCGATCACCATGTTCTTCAGCATGACCCCCGCTCAGCAGGCCGATCTCAACCAGCTTCTCGCGGCACAGCTCGATCCCGCTTCGCCCAGCTATCACCAGTGGCTTACTCCGCAGCAGTTCGGCGCGCGCTTCGGCCTCAGCAGCGCGGACCTCAGCAAGGTCTCCACCTGGATCGCACGCCAGGGCTTCACCATCATCGGCACCGCGCCCAGCGCGAACTCCATCCAGTTCACTGGAACGGTCGCCCAGGCCCAGCAGGCCTTCGGCGTCACCATTCATTCGCTCTCCTCAAACGGAGAACAGCACATCTCGAACCTCTCCGCCCCGGTACTGCCTTCGGCGATCTCAAGCGTCGTGACCTCGATTACCGGCCTCAATGACTTCCGCATGCGCCCCCACTCCCGCGTCCGGAATATCACGCTCGGCCCGTCGCAGCCTCGCAACACCCAAAGCCCCGGCGGTAAGGTACAGCACTTCATCGCGCCCGGCGACCTCTACACCATCTACGACTTCCCACCTTTCTCGCCCACGGCGGGCGCAGGCATCACTATCGCGGTCATTGGACAAACCGCTCTCAACACCGGCAACGTGCTCCCCGACCCCGACGTGACCGCATTCCGTACCGCGGGCGGACTCCCTTCCGCCAACCTGCAAATTCAGCTCGCCGGAAGCACTGATCCCGGCGTCCAGATCACCCAGATCGACGAGGCCCATCTTGACGTGGAGTGGTCCGGCGCAGCCGCACCGGGAGCGACCATTCTCTATGTCTACGGCAGCGACGCCTTCGCCGACGCGTTGTACTACGTCGTCATGAACAAGGTAGCGCCCATCGTCTCTTCCAGCTACGGAGGTTGCGAAACCGAGTTCAATTCGACCCTCAGTATCTCCGGACAATCTGAGCTCCTGGCCTATAACAACCTCCTTGCCCAGGCCAACGCCCAGGGCATGACCATCGTCAACGCTTCCGGAGACTCCGGCGCTGCGGACTGCGACAACACTGGTGTCGCGACGCAGGGCCTCAACGTCGACTTTCCCGCAAGCTCGCCCTACGTCACCGCGGCCGGCGGCACCATGTTCAGCGGAGACCTCAGCTCACCCGGTACCTTCTGGACCAGCAGCAACGGGGCAAATGGCGGCTCAGCCCTCGGCTACATCTCCGAGCAGCCCTGGAATGCAACCTCCACGTCTGCCGGTCTGTCAGCAGGAGGTTCCAGCGGCGGCGGGGCCAGCGCCTTTTTCGCCAAGCCCTCCTGGCAGATGGGCACCGGCGCCGGAGCAACACCCAACGACTCCTCGCGCGACGTCCCGGATTTCTCTCTGAATGCTGCCCCGGACCACGACGGCTACTTCGTCTGCACCTCAGGTTCGAGCACGCAGGACCTTCCCTGCACCAACGGCGGTTTCCTTGACTCCACCGGAAACCCGAACGTCTTCGGCGGCACCTCGTTCGTTGCTCCCATCTTTGCCGGCATTCTGGCCCAGCTCGAGCAGCACCTCAACGCCGGCCAGACCGCGGCCAAGGGTCTCGGCAACATCAACAATATTCTCTATGGGCTGGCCAACGGTCCGACCTACAGCAGCATCTTCCACGACGTCACCACAGGCAACAACGCAGTCTCGTGCGCGCCGGGGACGCCCAATTGTTCGAGTGGAGGCACCATAGGCTTCTCTGCCGGCACCGGCTATGATCAGGCTACCGGCCTCGGCTCGCTCGATGTCGCAAGCCTGATCAATAGCTGGAGCACCGCGACGCCGACCGGAACCGGCGGCACGATCGTCACGGGCATCTCCTCCACAACGCTGTCCACCACCGGCTCGCTCTGCGCCGTCACCTCCGGCAGTCTCGCGCTCACGGTTGCCGTCTCCGGCTCCATCTCCAACGCAACCCCCACGGGCACGATACAGTTCTTCGTGGATGGTGCCCCCGTCTCCGGCTCCTCCACCGCGCTCGCCTCGAACGGCACCGCGACCTACACCCTTGCCACATCCACTCTCTCTTCCGGCGGCCACACCGTAAGCGCCGTCTACTCCGGCGACACCAACTACGCCGGATCGAAGGGCACGCTTCTTGCCAGCAACGGCTCCATCGCCTCGGTCGACATCGTCTCTTCCACAAAAGCCGATTTCTCGATCACGCCCTGCAGCGCCGCCGTCTCCGTGAGCCCGGGCGCAACCTCAAGCGGCATCGTTTTCACCATCACCCCGGTCAACGGATTTACCGGCCCGGTCACCCTGACCGCGACAAACAACGACGATATGATCGCGACGACCAGCTTCACGCCGCCGACCCTCACCATCACGTCCGGAGCCGGAACCACCTCGTTTGTGGTGGTCGCCTCGCAGCCCAGCGGAACCGCGTCGGTCCGGTCGGATTCCGTCCCGGCTTCACATCCTTCCGGAAAATCTCCCTGGTACGCCGCCGGCTCTGGCGCGACGCTCGCCTGCGTGCTTCTCTTCACCTTGCCCCGTCGCCGCCGCTGGGGCGCGCTTCTGATCGCCGTTCTCTCGGTCGCTGCCCTCGCCGTCTCCGGCTGCTCGAATACGTCCACCACCGGAAACACCACCCCGCCTCCTCCACCGAACGTCACCCCCGCCTCGAAGGGAACGTATACGTACACCATCACTGGAACAGGGGCGAATGGCCAGGTCCACAGTGCACAGGTGACTGTCACCGTTCCCTAGAGTGGTACGGGTACCGGGTCACTGACTGCGGCCCTGTACGTTTGGAACGCACGCCGAAACGCTTGCCTCAGGAAAGTACGAATGTCGAACGGAGACGGCACAAAGATTATTCCCAGAAGAACGCCAGAGTCTGCGGCCATGGTGGCTGCCGTCAAGCGTGCTATGGCTATCACCCCGGCTCTCAACCGTTTGTCTTTCGACGATGCAGACCAGATCCGTGCCGTGTTCAGCGATCTGATCGGTTCGCGTGTGGATGAGAGCTTTTCGCTGATCCCACCCTTCTACACCACCGGCGGCGAGAACATCCGCATCGGGCGTAATGTCTTCATCAACCAGAATTGCACCATGTACGACCTCGGCGGGATCGACATCGCCGACGATGTGATGATCGGGCCGAACGTGAGCATCATCACGTCAGGCCATCCACTGGAACCTTCCCAGCGGCGTGCGTCGGTGATCGCAAAGCCCGTCGTGATTGAGAAAAATGTCTGGATCGCAGCCGGCGCAATCATCCTCGGTGGCGTCACCGTGGGTGAAAACTCCGTCGTCGCAGCGGGTTCAGTCGTCACCAGGAACGTTCCCCCCAATACATTGGTCGCAGGAAACCCGGCGAGAGTGATCCGTTCGATTGACGGCTGAGGGTGCGTCCTCGATGGTTCGGAACGGCAAACTCATTCAGACCACTCTCTTCCTCTTTCGGGAAGCACGACGTTAGAACCAGACGAAAAGCCAAGGCGTTTCTTGACGCACCGGCAGCGTCAGGAAACAATCATGCCTGCTACGAACCTCCGATGTGTTCGTTCCGACGTCCAGACGCAGCCGATCTCAGGAGCAGGATCCTCGCCCGATGTTTCGTTCTTTCTGCTGCCCGACGTGTCGTTCGAGAAGAGCTCCGCTGTCGGCGCTTTGCAGTTTTCTCTGGCTCATCTCAGCATCCGCGCCAGCGCAAAAGCCCGCACTGCAATCGCGCATCCCGGAAACGCGCATCCCGGAAACGCGCATCCCCGACACACGCATCCCAGACACACGAATCCTGGACACAGTCGACGACTCCCATCTCACCACCCTTCACGGCAACGTCCATCCACTCGCCCGCCCGGAGTTCGACCTCGGAGCCGTCGAGGACGACCAGCCCCTCGGCCGCATGGTTCTGGTCCTGCGTCGCAGCCCCGAGCAGGAAGCCACGCTCCACCAACTCCTCGACAACCAGCACAGCAAAAGCTCCCCGGCCTACCACCAGTGGCTCACTCCGCAGGCGTTCGGCTCCGGGTTCGGCGTAGGGGACCGCGACCTCTCCGCCGTCACGGCATGGCTCTCCGGTCAGGGCTTCTCCAACATCCAGGTCAACTCCGGCCGTACGCTGGTGGAGTTCAGCGGCACCGCCGGCTCCGTCGGGCGCGCCTTTCATACCAGCCTGCGCCACTACGGCATACAGGGTCATCTTCATCTCAGCAATGCGTCCGACCCCGCCATCCCCGCCGCGCTCTCGCCCGTAGTGGCCGGCATCGCCTCGCTTAACAACTTCCCACGCCATGCCAACAGTCATCCCCTGGGCAAGTTCCGCCGCGATGCCGCGACCCAGCGCTTCGTCCGCCGCCCGGAACAGGCAGAAGGCTCCAGCCAGGCCGTTACAGGCGAGCCCGGCTCCACCTACAATCCCGCCTACACCCTGCACCTGCGAAACCAGACCCTCTACGGCGTCACCCCATACGACTTCGCCACCATCTACAACGTGCTTCCGCTGTGGAACTCCGGCACACCAGGCGCACCAGGCGCACCAGGCACATCCATTGACGGCACCGGACAGACCATCGCCATCGTCGGCGAGACCGACCTCAACCCGGCCGACTTCGTCAACTTCCGCAAGATATTCGGCCTTCCCCTCGGTAACACCAATACCCCGACCGGCACCCAGTACCTCAACATCATCCGCAACGGCCAGAGCCCCGGCATCACCGGCGAGGAGAGCGAGGCCGACATCGACACGCAATGGTCGGGCGCGGTCGCAAAGGGCGCAACCATCGACTATGTCGTCTCGAAAAGTACGGCGACCACCCAGGGCACCGACCTCTCGGCCATGTACATCGTCGACAACGACCTTGCTCCGATCATGAGCTACAGCTACGGCCAATGCGAGCTCTTCCTGGGCACCGCGCAGAATGCCTTCTTCAACGCCTTGTGGCAGCAGGCCGCCGCCGAAGGCATCACCGTCCTGGTCTCGAGCGGCGACTCCGGCGCAGCGGGATGCGACAACTCCGGCATCCCCGCAGCCAGCGACGGCATCGCGGCCAACGGCCTCGGCAGCACACCGTACAACATCTCGGTCGGCGGCACCGATTTCTACATGCCCAACGGAGGCGCGGCGTATTGGAATCCCACCAATGACCCCTCCACTCAGGCCTCGGCCAAAGGCTACATCCCCGAGGTCCCCTGGAACGAAAGCTGCACCAACAGCGTCTTCTCCACTTTCTCCTCCTTCCCCGGCGAAAGCGCCGAACAGATCTGCAACAGTTCCACCGCCCGCACCGACGGTCTGCTCAACGTCCTCGCCGCCGGCGGCGCTCCGAGCTCATGCATCGCCTCTGACGGCGCGTCGGTCTCCAGTTGCCGCGGCGGCTACGCCAAACCCGCATGGCAGACCGGCCCCGGCGTCCCCGACGACGGCGTTCGCGACACCCCCGACGTCTCTCTTTTCTCGAGCTCCGGCTTCTTCGGCGCGTTCTACATCGTTTGCCAGCAGAGCACGAACTCCGACGGCCAGCCCTGCAACCTCACCTCTCCCAACTACGACTTCTCCGGCTTTGGCGGCACCTCGGTCGCCGCGCCTGCCTTTGCCGCCATCCTTTCTCTGGTCGCTCAGAAGACCGGAGGCCGCCTCGGCAACGCCAATTACGTGCTCTACAACCTCGCTGCCCGGCAGCACAGCGCGGGCACCGCATGCAACCCCGCCAGCGGAACACCCGCCACCGATTGCATCTTCAACGACGTCAGCACCGATACCAACACCATGCCCTGCGTACGCGGCACACCCAACTGCAACACCTCCAGCTCCTCAGACAGCTACGGCGTCCTTTCCGGGTACAACGCCGCCCCCGGCTACGACCTCGCCACCGGCCTCGGCAGCGTCAACGCCGCAAACCTCGTCGAACGCTGGTCCGATGCCACCTTCACACCCAGCAGCGTCACCCTCACCCTTTCTCCATCGACCATAGTGCACGGCAGCCCCGTGACCGCCACGGTCGCCGTCAGCTCCCAATCCAGTTCCCAGCCAACCACGCAGCCGGGCACCCCAACCGGCAACGTCGCCATCCATGCCGTCGCCGCCAACGGTTCCGTCGCCACCGGCGTTCTCAGCAACGGCACCTTTACTTCGAACATCGGAAGCTTCCCCGGCGGCTCTTACTCGGTGCAAGCCCATTACGCCGGCGACGACACCTTCGCCCCCAGCGACTCCAACACCATCCTGCTTACCGTCTCCCCCGAAGGCAGCACCACTACACTTTCGCCCCTGCTGTACGATCCCTCCTCGAACGCCGTCACCGCGGCGGCAAATAACGCGGCCTTCCCCTACGGCGGCATCTTTCTGCTGCGCGCCAGCGTCGCCGGACTCTCAGGGCAGGGAACAGCCACAGGCAACATCGCACTCACCGACTCCGGCGCGCCCATCGACAGCGGCACCTTCCGGCTCAACTCAACCGCCGACACCGAAGACCTCGTCCGCACCTTCGCCCCCGGAACCCACACCCTCTCCGCGGCCTATTCCGGCGACACAAGCTTCAACACCAGCCAGTCCGCGCCTCTCACCCTGACCATCGTCAAAGCCCAGACCGGCACCACGGTCGTACCCGGCGCAACCTCCGTCTCGGCCGGCGACACCCTTTCGCTCACCGTCCAGATCAACGCTCTCGGCTGGGGCCCCGCGGCGCAAAGCGGCTTCGGAGCCGCGCCACCCTCAGGCACCGTCTCCTTCCGTACGGCCACAGGCGCAGCGCTCGGCCCCGCCATCCTCACCCAGAACAGCTACCCCACGGCACCCTCGGACACGGGCACAGCCACGCTCACCTTTCCAGCCAACCAGCTCACGCCGGGGAGCAACGCCCTCAGCGCCGTCTACTCCGGTGACGCGAACTACCAGCCCTCGTCCTCCCCCGCAGCAGAGGTCACCGTCTTCGCTTCCTCACTTCCCGCCACCACCACCACACTCACCCTCTCCGCTCCCGCAGCCGTCTCCGGCGCACCGTTCACCTTCACCGCCAGCGTCTCGCCCCGCACGCCCCTGCCTTCGGGCACCATCACCTTCGCAAGCGACGGCCAGACCATCGGCGCGAAGGCTCCCCTGGTGTCGGGCGTGGCCACACTCTCCGGCAACTCCGCCAGCCTCGCACCCGGCACGCACCGGATCACCGCAATCTACTCCGGCGACAGCAGCTACCAGGCCTCCCTCTCGATGCCCGCAACGTTCACCGTCACCTCCGCCTCTATCCCGAGCGTTACCTCCATCACCCTCTCAAGCTCCACCGTCGCCCAGGGAACCACGGTCAGCGTCGCTGCATCCATATCGAACGCACCCATATCGAGCGCGCCTGGCGCCTCCAATGCAACGCCCACGCCCGCAGGCAGCGCACAGCTTCTTCTCGACGGCAGCCTCTACGGCCAGCTCCTCCCGCTCAACAACGCCGCCGCAAGCTTTCCCCTTCCGACCTCGAGCCTGCAGCCCGGTCCACACATCGTCCAGGTCCTCTACGGAGGCGACAGCACACACCTCGCCAGCACCTCCGCCCCGGCCTCGCTCACCATCCTCGCCCCCGCCGGCTCCTTCACCTTGTCCACGTCATCGGCCTCAATCGACGCGGCCCGCGGCCAGGCATCCGGACCCGTCACCCTCACCATCACCTCCACCGGAGACTTCCACTCCACTGTCACCTTCGCCTGCACCTCCGGACTGCCCCCTGGAGCCTCCTGCATCTTCGCGCCGCCCACACTGTCGCCCGCCGACTCAGACTCCGCATCCACCGCGCTCACCATCTCACCCGCACCTGCAGTGTCACAAAACGGCCGCTGTCTCCGACGCGGAAGCTCCGGGCACCCCGCCTCCAGCGGCGCAGCTCCGTCCCTGGCCCTGCTCGCGCCGTTCGCCACCGGCATCCTCTTATCTTTTCCCCGCCGCCGACGCATCGCAAGCCGCAGGCGCCTCCTCGCGCGCAGCAGGCGCCACGTTCTTTCACCGCTCAGGCGCCTCCGTGCCCCCGTCGGTTTGCTGCTCGTCCTCTCCGCCCTCTCTTGCTTCACCGGATGCGGCAACGGCTACGTCGCCACCACGATCGGCCCGAGTGCCCCCACAAACTTTGCCGTCACGGTAAGCGCCTCCGGCGGCGCCATCATCCAGACCACAACCATCCGCCTCACCATCCAATAGCGTCCTCCCGCGCTCGCTTTTCCGGTCGTCGGCCCCGCACGAATTCCGCCATCTCCTCCACGCGGTTTCCGCGGCAGACGCCCCTACGGTCTACCCCCTCGACGCCGAACCCATACCCACACCACCGTCCACCATCCCGCACAAAAGAAATAAGCCCGAACAGGATCTCCCTGTCCGGGCTTATGACTAAGCTACTAACCCGAGCGAAGTACAGCCTTACGCTGCGATGCGGCGGCGAACCACGCCAGCCGCGGCGAGCAATCCGCTGCCCAGCAGAATGAAGCTGCTCGGCTCCGGGGTCGCTGCCGTCTGGAGGTTGGTCTCGTACACAGCTGGCCTGCCATTGGTCTCACCGTAGGCGAAGTTGAAGCTCTCCATGCCGGTCGCGCCGGTATAGGTGTAGGTCGAAGGAGTGAAGCTGGTCGGCCCAGGCTGGCTGAGAACGGAAACGCCGTTGACGTACATCACGGTCCCATCATCGTGTCCAACGCTAAAGGTCTCGCCGTTGACGAAGTACGCCGTGCCGGTGAAGTCCCACAGGGTGTTGTTGAGCGTGCTCGAACCGGTGGCTCCACCAAAGTAGGTCGCGCCGGTAACACCGCTGGCTCCGCCGTTCGAGTTCAGAAAACCGTCGAGGCTGTATGTTCCGCTGTAAGCCGGGCTGCAATTCGCATCCTGTACGCAGAAGTCGATCGATGCTGTGTTGAAGGTCAGGTTGGCAGCTGAGGCCAACGGCAATCCCGAAGGGCTTGTCGGAACCGGAGACATCCAGCCGTTCCATTCCGTTCCAGTGATCTGGGCTTGTGCCAGGGGGGCGACTGCAAGCACGGCGGCCATGCAGGATACGAGTGAGAGAGCACGCAGTTTCATAATGATCCTCGAAAATATCTAAGTTTTGGGCCGGGTGGGTACGATCCCGTATAGGCATTCGAGGTGCCATTCCAGCGCAGTTTACGCGTTTCTGTGAACTCAACCCCCTTCAACGATTGCGGACTTTGATGCAAAGTTGTGCGGATCTCCCGAACGCAACTACCGCAAATGTGTGCAAGGGCAAGTGGAAGGCGATTAGCAAATTGATTGCCATCGTGTGACACCCTGCGCCGGCTTCACTGCACCCCAGGCAGCTCACTCGCGGAGTGGAACTCACTCCGCCTCACGTGGGTAAATCGCTGCCCACCTCTCGCGACCCCTCCCCTAAGTTCTTCATTCGAATAGCTCTGTCGTTTGGCTGCATACATGCTTTCACCTAGTGCAAAGCTCAGCCAAGACGAACGTGCAAAAGGAAGGAAACGCCTGTGCGTGACCTACCCTTGGCAGGCAGACCGGGAAGTTCAGGGCCAGGAAGTCAGAACTGCCGCCGACAGCGGATCTCAGGAGAACGACATTGAAACTCTATTCGAAATTATTTGCCTTGGTAGCAGGTTTGTTCTTGACCACAGCACTCGCCTCGGCCGACACGCTTCAGCTTGGAAGCTACGGCAGCACCGCTCCGGCCAACCAGTTCGGCAACGGGAACAGCGCGTTGGCGATCGCAGGCGGTTCCACCTATGACATCGGCACCAGCGGCGTCTGGGCGGCACCCGCAGCCAACTCCAGCTGGGTCTCGCAAAGCACAGGCAACTGCCCCGGTTGCGGCAATGTCGAACCAAACGGCACCTACACTTTCACCTCGACCTTCTCGCTGAGCAACGCGAACTATGCCGGCTCCATCTCCGTCATGGCCGACGACACCACCGACGTTCTGCTCAACGGACATCTCGTACAAGACTTCGCCGGCGGACCCAACTCCACGTGCCAGACCGTGCGGCCCAACTGCACCCTGCTCTTGCCCGTCTCGCTTCCCCAGGGCGACTTCCTGGCCGGTCTGAACACCCTCACCTTTGACGTTCACCAGACCAGCGGCAGCGCCGAAGGCGTCGACTTCGGCGGCTCCATCAGCTCCACCCCGGAGCCCAGCAGCCTCATCCTGCTCGGCACCGGCCTGTTCGGATCGGCCGCCCAGATGCTGCGCCGTCGCCGTCGCACAGCGTAACCGCCGGCCGAATCACTGCAACCTGAAAGTATAAAAAAGGAGTGCGAAGGATGACCTTCGCACCTCCTTTTTTTGGGCTACGATGCGCTGTTGTTCTTGTGTTTCTGGTTGTCATTCCCGAAGGGAATCGGCTTTTGCTCTTCCATTTTGCTGCAGGCAACAGGCATGGCCTGCCGGCCGGGCCGCCTGCGCGGCGCGCGGTCACTTCGTGACATGTATACCGGCTTCGCCCTCCCGTCGCCCGGCTTGAATCCTCCACTCGCGACCAACGGGAGCGCCAACCGAAGGGGTATACACCCCACGAAGTGGGCGCCGCCCGCGCAGGGCGCCCTACCCCCGCCCCACCCCCACCGACGGCGTAGGATTCGCCACCTCCTTCGCATAAATCTGATAGCTCGTCTTCGGCGGCTCCTCCCCCTCATGCAGCGCCCGCACCCGAGCCCGTATCAGCTCATCCGCCGCCGTAATCCGCTCCCGCGACCTCAGAAAATCCAGCCAAGACTCCATCAGAAACGTCTCATTCAGCCGCTCCCCCTCGATCGCATCCCGATAAATCCCCCACCGAATCGCCCCATCCCGCAGCCTTACCCCACGCAGCTCATGAATCGCCTGCGTAAACTCCGCATAGTTCGCCGCCGGTATCCGGTACTCCACCGAAATCCGCACCGGCCCATCCGTCACCTCGCCGTCCGTCAACTCCGGCGCAGGCTTCTTGAATTGGTGCGGCGTATGGTCCGGCACCGGCCCTTGCAGAATATGAAACCGTCGCGCAAATGGAAAAGTAATCAGCAGCCCGCACGCCGCCGTCGTCAGCGCAATCGGCGTCGAGGTCCGCTCCGCCACCGCACCCCACAAAATCGACCCCAGCGCCATCCCACCCTGAAACGTCATCATGTACGTCCCCAGCGCCCGCGCCTGCACCCACGCCGGAACCGCAAGCTGCACGGAAACGTTGATCGTCGACATCGTGCTCGTCCAAGCCGCGCCCGAAAAAATCAGCGCCGCAATAATAATCGCCGGACTCCGCACAAACGCCAGTATCAGCAGCACCGCGACGTTATACAGCGTCGAAGCCGCAAGAATCTGGTCCGCCGTAAACCGCTGCCGCACCCGATGCAGCGTCGTCGCCGCCACCAGCGCCCCCACCCCCAGCGAGCCGTTCAGAATCCCATACCCCAGCGGCCCCTGCCTCAGATCCCGCTTCGCCACCACCGCCAGCAGCGACCAGATCGCCGAAATAAAAAACGTGAACACAAACGCACGCACCAGCGAAGCCTGCAGGTCCGGCGCATACCGCACATACCGCAGCCCCGACCGGATCGACCCCGCAATCCGCTCCGACGGCAGCGCCGACTTGAACAGCGGAATCCGCTTCCAGTTCACCAGTACCCAGATCACGCCCGCAAACGAAATCGCATTGAGCGCAAACACCGCCCCCGACCCCGTATGCGCGCCCTTGAACCCGGCCACCATCAGCCCGCCCAGCGCCGGCCCCACCGCACGTGCCAGATTGTTGCTCGCCGCATTCAGGCTCACGCTATCCGGAATCAGCTTCCGAGGCACCAGCTCCGGCACAATCGCCTGCCACGCCGGATTGTTCATCGCAGACCCGATATTCAGCAGAAACGTAAATCCCAGCAGAGCCCACGGCGAGATGTATCCCACAAACGTCAGCACCGCCAGCACGCCCACCGACCCCAGCATCCACGCCTGCCAGAAGATCAGCAGCTTCCGCCGATCGAAAATATCCGCCGTCGCTCCCGCCAGCAGCCCCAGCAGAAGCACCGGCAAGCTCGCCGCCGTCTGCATCAGCGCAATCAGCAGAGGCGAAGCCGTCAGCGACGTCATCAGCCACGTCCCCGCCGTATCCTGCATCCACGTCCCCACCGACGAGATCGTGCTCGCAACCCAACGATCGCGAAACAGCGGTATCCCGAGCGGCGCAAACCCACCCGGATTCGGAGAATCGGCCTGCGCCGTCGACGCAGTATTCGGAGTTTCAAGCGGCATCGCTCCTCCCAGTCTAAGCGCAGCCGCCACACACATCCACAGACACGATCGGCACTCAAATGCGTCTCACCTCAGGTATAGAAAACGCAGGTATAGAAAACGCAGGTATAGAAAACTCAGGTGTAAAAAACGCAGGTGTAGAAAACGCAGATATAGAAAACGCAGGTATAAAAAAATGGCCTTCCGCCCCACCCTCCTCCTCCTGCTCCTGCTCCCCGCCGCCCCCGCCGCCGCCCCCGCCCAGAAACTCACCCCCATCGAAACCCTCACCACGCTCCCCGCCGGCCTCACCCTCCCCGTCCGCATCGGCCACAGCGTCCGCGCCGGCTCCCTCAAACCCGGAGCCCCCATCACCGCCTCCACCACCCAGCGCATTCCCCTCGCCAACCACACCTTTCTCCCCCACGGAGCCAAAGTCACCGGCGCCATCCTCACGTCCCAAGCCGCAGAAAAAGACAAAACCGAGCCCGCCGTCCTCACCATCCGTTTCACCAGCCTCACCTATCGCCACCAGACCATCCCCATCCGCACCTCCGCCCTCGCCATCGCCAACTTCACCGAGGTCAGCGACACCGCGGCTCCCGCCAACGGCAGCACCGACCGCGGCAACCCCAGCCCCGCCAGTTGGAACACCCTCCAGGTAGGAGGCGACGAGGTATCCCGCTCCGGCTGGATCGGCGAAGTCGTCGACAGCACCATGCACCGCGTCGGTTCGGCCGACTACTTCGGCGTCTACGCCGACCCTCCCCCCAACGCCACCGGACCCGCCTCCATTCCCCGCGCCATGGGCGTCTTCTCCACCTCTGCCCACGGCCTCTACGGCTTCAACCCGGGAGCGGCACTCACCTCCACCTCCGAAGGCCAATTCACCATCACCTCCCCCGGCACACTCACCCTCCGCAACGGCGACAACCTCCTCCTCCAACTCCTCCCAACCCCCTGACCCCACCGAACTCTCCCAACCCCTTCGGCTTTGCTCTTGCCTTGGCCCTCAATAACGGAACGACTCAGCAAGGTGTCATCCTGAGCGCAGCCTCTCGCAGCCTCACCGCGACAGGCGCAGTCGAAGGACCCGCATTCTGCCCCCAGCTACCACCACCTCCATCTCATCCAGAAGGCAGCCAACAGGCTGTCGCATACGCATCCAGCCAGGCAGTAAACAACGGAATCGTTCAGCAAGGTGTCATCCTGAGACTCAACGCGTTGCAAGTCCAGGGGCTCTATGGACGTACGCCCGCACGCAGGCGAGAATAGGTTGCCGACAGAAAGATCAAGAGGAACTCCCGTGCGCGACGACAAAAAGATGTACGTACCATCGCACCCCCTGCCGGATCCCAGATCTGGCGCGTTGACGAAGTTCGATCCAGGCATGCGAACCCTCAAGGCGGGCTTCAGGATCGCGCCTCCATTCCAATCGCTTCCCGTCGACATCGTCTTCGAGAAGGATGTTGCCGTCCAGTTGCGTGACGGCGTCACCATCTACGTCGACGTGTTCCGTCCGGTCGGTGCGGAGAAGGTGCCCGTCATCGTAGCCTGGAGTCCGTACGGCAAGGGGCAGGGAACCTCGCTGAGCGTCATGGGTGTGTTCGGCCTCGTCGGCCTTTCGAACGAGATCGTCTCTGGCCTCGAAAAATTCGAAGGCCCGGATCCCGCCTTCTGGTGCGCTCAGGGCTACGCCATCTGCAATCCGGATATTCGCGGTGTGGTCGACTCTGAAGGCGACAGCGTGTTGTGGGACCGCCAGGACGGACGCGATTGTTACGACCTCATCGAATGGCTCGCCCAGCAGAAATGGTGCACCGGAAAGGTCGGGATGAGTGGAACCTCCTATCTCGCCGTCTCGCAGTGGTTCACCGCCGCCGAACAGCCCCCGCACCTTGCCGCCATCAACCCCTGGGAGGGTGTGAGTGACGTCTACCGCGACCTCATGATGCGCGGCGGCATGCCGGACATCGGGTTCGCCCGTCAACTCCAGGATGGCAGCTTCTTCGGCAAAAACCGGAAAGAGGACATCCTCTCGGAGCTCGAGCGCTATCCGCTGGTGAACGTCCTCTGGGAGAACAAGATTCCGGACTTCGATCGCATCACCGTGCCCGCCTACATTGTGGCAAGCTACTCGAACACACTGCACACCGCCGGCACTTTCCGGGCCTGGCGCCGCATCGCTTCGCAACAAAAATGGCTGCGCATCCACAATGGGCAGGAGTGGCCCGACTACTACGACGAGAGCAACCGTGAGGACCTGCGTCGGTTTTTCGATCGCTTCCTCAGGGACGAGCAGAACGGATGGGAACAGACTCCACGCGTTCGCTACTCCCTGCTCGACCTTGAAGGTGGCGACACGGTCAATCTCGCTGCGGACCAGTTCCCCCCAGCCGGTGTCGTCTCGACGAAGTTCTACCTCGACGGTCGCACGCGTGCCCTTACCACCGAACCCCCCGCAGACGAGGCAGCAGCCTCCTACGCCGTTGCCGCCAACCCGAACGCGGTGTCCTTCGTCATGCGTTTCGACCAGGAGACGGTGTTGGTCGGCTACCCGAAGGCTCGGCTCTGGGTCGAAGCACGCGGCGCGGACGACATGGATCTCTTCGTTCTCATGCAGAAGCTGGATGCCTGCGGCACGCCTCTCCAGCAGTTCACCGTACCCAACCAGAGCGCCATCAATCACGACCTTACCGATCACGGCGCAACCGTCCTCCGCTACAAAGGCTCCGATGGCCGGTTACGCGTCTCCGCTCGCCACCTTGACCCGGCGCTGTCGACCGATGAGGTGCCCGCTCATAGCTTCGACCGCGTCGAGAAGATGTCACCGGGCGAGATCGTTGAAATTGAAATTGAGCTGTTACCCATCGGTCTCGTGTTTCATCCCGGCGAGCAGCTCCGCTTTGTGATCAGCGCAGCAAACCTTCTGGGATCGCTCATGCCTGCAATCGAGGAGTACGTCGGCGCAAACACGGGGCAGCACGTCGTCCACACGGGCGGCAAACACCCGTCTTATTTGCAGCTTCCGGTCCGGGCGCGCTAGCAGGCTTCGCCCCCAGACTTCGCCCCCAGACCAGTGCGGGAAAACCCCGCCTTCTCCTTCCCGATGCTCCGCGCAGCGTCAAACCGCGCGCGCAGGAAAGCAAGCTCACCCAGCACATCTTTCCAGAGGATCCTGTGCGGCGCAACAACCCGGAAACACTGTGGAGAAAACCAAACCTGCAACTCGTAAATTCCTGCCTGCAGCTTAAAATCAGGGAAATCCCAGCCCCGCACCTTAAAAAAGGAAACCCACGCAGCGCGGTGGGGGCTGTTGCGTGGGTATTCCGGTAAAGCAACGAAGTGGGTGGACTTCGTTATGACCGACTCAACCCGAAGGGAGTCTGGCCATTCCTTAAAACTAACGGCAAAGCGTTTTCGAGTCAAGAGGAAATTCCACCCCGCAGGGACCCCCACCCCCGTTTCCTCTGCTGTTTCTCCACGCCCAACCCGAGAATCGGGTGCCCCATCTTCGGCGCGTTTTTGGTGCCTAAGGTGGGAATCTATCCCTCTCCGCAGGCCTGTCTTGGTCCGTGCCTTTCCCGCTCCCATCCCCGCAGGGGATCTGCTTCCGCCATTGCCCGCTCAAAGAACCCGACTGCGCCTAACCACCCGAAAGACATGGCCTGCCGGCCGGGCCGCCTGCGCAGCGCGCGGTCACTTCGTGACGGGTATACCCCTTCAGATAGCGCTCCCGTTGGTCGCGAACAAAGATCTTCGTTGCCGACCATCGGGAGGCCCAGGGCGAAGCCGGTATACATGTCACGAAGTGACCGGCAGGCCACGCTCTCATCCCTGCCGAGCCTCCCGCACCATCTCCACCAGCACCGTCCTCGCCTCCCCCGCCGTCCCCACCTCGCGGGAAAACCCGATCCGCGCCCCCTTCACCCCGGCCGCAGTCTTTACCCGCACATGAAATCCCAGCCGGTCC
>JALYVA010000040.1 GCA_030853485.1 Acidobacteriota bacterium
ACGGTGCGAACCAGGCCGCATAGCTCGATGAGATGGTGCCAATCGCGGCCATTGCAGGCCAGGCGCGATGCCTCGATGCACAGCACTGCTCCTACTGTCCCGTGCAGACTTCCGCCACCAGATGTTCGAATCCGGGCCGTTCTACTTGGCCTGAACCGGAACGGCCAAGGTCCTCATCGATCACTTCGACCTGTTGGAAACCGAGCTGACGTGCATGCTCGGCCAGTCCATATTGCCGGCGTTGACTCTCCTGGTTGTGAATCACTTGCCCAGGGGAGGAATTGCCGAATGTATACGATGGCACGCCTCTTCAAGTGATCTGGCGATATTTTCGGATTCATCGCCGGTCTCCCTTGTCCGACTCAGTTGGCTCGATGACCGCTGCGTTCAACAGCAAGTCGGCGAGGGCTAGGGCGAGTTCCCGTTGTTTGTCCTGCGGCAATATCATCGGTTCGCTGTTACAAAACTGCAGGTTCATCTGCATCGTCGATGGCGTTTCCTTGGGGGTCATTCGTGCGCTCCTGTAGCACCGGTTCCAGTGATGCTTTATCGCGTTTGAGGCCCGAATGCAATCTCTCCAACAGTGCCCAGAGCTCGGCGAGTGCCGCAGCCGAAGCTAGGGGTGGACCAACAGTGACCTCGGAAGCCTTGGCGGCGTCGGCGATCCACGATGGGAATCCGCCGATGGTCCCATCCGGCAACTCGCAGCAAATGTACTCTCCATAAGGAAACTTCACCCTTCGCTGAACGCGGAGACTCTGTCGATACAGCGGGTGAAAGCGATAGTGAACCTTGATGATCTCGGGTCCGTGGGCATTATGTTTCTGGCTCGCCCGGTACCGGCAAAACCCATTTGATGACTGCCCTTTGTGTCCAGGCTTGCCGGCAACGAAGGAGAACTCGCTTCATCTCTGCCGCCAGCCTGATCAACGAACTGGTAGAAGCGCAGCGGAATGGACAACTCAGTCGCGCCTTGAATCGCTGGAAGAAATGGGAGCTGCTCGCCATTGACGAGATGGGCTATGTTCCGCTCGAAGAAACCGGTGCTGAACTTCTGTTTCAAGTAATTACCGAGCGCGCGGAGAGGGCCGCGATCCTCATTACGACCAATCTCTTATGCGGTGAACCGCATAACAGGTTTAATGCGGAGTCCAGTTTTATGCTGAGAGGGGACATCCATCGGCCCATTTGCCATCAGGTTAAGGGCTTTTCGCTCCGCATAACGGGAGTGGCCTTCAGCATTGCAATCAACTGATCAGTCGCCTTGAAGCGTCCGGTTCGCAACTTCGGCGCAATGACGGATTCCAGCGCTTCCAACTTCACAGATGGATCGGCTCGCGTGTAAATCTCGGTGGTCTGCATGCTTGAGTGCCCGAGCCAGAGCGAGACCTTGCGCAGATCTTTTGTGGCCTGGAGAATCGTAAGCGCACAGGTGTGGCGGAGGACATGCGGAGAGATTCTTTTGGCGGAAAGGGATGGGCACCGCTTCGCTGCCACGCAGACATGTTTTCGCAGGATGTACTCGAAACCAGCTCGGGTCATAGAAGTGCCGCGAGCGTTGAGGAATAGTTCCGGCGCACGGCCTGTGCCCCGAACTGCCAGCCATGCGCGTAGCGCGGATGCTGTCTCCTTCCACAACGGCAGGCAGCGTTCCTTTCGACCTTTTCCGTGGACCAGGATGCTCGCCTGAGGCTGTAGAAGAAGATTTTCGGTTCTCATCCCTACCAACTCGGAAACCCGCAGGCCTCCGGCAAAACACAGATGCAACATCGCCCGATCCCGGATGCCATCCCGAACTGCCGGATCGGGAGCATCCAGGATCGATTGCATCTCGTCAGCGGTGAGGTGACGCACAAGACGGGTATCCGTTTTCTTAGCTGGAATGGCCAGAATACGCTGAATCTGCTCCAGCGCTGAGGGAACTCGGTACTCCATGAAGTGCATGAAAGACTTGATGGCGGCAAGACGGATGTTTCTGGAACCAGCACCGTTCCCTCGGTCCGCTTCCAGATGACCCAAAAAGTTCACAATAAGCGGAGCATTTATCTGCTCCAGATTCAATTCGGAGGGTCGAACGTTCAGGCACCCGCTGGCGTATTCAAACAGGAGTTTGAACGCGTGCGCATAGGAGTCGCATGTATTCGGGCTCGCCCGCCGCTCAAGCGGCAGGCGCTGTTGCAGAAAAGCTGTGATGTGGGGCGCGATCAGGTTCATGGGCGACCTCCGACAAAGAAGGCCTGGCATGAATCGGCAATGCCATTCATTAGTTCTGGTGTCGCTTCCAGATACCAGTAAGTGTCGGCGACTTTGCTGTGCCCGAGGTAAGTGGACAGGGCTATCATGTGCTTCGTTATCCGATCTCGGCCGTCCGCGCAGTTCTCCAGGGCTCGGACCGCGAAGGTGTGGCGAAGCGAGTGAATCGTCGGCCGCGGAAGCCCCGGCTCGCGCTTTAAGCCGATCTTCATTGCCGCTATTCGGAATGCGGTTTCAGCGTCGCCCACCAGCAGGGAGCGCCTGCGCAGCGACACGAATACATGATCGTCGAACGGAGCAAAAGGACGTCTCTTCTGGATATACCGCTCCAGGCCAATCTGTGCGGTGCTATGCAATGGCACCATACGGCTTTTGCGAAACTTTGAGCAGCGGATGATCAGTCCGTCCGCAGTTACGTCTTCAAAGCGGAGCTTGATAGCCTCCGACACACGAAGTCCCGTGCACGCCAGCAGGGCAAAAAAAGCGCTGTAAGTTTGTCCGCGAAAGGAATTCCGCCGACCCAGGCCGGATGCTGCTTCGACGAGCCGTTTGACGTTGTCGACAGAGAAGATGTAAGGCACGGGCCGTGGGCCTTTCTCGCACCCAAATACGGCGGGCGGAATCTCATGATGCTGGTCCTCCGCGCGAAGGTATCGCGCAAACCGGATTACTTGACCAAGTCGGCGTGCTCGCGTGGGAGCCGACCGCGCCACGCTCGCCCACTGAATAGCGGTTTCGTTGCAGATGTGGCTCTTGCCCGCGGCATCGGAGTACTGCGCGAAGCTTTGCAGCAGGCTACCTTCGGAGTGGAGCGCGAAGCCCATGGCGCGCCGGACTCCCAGATACGATTCCACAGCTTGAGTCAGCATGAGGTCACCTCCGGCCAGGGTTGTGCTATCTCTCTAAGCGCAACCACATCCACCTTCGCGTAGATCTCCGTGGTTGCGATCGAACGGTGTCGAAGCACGCCTGCGATCTCTTGCAGCGAAGCTCCGTGCCGGAGCATCGAGCTGGCCACCGAATGTCGAAGAACGTGCGCGGCGCCCCGGCTTGGACAACGAACGCCCGCACGGCGCATGGCTTGCGCCACAATCACGGAGATGGCACAGTGGCTGGCGAATGGGCGAAACGGTGCGCGAGACCGAATGAAAAGCGTATCGTTGTCGATGGGATGCCTGCCATCCTTGATATAGGCGACCAGCGAATCGCCAACTTCCTGAGTCATCGGCAGCAGGGTCTGTCGGCGGCCCTTTCCGACAACACGAAGGGTTGCGTTCTTCCAATCCAGGTCGCTGAGGCAAAGCCGCAGGATATCGCCGGCGCGGAGACCGACGCGGGCAAGCAGGAGCAGAATCGCGCGATCTCTGAGCCCCGCCTCCAGCGTGGCGCTGCATGCGGCAATGACTCGCTCAACTTCCTCGGGTTGCAGATACCGCGGCAGGGACGAAAGGCGCCAGTGTGCGAGCGCCGGAATGCATGCGTCGAGGCCCGGCGCGCACTTACCGTTCGCGATGAGATAACGCAGGAACGCTCGCACGGCGGTGGTGCACTGTTTTCCCGTTGCCCAACCGCTACGCTGGCACGTATCTTGAACAAACTGTCGGAGGCTCCGAGCCTCGAGCTCGCTCGTGTCATCTCCTATGGTCTTTAGTAACGCACGGAGATGTTGGTTGTAGTTGTAAAGCGTCGCGTCACATGTTCCCCGGTGCCTGCGCATCCAGTCCCGGAACAGCACCAGGACATGCGGTTCTTCCACGGTTTCCTGGACAGACGGGATCGGCAGCAATGCAGCGCGTCGCAGATTGTCGATAAACAATCGAGCACCGTTCTGAAGATCCCGCCGGTGAGTGTGTCCGAAGCCTTTGCAGCGGCATCGCCGGAGGTGGCGGTCAAACTCGTCTAACGCATGATCATCGAAAGCTGAGAACCCAATGCCCTTTCGGTTCGCCCAGTAGAGTAGGTGTTCCGCGGCCCGAATATGTCGCCGGGCCGTGATCTGGGCAAACCCTGACTGCCGAAGGTCTTCTGTGAAAACATCGAGTAAATGGCCGTCCTGGCCGCCGCGTAGTTGCTGGATGCGAAATCGAGATTTAAAGAACTCTCTCATCATGACGTCCTCCTCAGGACGCCACGATTATGCAAAGTTCTTGCGGACGACGGCAGTCGTCAAACCTTGAAAGCAAGCCTCGTTTCCATCCCCTTCTCGCCCCTCTCAGCATAAAACTGGACTCCGCATTAAATCTCTTATGCGGTTCACCGCATAAAAGGTTGCTGGTGACCAGCGTGGCGCCGCGCTCGTAACGCTGGCTGAAGATCTCAAACAGGAGTTCGGCGCCGGTGCGTGACAAGGGCACGAAGCCCAGTTCATCAATAATCAGCAATTGGTAGGCGGCCAGTTGTTTTTGGGTGCGCAAGAGCCGCTTTTCATCGCGTGCCTCCATCAGTTCATGGACTAATCCCGCCGCCGTAGCAAACCGGACGCGATAGCCCTTCTGACAGGCGGCGAGGCCCAACGCCAGGGCCATGTGAGTTTTTCCGGTTCCAGAATTTCCCAGCGCCAGCACATTCTCACGGCGGTCAATATAGTCGCAGCGGGCCAGGTCCAGCACCAGTTGTTTATTCAGTGCGGGGATGGCTAGAAAGTCGAAGGTGTCGAGTGTCTTGACCACATCGAATCGTGCGGCCTTAATGCGCCGTTCCACCGCGCGGCGGTCCCGATCCAGTAGTTCGAGTTCTACCAGCCGCAATAAAAAGCGAGGATAGTCGATGGATTCGGTGGCACACTGTTGCGCGACTTTGTCGTACTCGCGCAACATCGTTGGCAAGCGCAGTGTTTTTAGATGATGCTCGAGCAGTACCTGCGG
>JALYVA010000053.1 GCA_030853485.1 Acidobacteriota bacterium
TGTAGATCTGGGAACCCTGCACGATCTGTTGAACAGCGTGAACGGATTGGGTTGGATCGAACACAACTCCTCCGAACTGCGCACGAGCACTTGATGCGACAGTTGCGGTTGCGACTGCTGTAAGCAAGACGAAACGCTTCATGTTTGGCCTCCCTCTACTTCTTTGCCGGTTGCTGCTGCGGTTGTGGTTTAGCCATTGGCTTCTGCGTCGCCTTATTAGGGTCGTACTGCAGGGCCGCGCCGGTCCCCGAGAATGCGGGAGCGATGTTCTTCTTAAAGTTCTTCTCGTACTCGGCCTGATCGTGCTCGATCTGGCGGCAGGCGGCTGAGGAATCGCCTCGGTCGAAGCACTGCGTCAACGCTTTGCAGGTCTTCACTGAATCGCCTGGTTGGCACTTCTTATCAGTACAGCCGACAAGCATCAGCAAAGCGGGGGCAAAGACGGTGTAGCAAACTGGTCGCATATTTCCTCCTAGAAGCTCTGGGGTATGGTGTGGTTGGAGTAGGCAGGAAGGAGCATGTCCTGGGTAAAGTAAACTTTGACGCGATGACCCTCCCGGATGGTGATCGTGGGCGGGATCTGGATGAAGCGGTCGAGGATCGTAGTCGAAGACTGCGAGATGCTGGCTGCTGCTCCGTTGGTGAACTGCTGCGAGCCGGAGCTGTTCAGATTGCCTCCGCCGGAGGTAATTTGTCCGGCTCCGCCGAAGACTCCGAGAGCGATCGACGTTCCAAAGATCTCCAGATAGTGATTATTCACCCTTCCTTGCAGCCCTTCCTGGCCGATCTGATCGAGACCGTGGAATTGGTCAAGATCGACAGAGAAGCCATCTGGCATAACGAGGCGGTGAAAGACGACTGCCATCCGGCGTTGCTGGCCGAAGCCCGCTGCTCCGATCTTCTTGGCGTCTCCCAGTACGATCGTTCCTTCAGGAATAAGCACATGCTGGTGGTCGTGCGAGTAGAACGGATTCGATACGAGCACCTTGACCGGTCCGACCGAATCCCCGTCAAGCCGGTTCATCAGCACGGTATCGAGTGTTGCACCCTCAAAGAGCACGTACGGCTGGCCCTCGGCTGAGTTCACGTTAACCTCTGGTGCGCGCTTGGCCGTCGTTTGTTGGCTTGTGGTCGCTTCGCCCGCAGCGCGTGCTGGGGTAAAGCTCGATCCCTCGTTGCCAGTGAGCGCCGCAGCATAGGGATCGCTTGCTGTTGGTGCGGCTGGCACTTGCGCGTTCACCTGCTGACTTCTTGCCTGCTCCTGGCTCCGGCTATAGGCGAGGTTCGAGGCGAAGCGAGAACTGAATGCAAGCTCCCGTTCTTTGCTTGCGAGCTGCTGTCTTTGCTGTTCTTCAGGCGTGAGCTGCGCTTGACCGTTCGCCTGGGGCTGACCTTGCGGGTACGGCTGGGGTGGTGCTACACCGGACTGACCATTTGCTCCATATTGGATTGCCGCTTGTTGCTGGGCCGGCGTCTGAGCGGAAGCGAGGGCAGCGGCCATCTGCGCGTCCTGCTGCTGCTTCAGCTTCTCGGCCGCAAGCTGGTTCTGCAGGTCCGCTACGTTGTTCGCCGTGTTGTCCTGCACGAAGGGTTGGGGCGGGGTGCCCTTGGCAGGTATGTTGCCCGGCGTCTTCTTTTTAGAGCTGAAGAAACTTGCCCCGATCAGCAGCAGGACAGCACCGAGATAGACGAACATCTTGATGTTCTTGCGAATGACACCCTTTGGCTCAACGGTACGCCGGGTAAGCTGCGGATCGTCCTGCGGTGTCGACACTGTTTGATCTGTCATAACCTACCCCTTTCGTGAGAATTCCATGTGCTTCTTGCCCAACTCGACGTAACCCTTGTCGACGACCTTGGGGATGATGTAGGTGCCGTTGCGCAGGTCGTAGTTGATAAGGTTTGGCTTGCCATCCTTCATCTCGTACACGCTGAACTTCTCCTGCGCGGTGGTCTTGATGTAGGTGAACTTGTCGTCGTGGTAGATCGACTGAATGGCGAAGGGCTCTTCGTTCTTGAAGCTGTAGTCGAATTTGAGCTGTAGTGGGTAGGAGCTCTTATACTCGTCAACTGCTTGGGTGACGTGGGTTTGCAGAGCGGCAAGCTGCTCGCGAGTCTGGTCGAGCTGTGCAGCGGGGACATACTGCGACGGCCCTGCTGCCGCCGTGATCGAAGATCGGTCGGCAGGCTGGAGGATCACCTTCAGGTCCGGCTCACCGCCCTGGCTGGAGATGTCCTGCAGGGTGAAGCTGTAGATGTTGCCCTTGTCGGTGATGAGGTTCAGATTCGAGCTGATCCCGGCCTTCGCTGGATGTACGAAGCAGAAGCTCCCGACTACATCGACGATCCAGAAATCCTTGTCACCGGTTGCGGCTTCCATAATCTTCTCGGTCGAAGGAACAACGATCAGCGTTGTGTACTTCACTTTCGCGCGAATCGCGACGATGTCTTGCGAGTGGTACTGCACCGTTCGGGCTTGCTCGACTGGTACGGTCTGAGCGAAAACGGCTGTCGAAGACATTGCGGCTGCAAGAGCGAGGAAGTGACTAATGTTCTTCATGCGACAGCTCCTTTACGCGGGAAAGCGATGGTTGTGGACGCCGCAGGTCTCTTCGCGGCATGTGAGTCTGGTGAGAACGGATGATCTTCAGCAAGTCGGCGTACGCCCTCGGCGACGCCGTAGCGAGCGAAGTAGTTGCGCTTGAGCTGGTTGTCCGTCGCGTTGTTCGTCGCAATCCAGTAGGAGATGGAGTCGACGTTCAGCCGCACTTTCTTTGAGGTCTGTGCCTTGCGGATCAGCATCTGTCCGCGGGTGAGGCCAGAGATGATGCCAAGCTCAGTGTCGTTGAGGTGGAACCCCTCGCGGTACACCTCGCGATTCATCTCAGGATTAGCAAGGAAGATCTTCGTCGGGCAGCTCTCGGCGACGATCTGCAGCATTCCCAATTCCTCCAGTTCCTTGATCGACTGCGTTGCGAGGATCATGGCGGCGTTGTGCTTGCGCCACGTCTTCTGGGCCTGCACGATGTAGCTGCGGATGGTCTCGTTTTTGATAAAGAGCCATGCCTCATCCAGCAGGAATAGCTTGAAGGTCGCAAGACGATCAGGGTCTGCGATCTGCAGTGAAGCCCGATGCAGGACGTAGAAGAGCAGCGGCTCCAGCACATCCGGCGCATCGCCCCAACCGCCAAAGTTGAAGGTCTGGAAGTTAGGAAACGTAAGCGTGTCATCCGCGTTGTCGAAGAGGAAGCCGTACTGCCCATCCTGAGTCCAGCGATGGAGCCGTTCTTTCAGCTCACCGATGATCTCGGCAAAGGTGGAGAGCGTGCGCTGTTCCGGCTCGATGACGTACATGTTTTCGATGGCAGCCCAGAGCTTGCGTTCTTCCTTGAAGTCGAGGCGGTATCGCTGACCTGTTCCCTCGATCAGCACCCGGAAGAAGGAGAAGAGGAACTGCAGGTTCTCTTTCGTGGGTTCCAGCGAAAAGGGGTTGATGCGGAAGTCGCGCGACTCCTGCCCGACGTTCAGGTAGCTGCCGCCGAAGATCTCGGTAAGCGACTGGAAAGAGCCGCCGATGTCGAAAATGTACGTGAGCGGCTTGTACTTCTGCGCGTTGGTCAGCAGAAAATTGCACAGAAAGCTCTTGCCGGAGCCTGTCATACCGAGGATCAGCGTGTGCGCAACTTCGCCGTTATGCAGATTGAGATAGTACGGTGTGGCATTGTCGGTCTCAAGAACAGCGAGGTACTCCGTACCGAGATGGTGGTTGCGCTTCTCGCCTTGAAGAACTGTGAAGAAGAAGGACAGGTCGGCGTAGTTGCTAAGTAGCAGGTACATCTTGCGCAGGTTCTGCACGTAGTTACCGGGCACGACAGCAAAGAGGGCGTTGAGTTGGTTGTACGTCTCGGGAAAGAGCAGACCATCTGCATTCGTAAACACGCCTGCGAACTCCGACACTTCGCGGTCTACCGTCGATCGATCTTTGTCGTAGAGCACGATGGTCAGCGACATATCACCAAGCACCTGACCGTCCGCCAGAGCGCGAAGGCACTCACCAAGCGTTTCGATGTCAGCCTGCTTGCCTTCATCGACCAACACATCCCGCTGGTTGATCTGGCTCTCGTCCTTCATCGACGAGACAAACCCAGCCTTCGATACATTCGCATGGCGGCGGCGTTTGACAACCTCTTTCCGGGCAGCGTCGGTCGCAAGCGGCGTCCACTCGGTGACGGCGTAGAAGTTGGCTTCGATCTTGAGTAGCCGATCGAGAACGAGCGGGCGAGTCTCGGTGATCGCTTCGCGCATCGTAAGCAGGCGCACGTAGTGGTCGCCGACGCGGAGATGGTCTCGCTCTGCTGCAATATCGGAGTTCACGACCTGGTAGTCGAGATACTGAGACGCTTGCGGCTTACCCGCAATCCGCCAGTCGTCGAAGTTCAGCAAACGTCGTAAGAAGCGGAACTGGTCGGCTTGACCGAGTACCTCGATCTCGACCAGATCGCTTAGTTGCTGGCAGAATGCCTGTACTCTCTGCTTTAGCCGGAACTGGTCACGTGTGATCTGGGCTCGTAGCAGCACCTTCATGTTGTCGCCGGTAAACTGCGCTTTCAGCTCTCTCACGGCTCCAGTCGGATCGGTGGGGAAGCGGCCGAGTGCGACGCCGATACCGGTCTTCGATCGCTCGCCTTCAAGCACTACTGCGTAGAAGATGTCGATTTCATAAAGCCGATCGCGCTTCGACTTGAAGAACACGCGGCGCTGGTCGATGGCCGCATCGATCAATGGATCGCCATAATGGGCAAACGGCATCTTCGGCCGGTTTGTCTTGAAGAGGTACTGGTATACGTGGAAGCCCGGGCCGAAGGACTTCAGCGCCGCTTCGAGCCGCTTGACGGCGAACTCCTGGCCGGCCTGGTCCAGACTCTCGAAATCAACTCCGCCGATCTTGAGCACGACGCCGAGATCCCCGCTCTTGGTGAGGAAGGTCGTCTCATCCCAGAAGCCGTACAGGTTGACGTTCGCGTTGAGCGAACCGGCATCCTTCCAGGGCTTGATGATCTTGTCGAGTCGAAGCATCACCGTATCTCCACGTTCGGCACTTGTTGTTTGGCAGCGTCATAGCGAATCTTGAACCGCTCCGACTTGCCCATGATCTTGAGAAACGCCGGGTCGGTTGTCGTCACCCATCGTCCGAAGATGTAGCCGCCGACGAAGACGGCGGCCCCGGCAAGCAGGGAGTCGAGCAGATTGAATGCTCCGACTGCGCCGACACAAACGAAGTAAAAGACAGTCCGTTCGACTCCGAGGTATGTGAGGGGCTTATGCAGTGCCTTATAGACCCGGTTGCGGCGTCTTGGTGTGAGTTCTGTCATAAGGCCCCTCTCTGGTGAGTGCAGCGTGAGTGGAATGCCAAGGTTGAAGGGTTATACGCCCCAAAGCCAGGTCAAGACGTTCACGGCAAGGACAGCGATGCCGCTGCCTGCCGCAACTCCGGCGAGCGACTTCTTTGCGCCGGGTTCTCCGTGGGCGAAGGCATATCCGCCCAACACGATCGCGATAAGGCTCGTCACCTTCGCCACTGTTCCGGTGAAGAGGGTCTGCATCGCGGTGAAGCCTGAGTCGAACGGGGAGCCGCCTTGCGCATGAGCCGCGAGCGGCATCATCAGCAGGGCGAGCAGCAAGAAGCCCGAGACGGAGAGCCTTGGAAGAGGCTTCTTGACTCGGGCTGCACTTCGGTTCTTCTTCATGTTTGCACCTCCATCCGACTAAACCTCGTCGGGTATGGCGCAAACCTATGGTGACTTCAGGTGTGGTGTCCAATGACTTCTAGGGAAAGCGCGATTCCAATTAGGAATACATCAGCGCTCGAGTGTTTCAGAGAAGGAGCTACTCTCGGATTTTTCCGCTAAGTTCCGAGCTGAACAGCGCGGATCACCTCAGGTTCACCCGTTCCTCCTCGATAGAGAGATATCTCGGATGCCACTCTTGTTGAGCAGCTGTAAGAAAATGAGGTTCCGTCAGTAAATTCCAAAGAGAGCGTTTGCTCTTCCTTCGAGTAGCAAATCGCCTTGGCAGACGATATGACCTTGCCTTCCAACTCCTCGATCAACGTGTCATTCACGTATGCAGTTCCTCCGGCTCAGATTCTAAAAAGGTAGTTATAGCCGATTGACATCGTTGCAGAATGAGAAAAGCCTATCCTAGGGCAGTCCTTCCGGTGGTTCGCCCCGGTCGATGTTGTTCATGCACAACATTGCCATCTAAGCTTACGGCCACCCTTGAAGAGTGGCAAACGATATCTGTGTCAAATTTGGGAGAAGGCTGCGAGAGTTGCGAGAGGAGCATGGCTGGAGCCAAGATTACCTCGCAGAAGCATCCGGCATCGGACGCACCCATATCTCTCAACTGGAGAATGGTCGTCGCGAAGCCGGTCTACGGATTCTAGAGACATTGGCCGGCGTTTTCAACCTGACAGCATCTGAGTTGCTGAAGAATGTCTGACAGCTGTGAAGACTATTCATCCCTGATTGTCCGTTTCAATTCTGCAAGGAACACTGTAACGATATTTCGAGCTTCATCAGCGGCTCTAACGTCAATGTCCATGCCGTGAGCGGCTGCGTTCATTGACGTAAAAGCGCGAAGAAAATCAGATGTGCCCTCGACGTTTATGCCCCGGCTCTCCAGCTCCCGCAAAGACTTGTTGATGCTGGACGACTGCGATGACGGGACTCCAAATTGCTCCAGGAGTGCACGCATGGCCCGTTCTATCTCCATTCGTAGCATCACAAGTTCCATGCTGGGGAACTCGCGCGCAAGCTCTTCTGATGTCAGCAGTTCGCTTTGTAGCTGAAGTGGAAGTGCTCCTGAGAGGCTATAGCCGGCCACGCCCATCGGTTTTATCGAGTCGCGGAGGGCATACTCGACAATGAGCTCATTGCGACCCTTGCAAAGAATGATGCCGATGCTTGGTTTGTCGTCCATATGTCGTAACTGGTCGTCAACTGCTGACAGGTAGAAATTCATCTTCCCAGCAAACTCAGGCTGGAACTCTTCAATCTTCAAGTCGAAGACGACGAAGCAGCGAAGCCGTAGATGATAGAAGAGAAGGTCAAGGAAGAAATCCTTGCCACCCACCTCCAGGTGATATTGATTGCCGACGAAGGCAAAACCCTTGCCGAGTTCGAGGATGAGCGAGCGAAGGTGTTCCAGCAGTCCCCGCTCAAGATCACGCTCCAGCATGTCCGGTCCGAGTGCCAAAAAGTCGAAGCAGTAAGGGTCTTTGATCAACTCCTGCGCCAGTTCGGATTGGCTGGCGGGGAGGGTTCGACAGAAGTTCGTGAGTGCCTTTCCCTGTCGGTCAAACAAGCCGCTTTCGATCTGGTGGACCAACACGTTACGGCTCCAGCCATGTTCGAGCACCTGCCGGGCATACCATTCGCGCTGAGCGGGAGTCTTGACCGTCTCGAAGATCCGGATGTTGTGTCCCCACGGCAATCGTGCAACAAGCTGTTGCACGATTGCGCTTTCGGGGTAAGCCTCGGCAAAGGCTCGCATGTACTTCAGGTTGCGCGATGAGAGACCGCTCATCTCAGGAAAGTCACGGCGAAGATCCTCAGCGAGCCGATCAATGACGCGGGTTCCCCAACCCTCGATCCCTTGCCTCAGAAGGATCTCCCGTCCGATGTTCCAGTAAAGCAGGATCAGTTCCTGGTTGACCGCGAGCGTGGACCGCAGGCGAGCCGACTGAATTCTCTCCTTGAGAGAGTTCAGAAGCAGAGCATAATCATCTGGCAAACCTGTTTGCAGCGTCTTTTTCATCGCATCGCTTCTTGCAATCTTACCAATGCAGTCACAGGCGCTCGTATGGCTTTGTCTCGCCGCGAAGGGGCACCGACTAGCTTATTGTGCCTTCGACCTCTGTCGAAAAGCAGAGGTCTGGACAGAGGTTCGGGCAGAGGTCATCCGGGCAGAGGTTGCGGGAACAGTAAGGGCACGATACGCTGTGCCCAGGGTGTCTCAGGGCGCTCAAACGAGCCATTCGTGCCCCCTGTTTTCTATAAGTTACGCATTGGTGATTCACTGTCACGGCAGAGGTCGCGGGTTCGAGCCCCGTCGTCCCCGCCATACATTCCAAAGCACTTACGGAATATATGGGACCTAAGTGACAAGCAAATCAGGACACAATAAGGGCACAATCAGCGATCGAGCTTCGACGACGCTTCTGTTCCCGTGCGTACCTGTTTTTGATGTGTGCCCACGTTTGTGCCCACGGCGGGCACAATCATCTGAACAACCTTGCTCTGTGCGGCGCGCTTGTGCGAGTTCACGGCCTGCGTGTAAACGTCGAGCGTGATCTTGCTGTTGGCGTGTCGTAAAAGCTCCTGGACGGTCTTCACGTCTTCCCCGTTCGCCTTCAGCAATGTGCCGAAGGAATGGCGGAAGGTGTGCCAGCCGATGTTCTTGTGGATGCCAGCCCTCTTTGCCGCTGGCTTGATGTAGCGCTTGAGGAGGTTGTCCGGCCAGTAGGGCTGCGTGCCCTTCATGGTCGGACTGGCGAAGACCCAATCGCTCTCCATCGGGTATAGGCAGGTTTTTCTCCAGCGCAGAAGATCCTCGGCCATGTAACCGTCCATCGGGACGGGACGGGCCGACGCCTCTGTTTTGCAGACACCCAATACCTGATGCCAGATCGACTCGGTGACGCGAATCTCCAGGTTCTCGAAATTGATGTCGTCCCAGCGCAAGGCGAGGAGTTCACCGACTCGCAAGCCGGTTGCCGCGTCGAGTAGAGCCAAGGTACGTTCTCTCACGGCAAGTTCGGCAAGAAGAGCCTGAAGTTCGTGCAATTCGAGGACAGCGGGGATTCTCTCTCGCTTAGCGCTCTGGCGAACGAGCCTGATCGGGTTTTTGTCCGACCACTCGTACCGCATCGCGTGACTAAAGAGAGCACTCATGATGTTCCGAATCTTCGCTTTTGTTCCTCGTGCCCGCTGAATACTACCCAGCCATTCTTCAACGGCTACCGACTTGACCTGTTCCATACGGTGGTCGCCCCACCGTGGAAGAATCCAGCCGTTCAAGTAGCACTCGTAGCCAGCTCGTGTCGAATGTGCCTTGCGTCCTTGTGCGTTTTCGGTCAGTTCCTTCAACCGATAGTGCGCGATCAATTCTGCAACGGTACTCGGACAGCTCACTGCTCGCGGGGTTTGTTGGTTGGCGTCGATGCGCAACGCGTTGGCGGCTTTCAGGGCTGCCGCTTCCGAAGGCTCAAGGTGTTTCGCATTCGGCGCGGCGGGGCCGGATGCGAAAGCGGCAGCGGTAGTGAAAACAAGACCACAGGTGACGAAGATGAGAATGGGTGGTTTCAGGGCACTGTTCCTTTCGGGTTATGCAGTCTCACCCTGGGCAAAGCGGGTAATGCCCACGGTGAGTCCGTATTTGGCGATGAGTTTCGACCGGCGTACCCGGTTTTTTGGTTTAGTGGAGAACGTCGCATAGCTGCGGCTGTCGTCCTCCGGCTCCAGCTTCGCGCCGCCGTTGGCGAGCAGGAGCTTGACGAAGGAATACAGGAACTTGATATTGCTTTCGGTCGGTTCCAGAGCGAAAGGATTGACGCGGGGGCCGTCTTTTCCCACGCGGTCAACTCGTCCGCCGTATAATTCGACAACGCTCTCGTAGCTGCCGCCGATGTCGAAAATGTAGGTAAATCCTCCGTATTTCTGCTCAAGAGCGATGATCTGGTTGCCATGAACTGACTTCCCGGTTCCGGTTGGACCGATGATGAGCATGACGCGGACACCGTCCACGTACACGTCCTGAAAGAACGGTGTCCCTGTGCGGGTCTCGAAGATATTCAGGTACTCGGAGTCCAAGTCCTCTGAGTGCGGGTGTCCGATGTGGGGAGCGAACACAGAGGAGAGCCGGGCATGGTGGTCCTCGGCCAGCCACAGCGGGAAGACATTGAACTTGTGATTGCCGGGGCACATCGCATAGAACGCGGAGAGGTTGCCAAGCGTCTCCTCCATTACCTGAGCGCGGGCATCGACGAAGATTCGATGCACAGCAGGGATGGTATCGCGTACCCGCAGCGCGCCGAATCGCAGCCTTCAAGGTCGCGGGAAAGAGCTTTGTTGGCATGGAGAACGACGGGGTGAGCATGACACTTCGTCTTACAGAGACGGAGGCGAAAGCTGTAGCTGCCGAACATCCAGGTGCGTACGAAGAAATTTGGCGCAACGGAAAGATATTCATGGGTCTTCAGGTAAACCTATCGAAGGTCCCTTCCCGGCGGGTGCGTGAATTGATCCAAAGATCGTGGCGTTGCGACACATATATTGGCTAACCCAATCGTCGCCGTTCTGCTCGGATGATTCTTTCTAAGCGAACAATTGAACTGGACATCATTGGTTCGACTGAGCCTTACCGGCCCCGGAATCTCACCCATGCCCATCGGCACAGACGGCATTAGCGCCGTAGAACAAACATCTCTGGATTTTCAGATCCGGAGAGCAGCTGTAAAGTCTGTACGGCCTTTCGCAGACGGTATACAGAGACCTGATCTCTAAGTGTCCTCAGAGAGTACAGGCTTATTGCAGCGTCCAAGGCGATTGCTGCGACCAGTGGCGCATGGAGGCAGTCGCCCATGCGGTATTCTGATCTTTGTGGCAGGACGTGCAGGCGTTCGGCATCTGATACTTCTCGGTCATCGCAGGCGTGATGAACTTGAAGCTGTGGGAGCTGACGAATGAGCCCGGAACGCCTTCGCTCGCGATCTTCGGCATGTGGCAGGCGATGCATTGGCTTCCGGGGCTGCCGTCCTTATGGTGGGTGTGCTCCTCCAGGCTTGCTGTGTGCGGGCCGTTCGGCGAGCTGGAACCGTGACAACTCAGGCAGAGTTCCTGGGCTGGCTTGCGGAGTTGGGCGTAGTTCTCGGTGCCGTGCACGTCGTGGCAGGAGGCGCAGGTGACGCCGTGCCGATACATCACGCTCTGGACATAATCGTTGCCCTGCATCCGATTCTTGTGCGCCGTCCCATCCGCGAAATGAGTGAAGGTAGTCTGGCCAAGCGTATGGTCTTCAAGCTGCCAATAGTCGGCGAGACGCAGGCCCACGCGGTAACCCACCGGCCAATCGTAAGCCTTGCCCTCGATCTGGTTTGTGAGAGGCCGCCCCTGCGAGTGGCACTGGATGCACGTGTCGTTGTTCGCAACGTCTTCCATCTGCGAAGGATTCAGAATGTTTGTGCGTGATGGATGGACGACGTGCTCGCCGCCCGGACCGTGGCAGCGTTCACAGCCCACGTTCCATTCCGTCACCTGCTTGGTGTGAATGTCGTAGTTGACGGAGTGGCATCCGTCGCAAGTGGGGCCGGTTGGTCGCTGCATATTGCTGGAGGGATAATAAGCTGCCCACCAATCCGCTCCGGTATCGGGCACATGGTACTTTAGCCATTTCTTGTTGCCGATGTCCCATTGCACGGGCAGCGGATAGTAGTCGTCGCCAGTCTTGGTAAAATACCGCTGCTTCCATTTGCTGCCATAGACGAAGGCAACTTGATCCTTCGTAAATTTAGAGACATTGTTAGTCTCAAGATCTGGAATGATCGCATCCGGATGCTCTCTCGGGTCTCGGACCACGTTAGCCATCGGAGTCTTCTTCCAATGTTCGTAAATGTCTGCGTGACAGCTCTGGCAAGCCTGCGAACCGGTGTAGTGCGCAGCCGCTAAATCGTGCGCTGAGGCGACCGCCTCGTTGGAAGAAAGCCCCTGAATGCTGCGGATGTAGGAAACGAGCTTCCACGCCTCGCGCGCGGAAGCTCCGTGCGGGTCCTTGAGGGAGGGCATTCCCGAGAGTTGGATACCATTCTCGATGAAGTAATGAATCTCGCCGTCGCTGAGCTTGCGTGTCGGCGTTGAGTGCAGGTCGGTAACGCGAGGATATAGATTTGCGCCAATCGGGGTCCTCCCCCGGCCGTCAACCCCGTGACAGCCTGCACACTGAGCCAGAAAATACTGCCGGCCTTGCTCCACAGCGGCGGAGTCGTTGGCAAGCGGGTTGGTCTTACCGCGTTCGGCTGCGGGGATGGTGAAGTCTCGAACGGACCTGGCTAGCACCGCCTCAAACCGCGTGGGAGTCGAGTTCGCACGAAAACCGCGCCACTTGAGCCAGGCAGCACCGAAAAAAGCCATGCAGAGGAGGACGACTGCGGCGATCGTTATGATCTTGCGATGGTTCATGCCGCCCCAATTTACATCTAATCATGATCGACTGGCCGCATGATGCGGAGCAGTGGTTACCCGTTCACGTTCTCTAGCGGGAGATAAACGAGATGAGTCTTCGGATTGAACCAAAACCGTATGCCCGTGGGGCATATCAAACGAACTTAGCAGGGTGAGGCTCTTGTCGTTGCTCTTGAAGATAGTAACGGGGCCTAACTCCGACGAAACATTGAGCCTTTACAAACCGGGATCGTAGGCGAGCACGTCGGGGTCTCCCCAGCCTGATAGGTCGCGAGAACCTTCATGCTATTCAAGTCCAGCATGGCCAGTGAGTGGTTCTCCTCCCCCGCGATAAAGGCTATATGGGTGGTCGTGTCTAGCGCGATGCCATGGGGATTCTTGATCGCGGAAAGCGGTATGCGGTAGATGATCTGATCTGTCGCCGGGTCGATGACAGCGAGTAGGTTGACGGTATGGACAGCGACCAGAATGTTCCCGGACGTTGGATCGTAGACGGTGTTTCCCACGCCGCCGCCCAGACGAACGTTGGCGCTGAGCTTGTTGTCTCCTGCATCAATTACGGCGTCCACTCCCCCATGCTCATCGGAGACGAAAACCTTGTTCTGCTTCGGTGCATAGGCCAAGCCATCGGGATAGGTCACGGGACCGGCCGTCCCTATGATCTTGAGCGATTCCGTATCGACGGCCGCAACCTGGTGGTCACCAGTCACGGACGCATAGACGCGATGAATCTCAGGAGCGATGGTAACGCCATGCACACGTTTGAAGCCGTCAACATTGGCGATGACGCGCCGCGTCGCAGTATCGAAGACCACAAGCTGATCGGCATTCATGTGTGAAACGTAAAGACGGCCACTCGATGGATCGAAGGTTTGGTAGTCAAACCGGACGGCTGGACCGGGGAGGGGAACGTCCACCACCATTGTCAAAAGCTTATCTGTAGCCGTCGAACTCTGCTGGGCAAGGAGCGAAGCGGTTCCAAGCAGGAAGGCAGCCGTACAAAGGTGGAAGAGCTTCATCCGAGTATCCTCAGTTATGAATAGTAATCGGTTCGCGATCTGCAATGGAAAGTCCGATTTATGAAGGCGATAGAAGCGAAAAGCGACAACCCTTGAAGGTGTCTTTTGTAGGCGACGCGACGATGTAGTGGGACGAGTGCCGTCCGCCTCACTGGCCCGGCCCGGCTGGACTTGATTTCAGACGGTAGCTTCAGACGTACAGTTTGGTCTTAGTGGAGAAGGGCAGAGCCTTGATCGAAAGCGCGATCCGCTTCGACTTCGCGTCCGCGCTCAATACCTTTACCTTGACGATCTGTCCAGCTTTGACCGCCTCGGACGGGTCCTTGATGAACTTTGTCGAAAGCTCGCTGATGTGTACCAGGCCATCCTGGTGCACGCCGATGTCGACGAACGCGCCAAACTTGGTCACGTTCGTAACAACGCCTTCGAGCACCATGTCGGGGAGCACGTCCGCCAGCTCGCGCACGCCTTCATGAAAGCTCGGTGCAACGAACTTGTCTCGAGGATCGCGGCCCGGCTTACGCAGCTCTTCCAGAATGTCGTTGACCGTAAAGCTGCCCGCGGCCAGTGTGCTCCTGTCGACTTTCGCCAGCAACTGCGGCGTCTTGATCAGTTCTTCAACCGGCGCATGCAGAGCCGCCGCCATCTGCTCCACGATGGTGTACGACTCCGGGTGCACCGCGGTCATGTCCAGAGGATTGTCTCCGCCGCGGATGCGCAGAAAGCCCGCAGCCTGCTCAAACGTCTTCGCGCCGATGCCAGGCACTTCCATCAACTGCCTTCGCGAGCGAAAGCGGCCATGCTGGTCGCGGAAGCTGACAATGTTGAGCGCCGTGCGTTCCGTGACGCCAGAAACATAACGCAGCAGCGTCCACGACGAGGTGTTCAGGTCCACGCCAACCTTGTTCACGCAGCTCTCGATCACCGTTTCGAGCGTCTGCTGCAGCTGCCGCTGGTCCACATCGTGCTGGTACTGACCCACTCCGATCGACTTCGGGTCGACCTTCACCAGCTCCGACAAAGGGTCCTGCAGGCGCCGCGCTATCGAGATCGCACCGCGCACCGTCAGGTCCAGGTCAGGAAACTCCTGCCGCGCGACATCCGACGCCGAGTAGATGCTCGCGCCAGACTCGCTCACAGTCACCGAGAAGATGTCGTTGAGCCCGCGCTCGCGAAGGAAGTCGCGCACAAAGGCATCGGTCTCGCGCGACGCGGTCCCATTGCCGATCGCAATTGCGCGCACGTGGTGTTTGGCAATCAGGCTTTCGAGCACCTTCGCCGCAGCTTCGGCGGCGGACTTCGACGTGTGCAGATATAGCACGTCGTTGCCAAGGAACTTGCCCGTCTCGTCGACCACAGCGACCTTGCATCCAGTCCTCTGGCCTGGGTCGATGCCCAGTACGGAGATCGGCCCCGCAGGCGCGGCGAGCAGAAGATGATGCAGGTTGTCCCGAAACACCTGGATCGCCTCAAGGTCCGAGCGTTTTTTGAGCTCCAGCCGGAGTTCAGCCTGGATCGAAGAGTTCAACAGGCGATTCCAGCAGTCTTCGATCGCAAGCTCAAGCTGCGGTGTCCAGTCACCAGGCTCCCGCAGCACACCCCGCCGCAGCACACCCGTGGCGCGGGCTGCATCGAGTTCGATCAGGAAGTAAAGGACATCTTCGCTCTCGCCGCGACGGATCGCCAGCATGCGGTGCGAAGGAATCAGCTTCACCGGCTCGATAGTCGTAGTACATCTTGAATTTTTCCTGCGCATCGACCGCGTCCAGAGCCTTGCGGCTGACGACAATGCCTTCGTCGAACATCAACGTGCGCGCCGTTTTACGCAGGTCGGCAACCTCGCTAATCATCTCGGCAACGATGTGCCTTGCGCCTTCAAGGGCCTCCTCGAGGCTCGCGACTCCCTTGTCCGCATCGACAAACGTTGCGGCGAACACAGCGAGCGGCCCGTCTGTTCCCTTTTGCTCCCAAAGATAGGAGGCCAGCGGTTCGAGCCCCTTCTCCCGAGCAATCGTCGCCTTGGTCCGGCGCTTCGGACGAAAAGGCAGGTAAAGGTCCTCAAGCTCGCTCTTGTCGAAGGTGGCTTCGATGCGAGCCTGCAGTTCACCGGTAAGTTTGCCCTGCTCCGCAATCGAGGCCAGGATGGTGGCGCGGCGCGCTTCCAGATCGCGAAAGTAGGCGAGCTTCTCCTCAATATCGCGGATCTGCACCTCATCGAGATTGCCGGTGGCTTCCTTGCGATAGCGCGCGATGAAAGGCACCGTGCCGCCCTCGTCGAGCAGCGTGATCACGGCCACAAGGCTGTGCATGGGAACATTGAGAGTTTGGGCGATGTGAAGAAGAATCTGGGGAGAAAGTACTCGTGCGTCAGTCATGGCCTGTTTAGCCATCCTATCTGCAAGGCACTAGGAAAACGTGGTGCTACGACTTCGTAAATGCATGGAGCTGACGCGTTAGACTCCAGCTATTGTGACTTCTTACGTATCGGCGGCCATCGGCTTCTTCTTAGGTTTCGGGTTCGGCGTAGGCTGCGCGCTGGCTGTGATGTATTCGATCTACATGGGCGGCTACCGCGCTGCGGTTCGTGACTCGCAGCTTGGAGAACCCCCGCAACGATATCTGGAGGCACTCAGGAAGAACCCGCCCGGACCGAAAGCTGTCCGCTAGCGTTCGACTGCCAGGGCGACCGAGTTCCCCCCGCCGAGGCAAAGAGCCGCGACACCCTTCTTTGCGTCGCGCCGGATCATCTCATGAATCAGCGTGACCAGCACCCTCGCTCCGCTCGCTCCGATAGGATGTCCGATGGCCACCGCCCCGCCGTTCACGTTCACCTTCGACGCGTCCAGGCCAAGCTCCTTGATCACGCCGAGCGCCTGAACGCTGAACGCCTCGTTCAGCTCGAACAAGTCCACCTCGTCGCGCGCCCATCCCGCGCGTTTCAATACAAGCTGCACGCCGGTCACAGGAGCCAGCATCACCCACTTCGGCGCCACCCCGCTAGTCGCCTGCGCCCGAATCGTCACCATCGGCTTTAGTCCAAGCTCTTTTGCCCGCTCCGCCGACATGACCACCACTGCAGCAGCAGCATCGTTCACACCCGGAGCATTTCCCGCGGTGACCGTTCCTTCCTTCTTGAAGGCCGGCCTCAATGCTGACAATGCCTCTGCCGAAGCATCGTCGCGCACGCTCTCATCCCGCGACACGACCGTTACCGCTCCCTTCTTTCCGGGGATATTCACCGCAACTACTTCCGCATCGAAGCGGCCTTCCCGCCACGCCGCACTCGCCTTCCGATGCGAGGCCAGCGCGTACGCATCCTGCTCTTCGCGTGTGATGGAATGCTTCTCCGCGACGTTCTCGCCGGTAATGCCCATGTGGCAGTCCTCGCACGCGCACCAAAGGCCGTCTCTGACCATGGAATCCACCGCCGTCGCGTCTCCCATGCGAAACCCTTTCCGCGCCTGCGGCAGAAGGTAAGGCGCATTCGTCATCGACTCCATGCCGCCCGCGACTACGACCTCGGCGTCCCCAGCCATCACCGCCTGCGCTGCGAGCGACACCGCCTTCAGGCCGGAACCGCACACCATGTTGATCGTCATGGCAGAGACCGTGTCCTGTAACCCACCCTGCAGCGCCGCCTGACGCGCAGGGTTCTGACCGAGCCCGGCCGGCAGCACACATCCCATCAGACATTCGTCCACACTCGCCGGATCGATCCCAGCCCGCCGCACCGCCTCGCGCACGGCAACGGCGCCGAGTTGCACGGCGGACAGCTCCGCGAATGCACCTTGAAACTTTCCTACCGGGGTTCGCACGGCAGCCACAATCACTACATCCTTCATCACAGAGGGTCCTCGAGAAAACTCTACTCCTCCAGCGCACCCGCTCGCCAGAGCCCTCATCTACGCCGGAGTGGGTGCGTTCATATCCCATACCCGCCTGCCCTCCGCATGTACTTTGCAGGATTTTGAACGCTGCGTCACCTTCCTGCACTTTAGCCCGCGCGTTGCACTGAAGCGCTTCGCCGCGCGCCGACGGACAAAAGGTGATTGGAGCTCGTGTGCTCACCGGAAAAAAGAGAGCCCCTCCTTCATTTTTTTCTTGACAGTGAATTTTCGTAAAACTATACCTTCGTTAGCTGCAATGATGCATGTTGCAGAGTCAATGTCTAATCACTAGGGAGAATAGGCACATGGCAACGAAGAAAGCCGCCAAAAAGGCACCAGCGAAGAAGGCAGCAAAAAAGTCAACCAAGAAGTAATTCAACCAAGGCAAACAAAGAGGGGGACGCAATAAGCGTCCCCCTCTTTGCGTATTCAAGCTGATCCGCTCAGCGTGCGAGAGCTTTTACTCCGTTCTTCGGTGTCGAGAGATACCCCGATACCGTGTTCTTGTCGATGACGTTTACCACAAGCTCATACAACACCGGATCCTTGCCGGTGTAGAACTGCACAGGCTCATCCAGCCCCTTGTCCTTCTTTTCGATGTTGCGGTCATCGGCGCTGACGTTCAGCGTATAGCGCGAGTGCTTTACATCGGCCTTTTTCAGCTGCAGCTTAATGGACGAGAGCAGCGTAGGCTTGGCACCCTTCTGCAAAGTGAACTCCAGATAATTACGGTCGCCCTTGTGCTTTAGGACTTCCAGTTCGTCGTGGTTGGTGGCGATAAGGCCACTCATTACGCCGGCATCGCCTATTGCCCTGTTCAACTGCGTCTTTGTTGCTTCGAGATCAGACCTGGTTGTAGCGACGTCCGTCTTCACGCCGCCCACATCAGTCTTCACGGTCGCCACGTCGGTCGATACCGCACCGATCTTTTTTGAGGTAGCCGCCTCTTCCGCCTCTAGCTTCTGGGTCGCCACCTTCTGTGCAGCGATCAGACTCTGTGTTCGCAACTCTATCTGCCTCTGCGTCATGCCGACGCTCTGCCCCAGGGTCTCGCTGGTCGCGCGCAGCCTTGCGTTGGTGGCCCGCAGTTGCTGGGTCAGTTCTGCATTTAGCTGATCGGCAGAAGCGATTTTCTGGTCTTCCGCAGAAAGATGTTGTTGCAGGGTGTAGCACCACACAAGACCGCCAAGGCCCGCCAGCAAAGCAACGGCGACTACCGCAAGCAGCGCTCCAGACGGCTGCCGTTCCGCTATGTATCCCTCTTCGCTCATCTCGGTCTCCTCCTACGTTCGCTTTCTCATCAAAATCGAATTCTCGCATCCAGTGCAAATCTCAATCGGCAACCAAAACAGACCCTCACAGACTATAGCCTCTGCCAAAAGCGAACTAAACTGATTCCATGCGACCCCCTGACATCTGTATCGCCGGTGCAGGCATCATTGGCTTGTCTCTCGCACTCAACCTCTATTCTCGTGGGTATCGAGTCACCGTGCTCGAGCAAGCGACGCCGCTGGGCGAAGCCTCGACCGCCGCTGCGGGTATGCTCGCCGCGGCCGATCCTGAAAATCCCTCTGAGTTACGCGCGCTCGCCGACCTGAGCCTCTCCCTTTATCCAAGCTTTCTCGAAAGCCTCCACGAACTCTCCGGTTTGCAGGTTCCTTTTCAGACCCACACCACTCTCCAGACAATTCCTGCCAATTCCGTCGCACCTGCCGACGTTCTCACGCCGGAAGATCTGTCGCACCTGCTTCCAACAATCCACTCCGGAGAACATCGGTTTCTGCTGCTCAAGGAAGACAGTCTCGACCCTCGGCAACTCGCCGAGGCACTGCGGGCGGCCGTAAAAGCGACAAGCATCGATCTTCGCCCCAACACTCGAGTACTCTCCACCGTCGATCGCGGAGAAGCGCTCGAAATCAGATCGACTCGCGGATCCATTGCCGCTGCGAAGTTCATCGACTGCACCGGCGCCTGGTCGGCTTCAACGTCACCGCTTTCTAGTCTCCGCATCACTCCAAAAAAAGGTCAGATGCTGTACTTGGTCCTGCCTTTAGAGCTTCCTCTCCGCCTCGTCGTTCGCACTCATGAGATCTACATCGTTCCTCGCACTACCGGACCGAATGCCGGACGCGCCGTCGTAGGCGCTACAGTCGAGGATGCGGGTTTCGACAAAACTCTCCACGCCTCCGACCTCGCGCATCTCCGATCTCTCGCGTCGTCGCTGCTACCACCACTCGCCAACGCCGCCCAACTCGACGCATGGGCGGGCCTGCGCCCTGCCACTGCCGACTCGCTGCCAATTTTTGGAGCTCTCCCAGGCCGGCCAAACCATCTGCTCGCGACCGGCCACTTTCGAAACGGCATCCTGCTCGCCCCTGCGACGGCACACGTTATGGCGCAGTGGATAGCCGGAGAACTTCCTTCGATCGATCTGACGCACTTCTCTCCAGACCGCCTCATGGCAGGCCGGGCGTGACATAGCGGATCGCACAATTGCATCGATATTCGCCCACGCTTTCGTGACAACGCTTTCGCTGCTGCGCTATAACCAGATGTACTTCAAAGTTCCACCGGGAGAGCGTTATGTCCTCAGTCACCGCATCAAAAGGCCTGGAAGGCATCGTCGCCACCACTTCCGCAATCTGCTGGATCGATGGGGATGCAGGTGTTCTCTCTTATCGTGGAATAGACATTCACGAACTGGCCCAGCGATCTTCTTTTGAGGAGACCACATACCTTCTGTGGTTCGGCAAACTGCCCACGAGCGCCGAACTTGCCGAGTTCACCCAACATCTCTCGGCTGCGCGCGAACTCGACCCCAGGATCATCGACCTCCTTCGTAGCGTGCCAACCGACGCCACCCCGATGCAGGTCCTCCGGACCGCCGTCTCCCTGCTCAGCATCTACGATCCCGACGAGTCCGACAGCTCGCACTCCGCCAACGTCCGGAAAGCCTTTCGCCTGACCGCGCAGATCCCGATGATTGTCGCGGCGTTCGACCGTATTCGCAAAGGCAAGCCGGTCGTAGATGCGGACCGGTCTCTCTCGCACGCCGCGAATTTTTTATGGATGCTCAACCGCGAAAAGCCCTCCGACACGGCCACACACACCTTCGACGTAGCGCTCATCCTGCATGCCGACCACGAGCTGAACGCCAGCACCTTTGCCGCCCGGGTCATCGCCGCTACGCTGGCCGACATCCACTCGGCCATCACCGGCGCCATCGGCGCGCTAAAGGGCCCACTCCACGGCGGCGCAAACGAGGCCACCATGCGCCTGCTCTATGCAATCGACAAAGCGGGCGCCGATCCCACCGAGTACGTCCGCCAGATGTTCGCCGACAAGAAGAAAATCTCCGGCTTCGGGCACCGCGTCTACCACACAGAGGATCCACGCGCGACCCATTTGCGCCGCATGTCCGAAGAGCTTGGCAAAACATCAGGTAACTCGAAATGGTTCGACATGTCGCGCAAGATCGAGCTCTTTGTGAAACAGGAGAAAAAGCTCAACGCCAACGTGGACTTCTACTCCGCCTCGACGTACACGATGCTGGGCATAGATATCGATCTGTTCACGCCAATTTTTGCCATTAGCCGCATCTCCGGATGGGCCGCCCACGTCATTGAACAGCACGACGACAACCGGCTGATCCGCCCGCGCGCCGATTACACCGGTCCCGCGTACCCCGCCTCGTACATTCCTATAGCCGGTCGGTAAGACTGCCGTCCCGCAAGACGGGATTCCTGCGCAGAGGGCTTGGTGCGTGGGCCGTCCCGCGCGCCAAGCCCGTCCGGCAGGACAAAGCAGCCCGAATCTCGCGCGCTGCCTCGAAAGTGCCATCGATTAATCCCTCGCAATTGACGACCATGAACACGACTCTTTGAACGAAAAAGTGTCTTAATGGAAAAGCCGTCTGCATCGGTGTCCGGGCAAAACATCTGGAGTTCTCCTTGTTCGATCTACGCCCGCCTTCACAAGCGCCTCCCAATTCCGGCTCACGACGCCGCAAGCGTGTACTCGCCCTGCTTTACGTCACACACCTCACGTTCTTTTCTCCGCTACCCGGTCTAAGCGGGCAGGCCATCGTCACTTCGTCCTCCGGAGGAGGTGCGGTATCGGCCACCACTACCTCCGCCCCCGCTGGCATCCTGCCGCTGCAACGCGGCATCAACGCTTCTCTGGCCAGCACATCGCAGCATGACCCCAGCAACGGCTGGTCGTCGATCCTCACCCCGGATCTCGCTTATCGCTTCACGCGCTCTCTCAGCGCGGACGCATCTATTCCGGTCTACGACTACATCCATATCCAGGTCAATCACGGGACCGGCGCCAAACCTGTCTACAAGGACACAACAAAGCACGCAGCCTTAGGCGATACTGCTTTGTCCGCTCATCTCGATCTACACCCCAGCCGCTTCGATTACACTCTCAGCGGTTCCCTCGGGCTGCCCACAGGCAAACCGGCCTACGGCCTCGGCGCCGGGCAGCCTACCTACAACGTCATCAATCACTTCGAGAAAGGTCTCGGTATGTTCACGCCGGACATCGAGCTTGGCATCGGCGACGCGAGCAGCTTGCTTACCCGGCGCGTGCGAAAAAATTACATATCTGTCGGGGCTCTGGCAAGCTTTCAGGCCGGTAGCTCTATGGACCTGCCCTACAGCATGGTCTTTGAAGCCGACGCCTACGAGCAGCTTCCCGTCGCCAACTCGAATACCTACACCACCACAGGCCGAGGCAAAAAAAAGACTACGACGGCCACCAGCAATGGTCCTTCGGAAGACAACGGATTTATCACCTCGCTCGACGTGCCTTTGGTCTCGCATCTCACGCTTTCGGGCTTCTACAACCGCAGTCTGCGCCTGCATAACGATGTTGCAGGCTTCACGCTTACCTTCCTCCTTAGGGCTCCGCCAACCGAACTGGCCAGCGTGAAATAAGCTACAGAGGCCACTCAGCTTCTCCGAGTTGCCATCACATAGTCGATGCCGCTCTCAACTCTTCAGCCCATCAAAAACCCACCGCCGCCTCCGCGCACACGTTCTCTCCCAGCGAAGAAGGTAGTGCGATGAGCATCTTCGCGCATCAGATCGAAGCCGCGCATCCGAACTCGACCGACATCCGAAATCGCCGGTGGGTGTACGTCCCCTACGATCGCTACACCGATCGCACCGGCCCTCTCGCCGAGCAGCCGGCGAAAGACACTGGCGTCGTCATCGTCGAGTCGACCGCCAAGGCGCATCGCCGTCCCTACCACAAGAAAAAACTTGTACTGCTCATCTCGAACATGCGCCACTTTGCGCTCGAACAGGCAGCCCGCGGATGCAGCGTGGTCTACCGCTTCTCTCCCCACAGTCACGGCCAGGCTCTTACGGAGCTGCAAAAGAAACTTCACCTGCCTGAGCTCACCGTTATGCAGGCCGCCGAGCGTGAGCTCCGCCTGGACCTTTCCCACGCCGTTGAAAATGGTCTGCATCTTCGCGAAGTCCCAGATACGACCTGGTTCTCCACCACCGCCGATTTCACCAACGTCTTCGGCTCCTACCGACCCGGCAAGAGCTACGTCATGGATCGGTTTTACCGTCACATGCGCCAGCAAACCGGGATTTTGATGCGCAACGCCAAACCACTCGGCGGCCGGTTCTCCTACGATGCGGATAACCGCAAACCGTACAAAAATCAAGTCCCCATTCCTATACCGCCTGCGTTTCCTCCGGACAGCATCACACGCGAAGTTGCCGAGATGGTGGAGCAAACCTACCCGCACCATTTCGGCCTCGGCGACGGTTTCGATCTACCCACCACACAAACAGAGTGTGACGAGATGTGGAGCTTTGCCCTGCAGCACCTGCTGCCCGCTTTCGGCCCGTTTGAAGACGCCATGCGCGACGACCAACTGCAGCTCTTTCACAGTCGCACCTCGGCGCTCGTCAATCTCGGCCGCTTGCTTCCCGCAAACCTGATCCGTGATGTGGAACAGGCCGTGGAGGCAGGCCGCATTCCACTTGCCAGTGGTGAAGGCTTCATCCGCCAACTGCTCGGCTGGCGCGAGTTCATGCGCCACATCCACCAGCAGACAGACGGCTACCGGCTGCTCAACGTCGCTCAGGAACAACCGACAAAGCCTGCCAGTCGCAGAATCGTCCAAGACGATCCCTACCCGGCTCAAGCAGCCGCACCCTCACTAGACCCATACGCAGGAGCTAGACCGTCGGCCCTTCATGCATCGCTCCCGCTTCCAGCCGTCTACTGGGGCGTCAAGTCGGGTCTGCACTGCATGGACACTGTCGTCGACCAGGTCATCCGAGAAGGCTGGTCGCACCACATCACACGTCTCATGGTGCTTTCCAATCTCGCCACGCTTTGCGGTTTCTCCCCGCGCCAGCTCACCGACTGGTTCTGGTTCGCCTATGTCGACGCCTACGACTGGGTAGTCGAACCAAACGTACTTGGGATGGCCACCTACGCCGACGGCGGCGTCACCGCGACAAAACCCTACGTCTCAGGCGCCGCGTACATCAACCGCATGTCGAACTTCTGCGGCCACTGCCGATACGACCCGAAGAAGTCGACAGGTGAAGACTCCTGCCCGTTCACCTCTCTTTACTGGACGTTCCTCGAACGCAATCAGTCCATTCTCGAGGGCAACTTCCGCCTTCAGATGCCATACACTGCGCTCCGCAAAAAGTCCGCGCAGGAGCTCGTCCAGCTCCGCACACGTGCAGAAGAAGCCATCACTCACCTGCAAAGCTTCCCAGTTCCCGACTACTAAGCGATGGAGAGTCGCACCGCGCCTCGGCAAGTCTCCTCCAAACGCTCTCCATGTCCGAGCAGTAAAATAAACTTATGCGCCGCATCTACATGGACGCGAACGCCACCACACCTCTTCTTCCTGAGGTCTTCGAGGCGATGCGCCCGTTCTTTCTCGAGCACTACGGCAACGCAAGCTCCATCCACCAGCAAGGCCAGTATGCCCGCGCTGCCGTAGACAACGCCCGCGACCAGATCGCCCGGCTCCTTCACTGCCGCACCTCCGAGATCGTCTTCACCTCGGGAGGCACCGAAAGCGATAACCTTGCACTCTTCGGCACTCTTGGTTCCTCTCCGTCCGAACCCGTGCACTTGATCACATCGAGCGTTGAGCACCATGCCGTGCTGCACGCTGCGGAGTCTCTGGAAAAACACCACATCCAGGTCACCTTCCTTCCCAGCACGCCACAGGGGCTCATCGAGCCCGCCGCGCTCCAGGCCGCGATCCGTCCCAACACCCGGCTCATCAGCATCATGTTCGCCAATAACGAGACTGGCGTCATTCAACCCGTCGCCGAGCTTGCGGCCATTGCCCATGCGGCGGGAGCCCTCTTCCATACTGACGCCGTGCAGGCCACCGGCAAGCTTCCGCTGGACCTCAGCGCGAATGGGCCGCTCCGGGACGTTGACCTGCTTACCCTTTCCGGTCACAAAATTCACGCACCGAAGGGCGTCGGCGTTCTCTTTGTCCGGCGGAACGTCCGCCTCGCCCCCATGCTTCACGGAGGAACCCACGAGCGCCAGCGCCGGGCCGGAACTGAAAACGTTACGGGCATCGTGGGCCTGGGGAAAGCCGCCGAGATCGCAAGCGCGTGGCTCGCATCCGAAGGTCTAGCCGAACTTGCCGCCCTCCGCGACCGTCTGGAACAAGGCATACTGGCTCAGGTGGATGAGTGTGGGGTGAATGGAGCGGGAGCACCACGGGTCGCCAATACCGCAAACTTCTACTTTGACCATGTCGAAGCGGAGGCTCTCGTCATTGCACTCGACCTGAAGGGGCTCTCCGTCAGTGGAGGTTCCGCCTGCCAGTCCGGCGCAACCGAACCTTCGCATGTACTCACAGCCATGGGCCTCACCTCTGCCCGTGCCCGCGCCAGCGTTCGCTTTTCCCTCTCCAAACTCACCACGGAGGAAGAAGTCGATTACGCGCTTGACCTTATCCCTGCTGCAGTAGCTCGGTTGCGCGAGTTGAGCCCGACCTACAAACGACCACTCGCCCTTTCCTGATCTTCATTGCGCCGCGATTCGATCAAGGGCTAACTCTCTTTACGGTTTCTGTATTTAAGCTTTACTTCTTTCTTATTCGATTCCTTTGATACTCGCTTTAGAAGGAAAACGAACATGAAAGCCTACTTATTTCCTGTTTTATTTCTCGGTCTCAGCTACTCCGCTCTTCCCGTCGCCCAGTCCACAAACAGTATCGTCCAGAAGCAATACAGAGGCGAAGAACTTAGCCGCGAGATGTTACATGCCACGACTTCAGAGATCATCTGGGAGGATCGCAGCCCGAATAGCAAAGACGGATTGCTTCATTAAACCCATGTCCGGAGATCCGGACATGGGGCACCCACCTCTGATCCGCGCAATTACCTTTCTAGTTGCAGCGGACTATAGATACCATGGGATATTCACCACCACAATCCTCTGGTTTCCCTTGAGCAGCAACAGAAGCTTCAGCAATTGAACTCTCTGGTTATGCAGCGCATTCTCCCACCAGTGCCGCACCACAAGTTCCGGCAGTAGAACGGCAACCTTTCGCCCGGGATTTCTGTTTTCGAGTTCCAGGATGTAATCCATCAGAGGAGAGATGACAAACCGGTAGGACGACGAAATAGTCACCAGTTCCGGTTCCTGCAGCCCCTCCCGCTTGATCGGGGCTATGACATGTTCTTCCCAGATTTCAGCCAGCCCGCCATCTTCGTCATCATCAGAATGCACATGGACGACCTTGATCTCCTTGGAAAGCAGCAGCCCGAAGCGCATGGCCTTCTCCGTGATCCGGTCCCAGCGGGCCATTGGAATGACAACCAGCGGCTCCTGCAGGTTCACCAGATTCAACGGCGTCATGTCAGACATCTCGCGCTTGACTCGCGTGTAGTGCCGCTTTACGGCCAACATGATGCCGATCAGCACAGGCACCAGCAACGCAGTTAACCATGCGCCTGCCATAAACTTCGTTACCAGCACCACCAGCGTGGTAAGGCCAGTGGCCACTGCGCCGACCCCGTTCACAAACATGTGCCAAGCCTTGCCTTTGTGCGTTTCTTCCTTCTTCCAGTGCACTACCATGCCGGCCTGCGAGAGCGTAAACGCCGTGAATGCCCCAATGGCATACAGCGGAATCAAGCGGTCGGTGACGCCACGAAATGCAATCAGGATCAAGGCCGTGAACCCAGTGAGCGCATAGATGCCATGCGAAAACAGCAGTCGCCGGCCGCGCAGGGTGAACACATGAGGCAGGAAGTCTCGTTGTGCGATCGCACGCGCCAGTCTCGGAAAGTCAGCAAATGCTGTATTTGCGCTTAGCGCCAGCGCGAGAAGCACGCTGCCCATGGTCAGGTGGTAGAACCATCCTCGGCTCATCACGGCCATCACCAGCAGACTTAGCAGGCTCTGATAGCCTTTTGCATCGGGATCCATCGCCATGATGCCGTAGTGCTTGGCCAGCCACGACGTTCCGTACAGCAGTACCATCAGAATCGCGATAATCACCGTCAACGTGCTTTTGGCCTTCTTGGCCCGCGGTTCGCCAAACGCCATCACACCATTCGACACAGCTTCAACGCCGGTCATCGCCGCGCATCCATTGGAAAAAGCTTTGAGGATCAGCCACACAAAAGCAAAACCCAACAGAGAATGAGTGGCCTGTGCAGGTGCAGGCATTGCCGCCTCTGCTACTGGATGTCCTCCGCTGGCCAGTGTCTTCGCCACCCCTACCCCGATCACCACCAGAAGCGTACTGATGAAAAGGAATGTAGGAATAATGAAAGCTCTTCCCGTATCTTTGACGCCACGAAGATTAATGACTACCAAAATCGCCAGGATCAAAAGACAAAGCTCGAGCGTGTACCGCTGCAACCACACTTGATCCGATGTCAGCGCGGTCACGCCTGCAGAAATCCCAACGGCTGCGGTCAGGATGTAGTCGATCATCAACGCCGCCGCAGCCAGCAACCCCGCGCCGGTGCCGAGGTTTTCGGTCGCCACCGTGTAGCTTCCGCCGCCGCTTGGGTAAGCCGTAATCGTCTGGCGGTAACTGAAGAACACAATCGTCAGCAGGATCAGGATTGAGGTGATAATTGGCAGGATGTACTGCGTACTCACCAATCCCAAAGGGATCAGCAGCGCCATCGCCGCCTCAGGTCCGTACGCCGCGCTGGTGAGTGCATCGAGTCCAAAAACGGGTATACCGGAAGCGACGCCGATATGCTCGCCTCGCTCCTCACTAGTGGCTAAGGGTTTTCCAATAATCGAGTCTGTTAATGACATACGATTTAGATCGTACTGCCTCTGTCAACCTCTGCTCCAAAATTCTTTCAGCCATGAACAACTTGACAGAATCACGGATCGATGGAAATAAATCCCTGCGTGTCCGTGGCGCCCAAGTATGTAATGGGCTTGCCGCTGCGGTCACATTGCCCGAGCTGCTGACGGGCGTAGCTTATATGCCGTCCGGGAAGCGGAGCGTCGTCGAGGCTCGCGGCGGAGTACTGTGTGTTGACGTACTGGACGAACGTACTCAGTTGCCAGCCGAGTTGTCGATCACTCAAGCTTTGCGAGACTAGCCCTTTTACGTGCGCTGAAAAGCTTTCGCAATGTCCCTATGAGAGTAGCGCAACGCGATGGGCCTTCCGTGCGGGCAGGCGGTAGGGTGTTCGGTTCTTGCAAGAGCTTCGAGCAGCCACGTGATCTTTGACGAATCGAGAGGCTGATTGATCTTAATAGCGGCATGACAGGCGATCGAAGCAGCGATGCGACGGCGGCGCGCTTCACCGTTTTCGGTCTGGCGGTTGCGGTCGGGAGTCGCGAGCACCTCTTCCAGCATCTGCTCGAGTTCGTGTCCCTGTAGCCCTACCGGAGCGCCCTTGATGGCAAGCGTACGCGGACCAAAGGGCTCGGCCTCGAAGCCGTTGCGTTCGAGCTCGTCTGCGATCTCGGCGAAGGTGATCATCTGCGCTGGCAGCAGGTCGATGAGCAGAGGCATCAGCAGGCGTTGGCGTTGCACCTGTTCCGTGTCGCGCTCGCGAAGCACCTTCTCGAAAAGCACGCGCTCATGCGCTACGTGCTGGTCAATGATCCAGAGACCCTCTTCATTGGTGGCGAGAATGAACGAGTCGCGAAGCTGACCGAGAGGCTTGAGCGCAGAAAGAGCGGAGAGCGTATCGGCCTGCTGTGGTGTGGGAGCCTCGTGGCTCGCTCCGGTCTCATGGTCTGCTCGATGTGCAGGTTCGGCCTGTTCGTAGCCGACAGGGATCGTGTGACCGGAGAAAGCAAGGCGGCCCGGAGACGCTGGAACACTAGGCGCGGAGAGTTCGAACGTTGGGGACTTTACCGCCCCGAGGCCAAATGGTTCCGCGTCCGCTGTGCTGTAACTTTCCGACTGCGGGAAGCTCGTTTCAGAACCGGGCTGAAAAAATGGATCGGGCGCTCCCGGGAGCGGGCTGACGTCGATGAGCAGTGAGCTCGAAATGCCATGGGGTCCATTTTGAAGCGCAGTAGCAAAGCTGGCGGCTGGGCGGGCCTGCATGAGCGTTGTGCGAACGGTGTCGCGGACAAAGTCATGAACGAAGCTGGGTTGACGAAAACGGACCTCGGTCTTGGCCGGGTGCACGTTGACATCGATCTCTTGCGGTGGCATCTCAAGGTAGAGAAGCACGACCGGAAACGACGTGGATGGCAGGATATTGCGATAGGCCTCGGTCAGCGCATGCAAAATGAGCTTGTCGCGAACGATACGCTGGTTGACAAACACATAGATCGAGTTACGATTCAGCTTCTGCAATTCAGGCTTGGAGACAAAGCCAGTGATGCGCAGATAGCCCGGGTCCGGCGGCGTATAGTCTTCCTCTCGCTTCCAGGGCGGAGGTTCTGGCAGCCCCGCGCGCGCAAAGTCCAGCTCGGCCGCAGTAGGGATCATGTAGCTGCTCGTGTCTTTGCCGAAGATCTGGAACAGGCGGTCTGCTGTAGTAGCGACCGCCGGTGCCACCAGCAAGGCCTGACTTGCGGAGTGCAGCTCGAAGTGCTTGCCTGGATGGACCAACGCATAGTGCGTCACCAGCGCTGCAATATGGGAAAGCTCGGTCTGCTCGGATTTCAGGAACTTGCGTCGCGCAGGTGTGTTGAAGAACAGGTCGCGAATCGTAAAGGTGGTTCCAACTGGAAGGCCGGCATCTTCGACACGCAGTATACTTCCTCCCGCGATCTCGACCAGCGTACCCGAAGCCTCTTCGGCCACGCGGGTTTCAAGCTGAAGGCGGGAGACGCTGGCGATCGACGGCAGCGCCTCACCACGAAAGCCGAGTGTCGCAATCGAGAGCAGATCCTCGGCGCTGCGCAGCTTCGAAGTGGCATGGCGCTCAAAAGCAAGCAGCGCGTCGTCGCGCACCATCCCATGACCGTTGTCGGTGATGCGGATCAGCTTGCGGCCGCCCGCTTCAACATCGAACCGGATGCGCGTGGCTTTAGCATCCAGTGAGTTTTCAAGCAGCTCCTTGACCACCGAGGCGGGGCGCTCGACAACTTCGCCAGCAGCGATCTGGTTCGCCACAAGGTCGGAAAGGATGCGGATACGCCCCATCGCCTGATTGTACGAGCAGCATTGCTGCACATGGAAGTCGCGAGTAGCCGGATCGACCACCCAAACATTCATCGCTCTTTCACCAGCTTGCCGGTTCCCTGGAGCAAAAATAGGCAAACTCTTGCACATTAAGAATGCTATGCCTTCGTGAATAACTCGAATTTGCACGGTGGAGGCCACTTTCGAGCACAGCAGCGGTTGGACATTGAAATGCATGGTCAGGGTGCAACACCATCCCGAGTGTTACCAGGAGAATCATGTCCCGTTTATCCCTTGCGCTCTGCGGTCTCGTTCTGGCCGCAATCCCCTGCACCTCTGCCCTGGCGACCCCCCTGACCTTTGACTTCACCTTCAGCACTCTCAACGGAATCTCAGGTGCAGGAACCTTCATTGCAAATTCGGATGGAACCAACCAGTATCTGATCGGGGGCATCTCCGGCACTACGGATACAGGCAACGGCTCCAACCGCAAGATCACATCGCTGCTTGCCCCAGGAAGTTTTCCCGGTTCCAACCTTGGCGACGCAAACGACAATCTGCTCTTCTACGCTCCTGTCAGCAAGACCTACTCTCTGGATCTGGCCGGAGTCTCGTACCGACTCCGGAACGGCGCGAAGCTTAACCTTTTCGAGCTCGACTCGTTCGGCGGCGTCGTCCTGCAGCGTGTCAGTGGCGACGAAGTGGAGGACTTTGCGGATATCACAATCACCCCAACCGCGTCTCCCGTCCCGGAACCCGCAACTCTGGCGTTACTCGGAACGGGCGTATTTGGGCTGGCGGGCGCGGTTCGCCGCAGATTCGCAGCCTAAGAGGTCCCATTCGCGCCGAAGTAAGTCCGTTGCCGTCGCTCCTGGCAGGAATATCGAATGCCACGGGCAGTGGCGGCAACGGATTCGGCACGGGAAGTTAGGGTGGCCTCCCCCATTCGCCCTTGCGTTCTCTTTTTCAGAGAGTATTCTGTCCGCATCTTGTAGAGACAGCCCCGGGCAGCGCCCGGGAGTAGATGGGCGGAGGAATCTTGTATGTTTCACTTCATTTGGACACTGATCATCGGTCTTGTGGTAGGCGCTCTCGCCAAACTTATCATGCCAGGCAAAGAGCCCGGCGGCATCTTTATTACCATGCTCATTGGGATCGCCGGATCGTTCCTAGGGACCTGGATCGGCAGAGCCATTGGCCACTATCAACCTGACCAATCCGCCGGCTTTCTGATGTCTCTGCTCGGTGCGCTGATTTTGCTCGGCATCTACCATTTGATCCGGCGCTCCCGGACCACGGTATAACCCGGATAACCGTCGGTCCAGGGTCTCGCTTCGATATTCACCACCGTGAACGACGATCTGTAGATACACGATACGAGTGGCGGCGTAGGCCCGTGCGCGTTGCTGAAACGCGAGTTGCAGCAGTGCATCGTTGCCTGATCTATGACCGTGCTATCGAATCCAGGCCCCTACCGGCTCATCGCGGCGTATCGCAAACCGCTCACGATGTTTCCGCACAATTGCGCAGAACTCATCCGCCGGCACCGGGGGAGCAATAAAATTTCCCTGGACTTCGTCGCACTTTCTGCGTTGTAGAAAACGCATCTGCTCCTCCGTCTCCACTCCTTCGGCGACTACCTGAATGTTCAGCCCATGCGACATCGCAATGATGGTGCGCACGACTGCCGTTGCATTGGCATCGATCCCTGCCTGCTTGACGAAACTCTGATCGATCTTCAGCCGATCCACCTGGTATTGCAGCAGGTACGAGAAGCTGCAGAAACCCGTGCCAAAGTCGTCGATCGAGATCCGCACGCCAAGTTCGCGCATCTTCTGCAGCTTGGCGAGATTGTCTCCCGAGTTGACCATCAGTATGTTCTCCGTAATCTCGATCTGCAGCTTTTCCGCAGGCAGACCGCTCTCGATCAGCGCGGTTTGCACCACATCCAGCAGGTTCTTCTGCAGGAACTGCCGAGGTGAAAGATTGACGGAGATAGTAAGGTCCATGCCGAGCTCGTCCTGCAGCGCCTTGGCCTCAATGCAGGCTGTGCGAAACGCCCACTCGCCGATCGGTACAATCAGCCCGGTCTCTTCCGCCACCGGAATGAACTGCGTCGGCGGAATGCATCCGAGCTTGGGATGAGTCCAACGCAGCAGCGCCTCCATGCCCGTCACCTCCCCGGTGGTCAGTGAGACCTGAGGCTGGTAGTGCATGCTCATCTCGTCGTTGGCTAGCGCATGACGAAGCGCATGCTCCATCGTCAGCCTTTGCGCCGTCTCCTTCAGCATGCTTTCGCTGAAGATTTGATACTGGTTCCTGCCACTCTCTTTTGCCGCGTACATTGCCGAGTCGGCGCGCTTGAGCACATGTTTGGCGTCACTTGCAAAATCCGGGAAAATGCACACCCCTACGCTGGCCGTGACATGCACCATGTGGCCTTCGATCGACATTTCCGGAGTCAATCTCGTCACCAGATTGGCCGCGCATTGCTCCACATCTTCGATCGCAGTGATGTCCGGCATTACCACCACGAACTCGTCTCCGCCCACGCGCGCCACAACGTCCGTGCTGCGGACAGAGCGGCTCAACCGGCGGGCGGCTTCAATCAGAAGCTGGTCGCCAGCGGTATGGCCAAGCGAGTCATTGATACGCTTGAAGTGGTCGAGGTCAATCATAAAGACGGCCACCTTGGTGCCGTACCTTCGCGCGAACTCTACCGCCTGCACCGTCTTGTCCTGCAGCAGAGCGCGTCCGGCCAGACCCGTGAGCTGATCGTGTGTAGCAAGATGCGTGACATAGTCCAGCATCTGTTTGCGCTCGGTAATGTCGAAGGCAATGCTGACGAATCCGCTGATCTCGCCCGTATCCGAAGCGACAGCCCTCATCGCGAGGTTGATCGGCGTTCGTGCGCCATTCCGCCTTACCAGCGTCCACTCCTGCTCGCCCATCACGCCTACGGCCGTGCCGGCGGTGAGCGCGGCAAACGCGTATTTCTCAAGCGTTGCTAAAGGATCGATGCTGAGGGCCCGCCCCAGCAGCTCGCGCTCATCGTGCAGCACCGTGAGTGCGGCTTTGCCCACCAGTTCGTCGCGGCTGTAACCCGTCAACTTTTCAGCGGCCACATTCATGGCTGTGATCAGGCCCGTCGTATCGGTCGCAACGATGCTGAACGGAGCATTCTGGAACACGGTGTCGGTGAATTCAGCCAGGTGGGCATAACGCTCCTGAGTAGCCTTCGCCTCGCTGATGTCGCTGAAGGTAATGGCCAGGCCATCCTCGAGCTTCACCACCTGGCTGCGCAGCCACTTCGCCCGGATGCTCTGGTGGTTGACGGCAAACTCTTCGTTCAGCGGTTCGCCCGTGTCCACCACAGCGCAAAACCTCGCGAACATCGGCCCGTCCCGCTTGATCGGAGAGACCGAACACAACATACGTCCAAGCAGCTCTGACCGGGACGTTCCGAGAAGAGCTTCCGTATTCGCATTTACATAGAGCAGCCGAAAATCAACGATCTGACCGCACTCGCGGACCGCCTGCAGCAGCGAGAAGGCATCCAGGCTCGTTTCAGCCGCAGCAAGGAACTGTGAATGGGCCTGTTGCGCCCCCTTCTGCTTGGCCGACCTCCCATGCTCGTACCACAGCGCCCAAACCGCGACCGCAGCACCCAGCGCCGCAATGAGAATGGCTGTCAAGGCACCCCAGTAACCTCCATACGTCCACCGCCACAAATGCCCGAGTGCCAGCACAACCGGCACGGTCGATAGTACAAGCTTCCAAATCCACGGTCGTGAAGAATCGGGCGCGAACAGCTTCAAAGGAACCTCAATCTAATCACCACGAAAATGTCGTTCTAAGTTAAACATTTCACGACGGGTCGAAAGCAACCGTATTCCTATGCGAGCCCTGCCTCGGTCCTCCCGGCTTGTTTCCAATACCCAACAGCGGCTCTCCTGCTTCCACATGAGAAGCATAAGCCCCTTTCGCGCTATGGATACGCCTCTTCCTCATCGGTTTTATGTCATCCAGCCGTGTATCTCCATCCAGTTCTCAACCAGTTCCGGGTAAAGCCAGTTCGGAATATCTCTTCATTTCCTTCGCCATGCCCGTTCCGTGCGGACCCCGTTCAAAGACATGCAGCTCCGCCTTACCTCAAGCTGCTTAATATTCGGCAAACAGATCTCCTTCAACCGCCAGGAAACCCACTCCTTAGGTATCCATGAGGCAGTAATTCACAGTCAGGTCATATCCTCAAAGACAGGGTCCCTTTTAGGCCCCGCCGACAGGACAGGTTGCGGCGCGGGGGAAGATGCAGACTCCACACGATCCCGGCCCAGGTACTTCGCACGGTAAAGTGCATGATCCGCCGCAGCCATCAGCGACGTAGCCAATGAATTCCCCTCCGGCACCCACCCGGCAACTCCCACGCTGACCGTCTGAATTCCCTGAGAACTCGCCGAGTTCGGCAGCCCGTTGGACGCCACGGTTCGACGGATGTCCTCGCCGATCCTGAGCGCCTCGTCAAGCCCGGTGTGTGGCAGTATCACACCAAACTCCTCCCCTCCGATCCGAGCAGCCATCGCTGAACCGCACGGTGTAGCCTCCAGGATGGCCCCTGCAATTGCCCGTAGACACTGGTCTCCTCCGATGTGCCCGTACACATCGTTGTAGCTCTTGAACATATCGACGTCGATTACCAGCAGCGCAAGCAACATCCGCCGTTTTGCAGCTTCGGTCCACTCCTGTTCTAGCCTTTCATCGAATGCCCGTCGATTCGCCAGCCCCGTCAGCGAGTCTGCATTCGCCAGTTCGCGATACCGCTGCTCGCTCTCCTGCAGCGATATCTCCAGTGCCTTTCGATCTTCAAGCAGCGCCGCAACTGGAAAAGAAGTGAACAGCGCCACCGCCAGAAAAATCTGCTCGATCACCACCCGATGCAGCACGTGAGAGTTCCGGGTCAACATCAGCGGGCCCTCGCCAGCTATCGTGAACGAAAGCGAGATCAGCGCGATTACGAAAATAGCGAGCACCGTCCCCGGAAATCCCAGCCGGAATACCACCAGCAAAAGCGCGGGAAAGATAAAGAAGATCAGCGGGTCGCTGCTGTCGGTGAACACCAGGGCAGTAGCGATTGCCGGAACCATCAAAAGCAGGATCGTTGCTGGCAACTGGTTGCGTTGCAGCATCGTGAAGAAGCCCGGACGCTGCAGAATGAAAACCAGAGGCGCAATGATCGCCATGCCTAGTATGTCGCCCAGATACCAGGTGCGAAACAACATCCACCACGGCCCGGCATGCACAAACAGCAGCGTCCAAGAGGCTCCCAATGCGCTCGTCAGCGCCGTCGCACCAAGTACCGCAACCCCAAGAAACCCTAGAAGTGGAAACCGTTTGGTCAGCTGAAACGGCCTGCCGAACCAGCGTGTCAGCACCAGCGTGGAAGTGATCACCTCAAGCGAGTTCGCCACTGCCACTCCGGCCGAAAGCCGAAAAGGGTCACCGTAGATCACATCCGCCGCGGTATCGGCCAGAAAGCCCGCAACAAAGTAGTACACCCACGTCCTTCGGGGTTGCGTGATAACAACCGCAAACAGCAGGCCATTGGTAAACCAGATTGTCGCAACGCCTTCGGACTGCCGTGAAAGCACAATGCCCAGCCAGGAGAACACCAGCAAGATCACAAAGGTCGCCAGGAGATGCAACCACCGCATGCGGTCCGCGGCTTCGCCTGCCAAATCGTTCTGCGACACCTCCGCCGCGCTGCTCCGTAGCAATACCATGGCTCCCTTGTACCAGTAATTCGCCGACGCCCCGTCCTTCCCCTGCGGACGCATCTCCGAAGTCTACAGTTGAAGGAGCACGTTCAGCGTGTCTGCAGGTGCCTTCATCCGGCTGATATCGTCTAAGCCAGATATGGACCCCTTATGCTCTGCGCGACGCCTCCTCCTGGGCTGCCTCTTGCCCGGGCTTATCAATGGTGGGATGGCGCAGGTAAAACCCGCCGCTCAGGCCGCCCCCCAGGACCAGGTCTCCGCAAGCGCACCCATCCAGTCCGCAACCGTCAGTCTGCCCGTAGTGGTCCGCGACAAAAAAGGGGCCCTTATCCAGAACCTCACCAAGGGCGACTTCACCTTGCAGGTAGACGGCAAACCGCAAGTGCTTCGCTCCTGCAACAAGGACACCGGACGCCCGCTAAGCCTCGGCATCATCATCGATACCGGCCCTTCGCAGCACAACACCATGGACGAGGAACGCAACGCGAGCAGCACCTTCCTCGACCAGATGCTCACCACACCGCATGACAAAGCCTTCGTCATCCAGTTCTCCCGCCAGACCGAGCTTCTGCAGGACCTCACCTCCTCTCGTCCGTCGCTCGGGGCAGCGCTCAAAGAAGTCGGCACACCCACCATCGGCGAGGACTCCACCATCGATGCCTCCAGCCGCGGCAGTTCCGGCAGCACCGGCGGCTCTTCCCGAAACCCCCATAGCGCGTCTGGAAACAGCACTGCCTCCACCCATCGAACCCCCAGTACCCTCTATGACGCCCTCTTCCTTGCCTCCGACGAGATCATGCGCAAGCAGACCGCGCGCCGGGTCATCGTCCTCTTGTCCGACGGCGTAGACAGCGGCAGCAAAGAGACACTCGACCACGCAATCGAGGCTGCACAGCGCGCCGATACGATCGTCTATGGGATCTACTTCCGAGGTGAGGCCTTCCATCAAGCAGGCAACAATCCTGCAAGTGACAACAACGGATACCCATATCCCGGCGGCGGCTATCCGGGCGGTGGCTATCCGGGTGGCGGCTATCCCGGTGGTGGCTATCCGGGTGGTGGCTATCCGGGCGGAGGCTATCCCGGCGGGTACCCCGGCGACGGATACCCCGGCGGCACCAATCCCACCGGCAGCACCGCCAGCAGGCGAAACATTGATGGTCGCAAGGTGCTCGAACGAATGGCGCAGGAAACCGGCGGCCGCGTCTTCGACGTCAAGAAGAACCAGGATATAGCCCATACCTACGCCCAAATCGCGGAGGAGCTGCAGGCCCAGTACCTCCTCGGCTTCATCCCCGGCGACGACGTCACACGCAGTGGCCTCCATCAGGTCGACCTCTCCCTACGCCAGAAGGGCCTCACCGTGCAGACTCGCGACGGCTTCTACACTCCAAAATAGCGCCACTTGCACCCGCAGCAAGATACTTTGCGTCAGGCGCGTCCCTCATGCATCATCTCTACAACTCCTGTATGTGCGTCTGCCTCGATCCGATGATGCATGGCGCTGCACAGGTAGTTAGAAGGTCCTCTACCCATGCTGAAATCTCGTCCCGCCGCACTCCGGTCCGCATCTCTGCTCTTTGCCATCTCCGCAGCCAGCCTCGCGCCAATGCCCCTCTGCCAGGCGCAGTCCACGTTCCACGTCAACAAAGACCTCTACTCCGAGAGCGCTAACCCGACATCTGACATCGCTGCCGCACTCGTGCAGGCACGGCGCGAGCACAAACGCATTCTGCTCGACTTCGGAGGCAACTGGTGCGGCGACTGCCAGGTGCTGGACTTCTACTACCACCAGAGTCCCAACCTCGAGATCCTCACCAAACACTACATCGTCGTGCACATCAACATCGGCCACATGGACCGCAATGTCGACGTCGCTCGCAAGTATCACGTACCCATCACCAAGGGTGTGCCCGCGCTCGCTATCCTGGACGCAGGAGGCAAACTTCTCTACGCCGAGCAGCCCAAAGAGTTTGAGCGCCCTACCGCCGAAGCCATCACCACGCTCCTGAACCGATGGAAGGCATGATATAAGTTGCCAAAGAGCCAACCTTCGTCTAAAAACCACCGGCAGAGGAACACGCCAACATGATCGTGACCGCTCCACAGAACAGACGCGCCCGGCTCATGTCCACGATCCTGTGGGGCACCTGCTTGTCTGCGCTCCTCACCGGATGCAAAGCGCACCAGCCCGCTTCGCCAGCCGCTCCTATCGCATCGGCACCCGCGACGCGCCAACCTGTCACGCCGGTGCCGGCCGTCAAGAAACACCTCTATGCCGCCGACGCCGATGCCCATGCAGATATCGCCGCAGCCTTGGGTGAGGCACGGAAGAAACATAAGCGCGTCCTCCTCGACTTCGGCGGAGACTGGTGCGGCGACTGCCAGGTTCTCGACATCTACTTCCACCAGCAACCAAACTCAGAACTGCTCGACAATCACTTCGTCGTCGTTCACATCGATGTGGGCCACTTCGATAAGAACGTCGATATCGCCGCGCAATACAACATTCCCCTCAACAAGGGCGTCCCCGCGCTCGCGGTCCTCGACTCTGACGGCAAGCTTCTCTATTCCCAGAAAACGGGCGAGTTCGAAGAAATACGCTACATGCAGGCTGCCGCGGTCACCGAATTTCTCAACCGGTGGAAAGCTTGAGCAGCGTCGACATAAGTCGAAGGGGTAAATACCTGGATCATCCTAAAGATATCGTTCTAAAGTGAACGTCATGCCGGGAAAGTCTCAACCTACCAGGAAGCGTTCCATGCGGCAGGCGCAGTCGAAGAGCCTGCGGCTTAGACGCACACTTCACTTTCTTTTCCCAGTTCCAGACACTTTCCTCTCATCGTCCGTGGCTGCTTTTGTTGCGAAATACCCGCTCAGTCCCCCGGCCCTCAACCTTGTTCCAGACCGGCACGCATGAATAGATTCCTTCGCCTCCCTACCCTCTTCCACGGCACGTTCCTTCGTGCAGCCCGTCACGACTGCCTCAACCTCGCCCAGTCCACCGCCTACTCCGCCATCGTCGCTCTCTTCCCCGCTCTGATCGTCGCCGCTGCCGTCGTTAGCCTTTTGCCGGACAGCGCCCCCATCCGGTTTCAACTAGCCATCTTCTTCGACCGCATTCTGCCTTCCGACGTTACTCCCCTGCTTGGAAGCTACTTCGTTCCCTCGCCCCACAGCATCCACTCCACCCACGCGCTCAGCATCGCCTTCCTGGTCAGCCTCAGCGGCGCCTCAAGTGTCATCGCCACACTCATGGAGGGCGTACGGCGAGCCAACCAGCTTCCCGAAGACTGCTGGACCTTTTGGCAGCGTCGCCTCCGCGCCCTCGTGCTCGTCCCTCTTTCTCTTCTGCCCTTCGCGCTCGCAAGCCTTCTGGTCGTCTTCGGCCACTTCATCACCCTTTGGCTGGCGCTGCACGTCATGCCTTCCATCCGCGCGCCCGTCTATGTCGTCGCCTTGCTGTTTCGTTGGACTATCGCGCTGGCTGGCTGCATCGGAATCATCGCGCTGATCTATCACATGGGCACACCCATGCGGCAGTCCTGGAAGCGAACCCTGCCCGGTGCTATCGTCGCGACCGCAATGTGGTTTGTCTCCACACTCGTCTTCGGATGGTACGTGACACGCTTCGCCAACTACTCGCAGGTCTATGGCTCACTCGGCGTGGGCATCGCCCTGCTCTTCTGGCTCTATATCATCTCGCTCAGTATTCTCTGCGGCGCCGAATTTAACACCGAGTTCTACGAACGTTTTTTCCGCCCCAACGAGGTTGATTCCTTGCCTTTCACCCCAAACAGCCCTCCCGCCGGGTAGAATTGCGACGGCAGTTAAACTTACCGGTCACGCCATCCGAAGCTCGAAGATGGTAAGAAAGTACCCGCACAGCGATCCATGAAAAGCTCCCTGAAAAGCTCCCCGAAGCCTATGCCGGACTTTGTCCCGCCTGTATCCCTCGAACGCACACGTCGCGCCAAGATCGTCGCCACGCTAGGGCCCGCCTCAAGCTCGCCTGAAGTCTTCCGGCAGCTCGTCCGCGCCGGCCTCGACGTGGCCCGCCTCAACTTTTCCCACGGCAGCCACGAACAGAAAGCTGAACTCATCAAGATGGTTCGCACCGTCGCGCGCGAAGAAGGCAAGCCCATCTGCATTCTCGCCGATCTGCAGGGCCCAAAGATCCGCACCGGCAAGCTGAAAGGCCACAAGGCCGTCCAACTCACCGCCGGCGACCGCCTCACCATCACACCGCGCGAGATCGAAGGCACCGCCGCGCTGGTCGGCACCACCTTCAAGACGCTCGCGGAAAATCTCGAGCCCGGATCCCGCATCCTGCTCTCCGACGGCCTCATCGAGCTGCGCGTCGATTCAATCAAAGGCGTCGATGTCACCTGCCTCATCATCAACGGCGGTATGCTAGGCGAAAACAAAGGGATCAACCTTCCCGGTATCGCGGTCAACGTCCCTTCGCTCACCGAAAAAGACGAGGAAGACCTCATCTTCGCCGTTGGCCAGGGCGTCGACACCGTCGCCGTCTCCTTCGTGCGCACAGCCGACGACGTACGCCACGTCAAGAACCGCCTGGCCGCCCTCAAATCCGATGCATGGGTCATCGCCAAGCTCGAAAAACCCCAGGCCATCGAACACCTCGACTCCATCCTCGAGGTCACCGACGCCATCATGGTCGCGCGCGGAGATCTCGGCGTCGAAGTTCCTCCCGAAAAAGTTCCCGCCATCCAGAAGCACATCATCCGCCGCGCCGCCGAGTATCGCAAGCCCGTTATCACCGCCACACAGATGCTCGAGTCCATGATCGAGAACCCTCGCCCCACCCGCGCCGAGGCCTCCGACGTCGCCAACGCCATCTACGACGGCACCGACTCCGTCATGCTTTCGGCCGAGTCCGCCGCCGGCAAATACCCCGTCGAAGCCGTCGCCATGATGGCCAAAATTATCACCGAGACCGAACACCAGATCCGCATCGATCCTCGCCCGGCGCTCGGCCATCATCCTAGCGTCCGGCTCTCCATCGCCGAAACCATCTGCGAATGCATGTCCCATGCCGCCGACGATCTCGACGTGGCCGCCATCGCCATCTTCACCGAAACCGGCGCCACCGCACGTCTACTCTCGAAGTACCATCCCGACCCGCCGATCTTCGCCCTCTCCCCCTTTGAGCAGGTCATCAACCGCTGCATGCTCCTCTGGGGCACTCACCCCATCCTCTGCAGCCGCTTCCGCGACACCGACACCCTGGTCGGCATGGCCGAAGAAATCCTTGAAACCCATGGCCACGTCCACCAGCGACAGATCGTCGGCATCGTCGCTGGCACCCGCACCAAATCCGGCGCAACCAACTTCATGCGCCTCCACATGGTCGGTGACCGCGACACCGAAGTTCCATCAAAAAAATCTACAAAGAAAGAAAAATCAAAGAAGTAGTCCCGCCACGCGTCCCGCAATACCATCGCGAAACCATGATGCGTTTGCAGTAACACGGAAGCACTCTACTCCAAAACAAAGCCGCCTCTCAAGAGGCGGCTTTGCTCAGTTTGAAAAGAACTAAACAGCAATCCTGCGACGAACCACACCCAGCATTCCCAGCGCGCCCGTAGCAAACAACCCCATCGTTCCAGGCTCTGGAACCGGTGAAGCCTCAGGCGTGATGCTGACCGGTGCAGTCTGATCTTCCGAAACCAGCGACCCCGGGAAGCCAAACAGAGACTGCTGATACTGACCCGGAACTCCGAAGAACAGATTCGCGTCGACGCCATTCGCAAGCCGGTACGAAACTCCCGCGTTGTCGAGCGAAGCAGCCGAAGCCCCTGCCGTATAAAACAAGAAGTTGTCATTGAACCCGAAGCCGCCCGGCGCAATGATGCCGGAGATATTCTGGCCATCCGTGGTTCCGGTCACGCCAGTGATCTTGAACTCTCCTGCGGTTCCGGTCGCCTTCACCGTAAAATCTCCAGACCCCGAAAAAGGAGTCCCAGGTGAACCGCTGACACTGTTGTTTCCCGTGAAGCTGAAGTCGAAAACCGTATCGGCAAAGACTGGAGTGGAAGACAGCGTCGCCCAGGCGAGACCGCAGAGAAGCAAGGCATACTTTTTCATATTTCTCCGATGAACGTAGAAGTGTTAGTACCTATAACTACGCTGCCATCTGCTCGGGAGATTGGATCCACATCTTTTTATATGCGCTGTTCAACAAATAGCATGGCTCCATGCAACAACTTGCATGAGTTACTAATTCCTTCCTGGCAATAGATGGCCATGGATAGTTCGGGCTTCAGT